>JAPOIJ010000129.1 GCA_029979005.1 Planctomycetota bacterium | reverse complement strand
TCTTCCTTAGCTTCTTCTTCCTTAGCTTCTTCTTCCTTAGCTTCTTCTTCCTTAGCTTCTTCTTCCTTAGCTTCTTCTTCCTTGGCTTCTTCCTTGGCTTCTTCCTTGGCTTCGTCTTCAGAGCCCTTATTCAATTCACCTTTGCTGCCCTCAGGCCCTTGACTGCTAGCCGCCATTTGCGATTCGCGGTACTCGAGAGCACGTTTGTTAAACTCTTCTACCAAAGCGGCTTTGTCGGGCGAAAACTCAACCTTCAAACTGGTACTCAACGGATAACTTTTATCAGCTGGGTCAACAGCGCCTCGGGTTGGTTTCACTGAGTAACTAGCCTCGCTTAGTTCAGCAATCAATTCGGCTTCTTTTCCAACGGCGGTGGTTCGCATATTAACCACGATCCGTGCATTACCTCCCGCTTTAAGGCCGGTGATTGCGTCGAAAACATCAACGATATTGTCATCGGGAGTCAACGACCGCTCGCTATACTCCCCAAGCTCCTCGAGCCAGTTTATATCGGCCGCTTTCCAAGCATCAATCTTGTCGACCTCATTCGTAATTTGCTCGACACTGGGGTTATCACCCACGCCTTTATTCATCCGCTCCAAGGACGCTAAATCTTCCTTCAGCCTAGCAATCTCCGATGTTTGTTGCCGCAGCATCCACCATCCTGAGGCCATCAAAATCACCAAGACTCCGGCAACCGCAGCACCCGCCAGATACATTCTTGAGCGATCCTGTTTGACCACGATCGGCTTTCGAGGATTGACGAAGTCTAACCGATAACTTTCCTTGGCTCCTTGTTTCTCAAGTGCCCCTAGAACGGCCGCAAAACGCTCCGGAAATTCAGGAGTTTCGCAACCGCTGGCAATAGACGCAAACTGGCTGGGCAAGCCAAGCCTGACCCCAACTTCCAATTTCGTTTCGATTTCACTTGCCAGCTCACCATAATTCTCTGACTCTCCGAACACTACGACTTCAGAAACTGTTCGGTCACCGAGAGCCGCCTTTGCTGACGCCAGTGTCCTCCTCGCTTCAGCCATCAGTGTCGAAGTCCTCTCACTCAAATCGCTGGTGGCTGCAAGTCTTATCGTTCGTGTCGTTAACAACAGATCGCCATCAACGACCGAGATGTCTGCTTGATCTCCATTAGGATCAATGATCAAACGACATTTGCCATCGGCCAATTCTGCACCCAGCAAATCAATCGTGGCTAGCGGCCGCAACAAGAGATGTTTGACCTTTAGACCCGCAGCATTGGTGATTGCCATTACCCGCTGCTGAAGTTCAGGTGAAATACCAACCGCCAACACGTCCCGCGACTGTGTCTCATCGCCGCGTAATGGAACGTAATCCAAAGCCCACGCCTCGCTGAGTGAGACAAACTCATTATTCGCAATAAACCGAACCATATCCGGAATTTCATTATCCGGGGCCGGCGGAACCGTAAGTTCTCTGATCTCTGCATCAGCTCGACTCACAATAACCGCCGCATCCGCCCGCGACAATCCATTCTTTGCCAAACTCGATTTCAACGCTTCGGCGGCTACCTCCGCATCGCCTGCCAGGTCGACCGAGAACATATGGGTTATCTTTACCGAACGCTGCGATACCCGCGCGGCAGCGACAAGAATTTGTTCATCTTGAATTTGGACAGCAACGAATGCCATAGCTAACTTTCAGGTTAATCAACTAACTCGAAAAAAAACGCGAGTCGAACTCTATTCAATTATGTTTGTACCGAGGGATTCAATCGAGAAACTAGACCTTAAATGGCTCTTATTTCTCCAAGAAATAACGCGGGGGACACCAACCGTAGTATCTAACACTACCTCCGCCCGAGAGGTTCCGACCCCGTCGGCAAAATATCCGATGATTTCAGCCCCAAAAACGTCACCACCGGTACAAACGTAGGACATCAGGGTCTTCATGGTCGCCAGGTCGACCACACCTTCTACGAATAACCACGTCTCATATTTCCGGTTCATGTCTGCACCGGTTGGATCATCTAGCTCAAAATCGGTACCGCGCTGGCTAATAATTTGATCGACGGTTGACTCATCCAGCCCGGGAATTCCCATCAGGACGACACGCGGAGCCTGCATAATATTGATCCGTCCCGGAATGGTGGCTCCCTCGAACGTCGTCAGACTTGCCATCAACTGCGGCATCGTGAAAGGAACGTTGCCAATCTTTACCGGCGACTCCGCAAAACTAGTTAGATTTGATTCGTCCCATTCACTTGTATCAACGTAGGCCATCACAAGATCAACAATCGAATTAAGCTTTCGTTTACTCTCGAGCACGGCAAAATCTGGCGGCAGCAGAGCAGCACTTTGGATGACCGCCGTCTCCGACGGTGGTTCTGTCGATGGCTCGGCCGAAGAACAACGATAGTAAATTACAAAGTTCGCCCATTCATCGTCGAAAGCACTCTTTAAATCGTCATACAACTGTTCAAGATCGTCAGCATTGACATTAATACGCGGCAGCCCCTCTGCCGTTAAATTACTTTCGTTGCTGTACAACGTTAGATAATTTGCCCATCCTAAATACATCTCCGCATCGATCGATGACACATTCGTTCCCGTCATCTCAGCGGGATCTAAAATACCATTTCGATTTGTGTCCAAACCAAACAGCAGTTGAGGCGTTACTCCGTTAATGAGTAGGAGTTCGTCCATGCTGTCTAGCGGACCGTTTTTGGCAGAATAAGGTGGTGACAAGCCTTCATAGTAGGCAGACTCTACCCCGTAATCTCGCGTCTCGTCATCCGCATCCATCCAATCCAGAATCGAGTCCGCTATTTCCTCTGTCATCTCCGGCAAACCCATCAGCAGATCCCGGACATTCCCGCCACTCAACGCAAGCGTCGCCTCAGCATATGGCATCGTATTCAGATTAATTTTACTGCTCTCATCGATCAAACCAAAACGCTGGCCCTCGGGTGCTCCCTCTTCGTCAAGACTCGACGTCGCAACAGAAAAATAACCGACCAACGCCGCGTCCGAATTGGACACGGCAACCGGAACAGCTTGGAAGTAAGTTGGATTATCCCAACGCCCCCCTTTTTCCCGAATCGTAGCCTCGCTATTGGAGAGATAGAGTCGCACAAAATCCATTCCGGAATCGACAAGATTCTTCGATTGCAATTGCCTCGTACCCAACCTCGATGCTTCTTCTTCGGTTTGCATCAATGCGGTGAAGGTGTAGACAGACAGCGAAAGAATCACGATCGTCACCAGCACAATGACCAACAGCATCCCTTGCCGTTGCCCCTGCCGGCCGGCACGACTTCGATCCAGCTTAAACCCCTGCTGCGCGAAAGACTTGATTTTCATCATTTAATTGCCTTCACTTTCAATCGGTTCGGCAACGGGTAGATCAACCACCATTCGGAAAATCTGCATCTGATCAGGATCAGATTGATCCACGGTATAGTCCTGAGAACCGGCGGCAGAGCGAACTGGATCAATCATAATGTTAACCTCGATCGCCACGGGGAAGCCTCCATTTTCAATCGAGTCCCATTCGGACTGCCATTCTTCACCATCAAAATATTCAAAACTAATATCTACGACTTCGTTAGCGATTAATCGAGTAAATTCGTCGGGAGCCAGCATGAGTTCAGTTTCACCTCGGTACTCAGCAACCGCTCGATCAATTTCCCGGCGATAAAGTCCCCCCGGCGCCTTGTTTCGCTGGAACTCAATCGCCGACTCAACTCCACCCTCACTCAGTGAAACAAAATAAGAGAGCGACTTAATATCCGACGGGGATTGCACTTCGTCTTCCGCTGATGCAACCAACGGATTGTACTGATCCAATCGGGGAAGCCGGCTAATATCAATCATCAGCACATTCGAGCTTCCTAACAGGGTTGGTCGAAAGGAGACCTCCTCTTCAACAATTAGCGACTCCGGTTCCTCTTCTTCCGACGCAGCGGCACCGCCGGTAAGCATCATCGATTGCGTCTGTATTAAATTGTCTAAGCCGGAGTAATCAGTCGCCTTGTACTGAATCCCTGCCCTTAGATCATTCCCGATCATCGCCAGCAAAGCGCGTGCGACCTGTTTTTGTTCCACCATAGCTTGCTGCTTGGTCAAGGCCACCAAATAGATCTGAATCCCCGAACCCACGGCAGCAAAAACAACCACTGACAAACCCAGGGCGAGCAAAAGTTCAAGCAAAGTGTAGCCTGCTCGGGCACGCTTCTTGGTAAGACGGCCCTCTCGAAGCAGTCCGAATCTTTCTCGGTTAATCGACACCATTTTATTCCATGTCCTCTTCCGGTTCGTAATCCGGATCTGGAATGAGGCGAACAATCGAGATCGAGGCGGGAATCGCAGATTCTTCTTCTCCGCGACGCACAACCACAGTAGCGAGAAACAATCCCGCCTGCATCGATTCTTGAATATCGACCGAATAAAACCAACCGGGATTGCTTGGAACTTCAGCATCACCAGCAGACTCTAATGGAATCGCGCCGACGACCAACTCGGCCATTGTGGAAGCAGCGATCATATTCGCATCATTGAGCAGTTGCGCTTTCAGACCACTGCGATAGCCGAGATGATACAAATTGCCAATGACGGCCATCGAACCACCGAGAATGGCAATCGAGAGGATGACCTCCAGCAGCGACAACCCACGGCGACCACGCCCGGATAAATGGCGGCGCTGGCAAGAGTCTGCATTTTTCAAGACCCGCGACTTCATTGGCCACCCTCCGGCTCCACAAAGTCAGGGCGAACCGTTTTAGCGATCCCCGTCAATCCCCGAAGGTGCACTTCGATCGTTGCCTGCTTCTGATTTTGAAGGGTAATGATTGCATCCTGAGAAGTGCCATCCGGATAGAAAAAGATCGGCTCAAGTGCCCCTTTAGAACCCGTGGTGGCTAAAATGTCTGCACCGCGTGAATCAACCGCAGCTTCCGCTGCAACAAAGACAACACCTCGCGGCAGCAAATCGTCTTCAAAGGTCGTTGCCCGACCTTCAACCAGATCCAGTTCTCGCTGTCCTGCGAGCGCCCCCTGCTGTTCAAAGGTCCTGAAAGGAGCAACATTAAAAAATGAACCTCCGGGAGAGATAAAAACCGCGTACTCTTCGCCGTTCTTAATCGCTTTGACACGAGCCTGGCCCATTGCAACTCGCACACGATCAGCACTCTTTTTAAGCGACTGATTGGCAAGCGTTTGCTGCACCGCCGGCGCTGCCACGGCCGTTACGACGACCATGATCGCAATCACCAAAAGCAATTCCATCAGTGTCATTCCGGCGCACCGATTCCGCAATTGAATGAGAGCATCGCGTTGCAATTTCTTATTCATAGGGAATCCAGCAAATTACTTAACCAACACCCGCCCATTTAAGATTTCAAAAAAATCCGAAATAAGCCAATCAATAATCCAATTACTGATTAACGGTTCCTGGGACGTCATCTTCCGTTCCCGTCTGCTTATCGGGACCCGGTGATGTAATCGTGACACGATCATTCAACTCGTCCTTCGTGTACGAGTAGGGACTTTGCCAAGGATCGTTACTGATTGGCTTGTCCAAATAAGGACCACCCCATTGAGCGCGGCTCATACCGGTTGGATTGGTGTATAAATCATCAAGCGTAGCCGGGTAAGAGCCAGCGTTAAGCTTGTACATTTTGCAAGCCTTTTCCATGGTCTCAATTTCAACCAACGCAGTCTTTTGGTACGCACCCCTTTGAAGGTTAATAACAGCGACGGTGCTGAGACCGGCGAGGACAACTAGAATTGCCATCACCAAAAGTAGCTCGAGCAATGTAAAACCAGAGTTCCGGTGACCTTGTCGTTTCAATTTCATCTCAATTCCTCTTAAACAAATTTCTCTATCGGTCTGAATAAAAACAGGGGTAAAAACGCTTCCAAGTTTCGTTTTATTCCATCACACTCCCCATTTTCATAATTGGTAAAAGTAAAGCAACAACAACTATTAAAATAATAAAAGCCATCACCATTAACATCAGCGGCTCGATCAGTTTGACCATCAGATCAAGGCGGCGAACCGTTTGCTTCTCTAAACTGTCAGAAATATTAATCAGAACATCGTCCAGTGTGTTTGACTCCTCCGCAACGCTGAGCATCTCGGTGACGTTCCTTGGAAAATGCCCTGACTGACTTAGCGGCTTTGAAAGAGAATCACCTGAAGTGATATTTTCCGCAGCATCAGCAATTGCTTCGGATAAAATCTTGTTCCCGGACGCGTCCCGACTGATATCAAGGGCTCGCAAAATCGGAACACCATTACGCAACAATGTCCCCAACACACGACAGAACCTTCCAACGGCTAACGAAAGGAAAACCGGTCCGAGCAAGGGCAATTTTATCTTCCAGCGGTCTGCCCAGCGCCTTCCAGAGTCGGTCGCCAACTGATATTTCAAAACCAAGATTCCAAGAACAGCGAAACCAGCAAAAAAGATTCCGTAAGCTCTCACAAAATCACTAAACCACAATAGCCATTCGGTAACCAACGGCAACTCGCCCATCGCCCGAAGTTGATCAAACATTGAACCGAACTTCGGAACGAAAAACACGATCAAAACCGAAACCACGATCGTTCCAATCGTTGCCAGTACCGCCGGGTAAATCAAGGCTCCTGTTGTCCTCGACTTCAGCTCAGACTGTTGTTCAGTAAACTTTGCAACTCTCAAAAGAGCGTCCTCGAGAAAGCCGCCTTCAGCACCCGCCCGCGACATATTCACGGCCATCTCACTGAAAACTTTGGGATGCTTCGCGAACGCATCGGAAAGCGTCTCACCATCCTCAACCCGCTCAATGACATCCTCTAACGCCATTTGAAATACCGGCACCTGCGCCTGCTCCTTGAGAATCCTAAGTGATCTCATCATAGGAACGCCGTTGGTTATCAACGATGCGAGCTGTTCGTAAAACGCGGCAATTTTTTGATCGCTAACCCGACCGCCACCGATTCTTATTTGTTTTTTCTCAACTTCGGCAGTCACAGAAACAGGAAACAACCCTTTGGCCGACAACGCTCCCACCATGTCTTTTTCCGTATTGGCGAACATCGAACCCGAGGTGATTTCACCCTGTAGATTTCTGGCTTTGTAGTTGTATTCAGGCATTCGATTTTAAATCCGCTTACGAACTTCTAAACGTCTAGTTTTTTTGAGTTACTATCCAACTTCGACCCAATAAGAGAAACCCTCTTTAGCTTCGCCGGTCGCCTTTGGTAATCCGAAGCACTTCTTCAACCGAAGTGTCCCCTTGGAGCACCTTTCGCCAGCCGTCATCGCGAAGCGTCTTCATTCCTCCAGCGATGGCAGCCTTTTTAATTTCCCACGTACTCAAGCGATCATGTGCCATCTGGCGAAGATCGTCCGTTGTGACAAGCAATTCGTAAATTCCAAGTCTTCCTCGGTATCCAACGTCTCTACATTCGCGACAGCCAACAGCTTCATAGATTGGCCCCTGCTCGAGCATCTCCATAGGAAAATCATCCGGTAGATCCGCAGTTGCTGGTTTCACTTCACGGCGACAGTTTGTACAAAGCCGGCGAACAAGTCGCTGAGCCATAATTGCTTCGACGGTGCTGGCAACCAAAAACGGTTCGACGCCCATGTCTCCCATTCGGGTAAAGGCTCCCGCAGCATCATTGGTGTGGAGTGTACTGAACACCAGGTGACCAGTCAGCGAAGCCTGAATCGCATTTTCAGCAGTTTCCAAATCGCGAATCTCACCGACCAGAACAACATCAGGGTCGTGACGCAAAATACTTCGAAGGGAATGTGCAAAGGTCAATCCGATCTTCGGATGCACTTGAATCTGATTGATACCTTTCAACTGATACTCAACCGGATCTTCCGTCGTAATGATCTTGGTTTTTGGATCGTTAATCTCAATCAAGGAACTGTAAAGCGTGGTGGTCTTACCGGAACCGGTAGGACCAGTCACCAAAATAATACCGTGCGGCAATGAAATCAATTTCCTGAATTCGGCATAAGTCTCCTCTGCCATCCCGAGGCCCTGCAACTCAAAAACCATTGCCCCTTTGTCCAGGATCCTCATCACGAGGCTTTCGCCGTGAATCATTGGAATGACCGAAACACGCACGTCAACTTCGCGACCTTTAACGCGAATCTTGATTCGACCGTCCTGAGGCAGACGTTTCTCAGCGATGTTTAGTTTCGCCATGATCTTAAGTCGACTAATGATCGCTGCGCGGAAATGATTGATTTCCGGCGGAACCGGTTGGGTGTGCAGGATACCGTCAATTCGGTTCCGAATCACAATTCCATCTTGCTGGGACTCAATGTGAACGTCACTGGTTCGCGACTCAACGGCTTCCAGTAAGATCTCATTAACCAAACGAACCACGCTCGCCTCTTGAGCCATCTCAGAAAGCTCACTGCCGTCCGTTTCAATTTCGGTCAGCAACTCGATCCCGTCTTCGTTTCTCTGTTCGATCAGGCCACCGATCGTCTCACCACCCACACCAAGATGATTCTTGATCAGTTTGGCAATTTCGGACTGCTCCGCCAGTACCGGCTCAACCGCCAACCCCATCGCGGCGCTAATTTCGTCGAGTGGGTAAAAATCAAGTGGGTCGCTGGTGGCAACCACGATGGTGCCGTTCTCGCGACTGACAGGAAAAAGCACCTGACGATAGATTATTTTGAGCGGAAAATCTTCAAGCAAAGACAAATCAACGTCCGCAGTTCGCAAGTCTAAAAATTTTACGCCGACTTCGTCCGCCATCGCCTCCAAGGCCGCCTCATGAGATACTGCGCCGGCACCCACCAGCGAAGCCAAGACATCCCCACCGAGACTCTCGGCGTGGCTATATTGAGCGTCGGATACTAATCCACGTCGAACTAACGTTTCCACTAATTGCATTTCAGACTCTACAAATCAAAATTGGGTTTGAAACTATCGTTGACCAGGTTAACGCGAACCGCATCCGTCCACCAAAATACTCGAACCTAACAAGGCCACTCGGAAAGTAATGCGACATTATGCGTGACGAATCCGGACTCTAAGAGTACAAAATTGCGTCCAGCACACGATTCGATTCCATTTCCTCACGATCCCGACCAGGACCGCTGAGCAACCGTAATAACAGTCCCAACCCGAACTGGCCAAGACGGTAGATTAACCAAAAATCAACCAAAGCGGATCAGTTGTCCGGCGATCAGCTGGTCCAAACCAACCGCAGGCTTCACCTCGCCGTCTTCAATAAAACCCCATAAAACGCGGCAAGTTTCGAGTATTCTAGCTCAGGCTCGTGAATTTCGCGATTTCTACCCCTCGATTCCCCGTTCGAACACGCAATCGTTGACCAATAAAAAAACGGCTCGGGAAAACCCAAACCGTTTGTTTTTCTTTTTTATTATTCTGGCAGCGAAAAACTTAGAAATCGCTTCCTCGATCACTTCGATCACCACCTCGGTCACCGCCACGATCACCACCTCGGTCACCGCCACGATCACCACCTCGCCCCCAATTACCGCGGGACGGAGCTGGGAACTCAAACTTATCACCCATCAACTCTTCGTACTTGTCGAGCTGTTCTTTCGTCAAAACAGAGGAGAAAATCTCGTTTTGAGCTTGAGCTTGAAGCTTAGCAACTTTTTCCTTGAGTCTTTGACTAACTTCTGCAGCCTTTTCTTTCAATTCCTGAAGCTGCTCTTCCGTTAGCCCCAACTCCTCTACCAAGCTATTGGGCATGCTTCCGCTTTGAGGCCCGCCACTACGATTCGTTTGAGCTTGGTTGTAAAGCTGTTTAAGCCGTGAAATTTGGTGAGGCAACAATTCCTGCATCACTTCTTCTTCCAGCTCAGTATTAGCAGTCTTCATCTCTTCTTGGATTTCCCGGAAAAGCTCCTGCCGCTCTTCATTATCGAGCCCCTGCATTCGGTCGCGAGCACCCATGAAAACATCTCGCATCATTTCGCGCTGCCGGTCTTGAGCTTCCTTGATCGCGTCGACCTGATCGGCCACCAATTCAAGTTCTTTTTGAACAGCTTCCTGCCCAAGCAAATTCAGCTGGGAAACTTGCCCCCACATCGAACCACCGCCACCGCGAGTACGACCGCCTGGTTGAGCCATTGCAAAGTCTGCCGCCACTAAAAACGCACACATTACTGCGAGTGCGAGGACTTGAAATTTGACTCGAAAAACCATCACCATCTCCTGAACTTGATTTATGGGACAACTCTTTTTTTTGATTAAACGCCCCGCGAGGCTCAACTCCTCCGGTCAACGCGGGCTGACGGTGTTTTAAACCACCCAAACGCTCCGAGGTTCCGGATCAAAAATAAAAGCGGGGATTTATTTTGCCCCGTTTTCTAATATGACACAATCCAAGTGCCAGGAAAAAAAACGCCTATTTTTTCGGCATTCTCGCCTTAACCGGCGAACTCGACGGCTCTTCCAGAACCCAAATTACCTGGTCGTCATAGTCGATTTTCAAATTTTTTTAATATTTTTAGTTATCTCAATCGCCAACTTAGCCAGATCCGGGAGGTTTCGGTCTTTCTTTTTCATTTTGAACGATTTGAACCGAGCGATTATCGGCGATCTTCAGCCCGAACCGATGTGATCTCGAGTTGCTTCATCGAATTCTTTCGACTCTCCTTAAATGCACGCACACTGCTAAGCAATTCTGACGTTGGGTTGTCAACTTGAATTAACTCCGATTCACCGAACTCATTCTCAATGATAATAATGATTTTACTTCCACTTGCACTTCCACCTGAAACTAGATTCCGTCGCTGCTGACTGGCGGCAAATGCCTCCGGCTCAAACGCAACCTCTCGAAACCCGCCTCCCTGAGGAACCGGATTTAAACCTTCGGGCTCTTTACGATTTACAGGCATGGCATGCTCCGCCACCAGTGTTGCTGCGGTTTGCACAGGAGAGTTTTGATCAAGGGAGTTCGGACTAAAAAACCCTCCGCACCCGGCTTTATCAATTACCCAATAAACTGAGTCTAAACCGGTATAAATGCCCTCGTCTACGTCACAAATGCGTGCGTTACAGACACCAATCAACTCCCCGCTCTTGGTAAACAAACCGCCGCCGCTTCGCCCCTGAACGGGACTCCCAGCGATGTCGAACTTATAGACACCGTTGTAGTTCGATCTTCGTTTAATTTTGGTCTGCCTAATCGTTGGGCCGGTCTGCCGGATCCCGTTGTAAGTTTCGCCAAGGGTGGCAGCGTTTTTATAATCACAACCGAGTGTGAACAGGTTGTCAGACTCAAAATTATTAGTAGATCGGGGCGCGATGGGATTCACTGGCAACGTAAACCCAGGATGTTGAACCCTGACCAGCGCAATGTCCCGATTATTGGCATCCCATGCGAGCAGAGACCCATCAAACTCCCGAGCCGATCCATCTTCGCCACTTGCAATTACGGATATCTGTCCCGCCCCATTCGACTCGCGAAATAAATGCCCACAGGTCAAAATCAGACTAGTATCACCATTGCTGTAGATCGACGTTCCGCTTGCATAATCAACGTAGGACTGAGAGGGAACGTTCAAGCTAATTTTGACGGTAGAACGAAGCGCCAGTCTTTCATATGAATTCCGGGGAATCGCCGTACCCTCGCTGAAACTATCTGAAACTGATCCGCCTGCCTGAACCGTTGACTGATTCGGTAATTCAAAATGCCGGGCTAAGCCTTGTGGTAAACGACTCTGCTTCTCGACCGCAGGTCTGACACCTGCGTTTGCGAACCAGCTCCGTAAAACTTCGCCGCCAATGACCCCTGAAAAGCGTTTCACGATTCGTTCGTTGCTGTCCAACATGACCACAGTTGGAGTGCTACGAACATTTGCCCACTGCGCCCATGCAAGATTATTTTCAAGATGAACGGTCTTGACGGGATAACCCTGACTGACCAAACCTTCAATCACCGGATCCATCTGCCGGCACGGCGGACAACTTTGCTGGGTTACAAAATACAGACAGGCAGAGGGCGAACTTTGAGAATTTTGACCGAACACGCCAGTTGGCAACAAAAATACGCAACTCACCAGCGCAACAATCAACGGCAATTCAAATGAAAATTTAACTCTCATCCGTTCCCTCCATGGAATGGTCGATATAAAGATAAGTCTTCTGGTTAGATCCCGCCTCAATTAATCGCTCAATCGCTCCATCCTTGAAGCAACTAACCAACTTTAGTCGAGGTGTGGCTTGAATTTCAGCAACACTGAAACCCATCAATCATTTTTTTGCACCTTTTGTGCCAATTCACTAAAGCATTAGAATGTAATTGCCGAAACGCTCCAAGCTCGAATTATTTCCCGAATAATTGTTGGCATAAGAAAGCTAGCAAGAGTGGACCGACAAGCTGACTACTGCCAGGAACACACCGAACATGGTTGAAAAAGATACAAAACTGAGATCAAGGCTGTGTAAATTCTTCGCGATAGCACTTTGCTCTGCTGTCAGCGTTAACGCGTTGGCATCACTGTATCAGGAGGGCTCCGTCCCCGATGCGACCCGCCCGCGGCCTAATGAGTTTACCAAGCCGGCGGTGATTGAATTCAAAGGCGAAATTCAACCACAACTGAAAATGTATTTCGACAATCGTTTTGAAATAGCTCGACGCTCCGGTGTGGACTTGTTGATCATTGAAATTGACAGCCCGGGAGGCCTGAAGCAAGAAAGCCTCGAAATGGCGAGGAAGTTACGCGACTGCCAGTGGGCCTACACGGTGGCGATTATATCCAACGAGGCTATTTCTGGCGGTGCATTGGTCGCGTTAGGTTGCGACGAAATCCAAATTGATCCAAATGCAAAGTTTGGAGACATTGGCGAGATCGGATTCGATTTAGAACAAGGGGCGTTCCGGCTGATCGAACCAAAACTCGAATCTTACTTATCCCGCGACGCGCGAGATTTGGCGGAATCTAAAGGTAGGTCACCCGACCTTGCCGAAGCGTTAGTCGACAAAGATGTTTTGGTGTATCAAAAACCAGATCCCGAAAACCCCGAGGGCGTCCCGCTTTTCCAAGCTGTTCGTTCAGACTCACCCAACCAACCAAAGGCGCCTTGGGAACTAATTCCTGAATCAGGCCCCGAACGGTTCCTAACCCTGAGTGGGCAGCGCACTCTGCAACTCGGTCTGGCTCAAGGTATGACCACAACTCCCGAAGCACTGGCGAATGAATTTAATTTCCAACAAAACTCCGTCAAAATATACTCACTCAAGCTAACGGATAAAATCGCTCACTTTCTTAACAACCCCATCGTTACGGTCTTGTTGATTCTATTTGGAATGATCGCGCTTTACATCGAGTTCAGTGCACCTGGACTGGGCGTTGGCGGGCTTCTCAGTGGATTGGCCGCCGTTTTATTTTTCTGGAGCCGATTCCTCGCAGGCACTTCAGGCTGGCTAGAGGTGATCCTCTTCCTCGCCGGTGTCGCGTTTATCTTCGCCGAGCTATTCATTATTCCGGGATTTGGAATTTCAGGGCTCACTGGAATTGCGTTGCTTTTCGTTAGCGTTGTTCTGGCAGGGCAAAACTTTGTCCTGCCCTCAACATCAGAGCAGTGGGATCAATCAATCGGGGCAAGCTTCACGTTGATGGTCTCGTGCGTCGCTTTTCTACTTGCCGCATTTTTCATTACTAAGAAGATGGGCTCCATTCCAATTCTCAACAAAATGATTTTATCCACCGAGCCCTTCGCATCGCAAAAAGCGCCAACCGACGCCTCCGGCAAACCAATTCAAACACCTCACCCATTGGTATCCGTCGGAGACTGGGGCGAATCAGAGTCTCTTTTACGACCCGCGGGCAGGGCGAAGTTCAACAATCGATCCATTGATGTCGTAAGCGATGGAGCGTTCGTGGAGGCTGGAGTTACGGTCCGTGTCATTGAGATTCAAGGCAGCATTATCCGCGTGACCCAAGTCGATCCAAAAGACCGCGACCAAGACAGTTAACGATC
>JAPOIJ010000243.1 GCA_029979005.1 Planctomycetota bacterium | reverse complement strand
GATGCGCAACAAGGCCAATCGCCTTGAAGAACTCTTCGTCGAACTGGTGGAATCCAACGCCACCCAGGCGACGAACAAGTAACGCAGGATGGTCGCCCACAGAATCACGTCGAATATTCTTGGCACCTTGCGAGATAACCCAGTATATCACTTCTACATTTACGGTAACGATTAAATCATGTCATCAAATATCGTGGACAACCACTCCCTTCAAGAGAGATTGAAATCCAATCTAATTGGATTACAAACGATCGTGATCAAGGAGGTCACACGTTTGATTAGGATCTGGCCGCAGACCATTGTTCCGCCTGTGATCACCACGACGCTTTATTTCATTATTTTTGGCAAAGTCATTGGCTCGCGAGTTGGCGAGATGAGCGGCGTTACCTACATGGAGTTTATCGTACCTGGCTTGGTGATGATGAGTGTGATCAACAGTTCGTATCAAAACGTTGTTTCATCATTTTTCTCATCCAAATTTCAACGGAATATTGAAGAAATATTGATTTCTCCGATGCACAACGCCACCATTTTAATTGGTTACATCATCGGCGGAGTCGTCCGTGCGTTGACCATTGGAACAATCGTTCTGATGGTGAGTCTGTTTTTCGTTGATACCCTTGCGATCTACAGCGTGGTTATTACGTTTCTGGTCGCGCTACTAACCGCGACATTGTTTGCCAACGCTGGTTTTGTTAACGCCATGCTCGCACGAAAATTTGACGACATCGCAATCATTCCCACCTTTGTTTTAACACCGCTGACCTATTTGGGGGGCGTTTTTTATTCGATTACCTTGCTGCCGCAGCCTTGGGAAACGATCTCACGATTCAATCCAATTGTCTACATGGTAAGCGCTTTTCGTGCCGGAATTATGAGTGATCGACTCGATGCTGCTGCGTTCGATACCAATTTAGGCTTTTCGTTTGGCATGATACTCTTGTTTATTGTCGTGCTGTTTTCAACCACTTTATGGATGCTCAAGCGAGGCATCGGCTTGAGATCATAGTCGGAGAGTGCACAACGAAATGCAATGGCTTCAAACCTATGGAAGCCCAAATTGATGTCAGATCTAACTCTTCGGGGAAATGTGAATTGTCGCGCGGTGTTATTCCCACGCCCGTAGACCTTTTGCTTGATTTGTTGAATAATGTGGCTGTGGGCGAAAGAGCCCAATTAGACAATTGAAAGCATTGTTTTGAACTTTAATTTGAACCGAAATGGAAACAAATAGATGCCCGAATTGACGTTGTATCATTATCCTACCTGTCCGTTTTGCAAGGTCGTGTTTGATTGCCTTGAACGTTTGAATCTCGAAATCCCAATGCGAGATCTAAATGTCGACGCAGGGGCGAGAGAAGCGCTCATTGAAATTGGCGGCAAAGGTCAGGTTCCGTGCCTCATTATCGATGGAAAGGCATTATACGAGTCCGCCGACATCGTCCGATGGTTGGAGGAAAACGCCGGATGAGTGATTTGACAGAACAAATCAAGCAGATAATTTTAAACGCTTTGCCAGATGCGACGGTTACCGTGACGGATCCGCTGAATGATGGGGCCCACCTCGAGGCTACCGTGATTTCGGAATCCTTTGTAGGAACTTCGTTGGTGAATCAACACCGTCAAGTCATGAAATCTCTTAAGGATCAGTTCGCTGGCGAACTGCATGCTCTCAAGCTAAAAACCGGAACACCCAATTCTAGTGTAGGAAATGAAGACTGACGAAGTGAATTCTATAGGTCTGCTCACGATCGCCTTCCAGGTGAATTCCGGTAAAACTGATAAACTCTGATCGGGCAGTAAAAATTATTAGGACATATTTAAGCAAACTTTTTTGGATTTAATGAGATGACAATCGTCGAGCGCATACAAAATGATATTGATACCAATCGATTCATGCTTTTCATGAAAGGAAACGCACAATTCCCGATGTGCGGGTTCTCGAGCAAGGTAGTAGACATTCTCAATCATCTCAACGTGGAATTTGCCACTGCCGACGTTCTTCAGGACATGGAGCTACGTCAGGCTATCAAGGAATTTTCCGATTGGCCTACGCTGCCGCAACTCTATGTTGATGGAAAATTTGTCGGCGGCTGTGATATCGTAATGGAGATGTTCGAATCCGGCGAACTGCAAAAACTGATTCAAGGCGAAGCATCGTGAACGTAAAACAGTTCGACTGCGGAGAACTCACCTGAGCCGGCTTTGGCTCCGTCGCCTCAACAACCAAAGTGTTTTAATATCAGCATTCATCGGGGGATGGTCGTGCTTAGCCTACACCGACTAAAAAGAGACTTTATCGCCACCGCAAACAGGGCAATAAAGTCTCTTAATCAGTATTAACACTCGCCAACAGTTTTTGTCACTAACTCAGTCGCCCGGGGAGCAGCGACATTTAACACCTATCGCCTCCTCTCCGCTCATCGCTCATTCAAAATGATGCGGTTACCCGTGAGCACGCAATCGCTTATGTCAACGCATCGAGGATCAGATTGGTCGACTCGATGATCCGCTGATCACGCGGACGCAAATCCGGTTGGAAGGCTTTGCCCGTTAAATGTTGCAGACCATCGATATAGCGAACGCCTATTTCATTGCTTTGCTCTGTTGAGAATTGCATGTTGGTATCTTTTACCATGCCACGAGCAAACTCCTTTGAGAACGAAACTGGCTTGCCGTCGCGTTCCATAACTGAACCGTCATCCGTCAACTTCCAAAACCGCGACGAATCCATCGTGTAAAGTTCATCAGCAGCAACAATTTGATTTTCAGCGTTGAGTCCGTGCTCAGTTTTCGTATCAACCAAAACCATACCTTTTTCTCGCAGGTATTCGGTCACAATACCAAACGCCATAATCGATGCGTTACGAAGATGTTGATATTGCCCGACAGTACAGACTCCATTCTCAAACAGGTAGGACGGATCGATCGTGCGATCAACCTTATCCTTAGTGGATGGCGTATCCATAAGATAAGGGAGTTTTCCATTCGGGGTCAGTGAACTGACCTCAATTTCATGCCCTGCATATTCGAGCTGAGACAGTCCCTCTTCTTTTGCTTTCAGCCAATGCTGGAAAAGCGATGTAGATGTCGAACTTTCGGCCATGTACATACGCTGCACATTTTCAACCATTAGAAGATTCAAATTCTCAGCGGGGATTACGGTCGAAGACGGCAACAAGCCATCGACCTCAAATTGCGAGGAACCCAAGGTGTCTTTCACCAAGTTCAGCATATGATCATGATTTTGGGCCAAAACTTGATCTTTGAAGGGAATCGCACCTCGGTTGACATCATGGGTAGAGATTCGGTTTCCACGAAACATCAAGCGAATCGGAACACCCTCTTTTGTTTTTAGGCTGTCACTAAAAACAGAATCAGAAACTTTGCCCTCCAAAACGGTAGAACCCGCGAGTCGGGGGATCTCATTATCGGCAATGATTTGGCCAATCGTTCGGCCTTCGTTGACGCGCGAACCAAAATCATTAACAAGTTCTTTAATTTCACTATCACTAAGCACGTGATTCTCCAAATCGATCGTAGTTGGTACACCAAGGCAATTTTCCAAACATGGAATGACCGAAATATAAAAGTGACTCGCAAACGCGTCAACTACCGCAAGTTTAAAGTTTTAGGACAATGGAACCGCTTCTCAGTCATCTGCTCTTGCCTCCTGCTGATGCCAGATAAATACGTCAGCGTAGACACGGGAAACGATTACTGAAGAACGCAGATTCCGTTCGTGAATTTGTTTTTCGTAAAATCTGCTTATTATCAACAAAATCTATACATATCTATGAGAACGGTTTTTGCCGTCTAAGAATCTGCGATCCACCGATCTGGATTGCGAGCTTCTACAACTCACCACCTGCCATGATTTAAACCGTATGAATAAACGTTTGCCAAAATTTCAACTCGATACAAGCAAAACTATCAAACTTTTGCCTATTACCTTCCCAGCTTTCCTTTGAATCCGAGGAATCTTAACCATTGAAGACCTAGTTCGAATCGCTATTATAAATTTAAATCAGGAACAAACATATTTTTGAGGAACGTCGTTTCTCGGGAATCCCCAACGACTTTGCCCAATTCTGTTAAAATAAATTTTTCTAACGGTTCTAGTGAAAGAATAAACCGTCCATTGACTAGCCCTTTATAAGAGGACAAAAAACAATGCCGAACACTCTTTTAATCGCTGCAGCCGGATTGGCCTGTCTCGTTTTTAACGGCTTCGCCCCGAACCGAATCTGCGCCCAAGAATCGCCCGGAATCACTTCTCAGCCGACGGAACGGAATCTTTCACAAGAAGAACAAAAAGAGTTGAATCAACAAGACCAAGATAAGCCAAAAACTAAAGAGAAGATTCGGGAAACTTATGTGCCACTGTCGGATAAGGAACTCAAGAAAAAACTAACAAGGCTGCAATACGACGTCACCCAAAATGAGGCAACTGAGCGTCCGTGGACAAACAAGTACGACAAGCACTTTAAAGAGGGAATCTATGTCTGCATCATCTCGGGTGAACCTCTCTTCTCATCTCTAGACAAGTATGACTCGGGCTGTGGATGGCCGGCCTTTACCAAGCCAATCAATGCCAACGAGTTTACAACGAGAACAGATTACAAGATGGGCTACCCTCGAAGAGAGGTGCGAGCGAAAACGGCTGATTCCCATCTCGGTCACGTTTTCAATGACGGTCCAAGAGAGCAGGGGGGACTGCGTTTCTGTATCAACTCAGCTTCTCTTAAATTCATCCCAAAAGAAAAACTCGCATCAGAAGGATACGGTGAGTATTTATCGCTTTTCGAAAAGAAAAACGAGAAAAAGACACGGAAAAAAACCGCAACGAAACCTCAGAACAACTCCGGCAAAAATTGAGCCGAGAAACTGCGTGCGTCGACGCTAGGGTTTTAAAAATTTAAAGGTAAGTCAGGTTGCTTGGTTGATTTTGTCAGTGGGGAATCACCGGTGGCCGGGTGCGCATGGGCGACCAAGAAATTGCCGCTCTACCCAGCATCGAAGCCAGTATTGGCGTACTCAAATTTCATTTTCTCGGTACTCTTGAGTATCGAGAGTAGACCCGTTTTCTTCGCGGATTCGCGTTGTCGTATTCGGGCATGAGTTGCCGACCATTCATCAAGGACGCGGCAATCGCACGTGCAATACTTGCCTTGT
>JAPOIJ010000018.1 GCA_029979005.1 Planctomycetota bacterium | reverse complement strand
TTTGATTCCCGCTGCAATTCAAAACGAGGAACAGTGGCAAAGTGGCGATCCAACAGAAAGAACTGAGGACAATTTTCCGACGGTCGGGCAGAATTAAACTTCCTGGGACTCCGTCATTTGTCGTCGGTTTTGGCTGCCCCCTCTTTAACAGTCACCGGCCTGCCTTGGACACCAGCGTAAAACACAATGATCTCTGCCGGTTCGTCAGTTGCATTTTCGCCAAAATGCAATTGGTTTACGATTTCCACAATGGAGTCCCCCGCCTTTATTTTCAATTGACGATGATCATCTGTGACCACCGTTAACTCGCCCTTAAGCAATACGCCTGCATTGATATAGGGATGACGATGCATCGCTAATTTTGTTTTTGGCGGAACAGTTATTTTTAGAATTGTGACCTCGGGTTGTCCCTTCGGATAAGAGGGAAGCAACTTACCATTCCAACTCTTAGTCGATTTGGCCAACTCCTCAATTCTAATATCTTTGTTGTGAACCTCATGCTCGTCATGGTGTCCGACAACCAGACAAGCAAGAACAAAAACCATAAAATATTTCATCGAATTCCAACTCTTTAATTAAACCATTTTGGCAGGAAGAACCAATCGCAAGAAATGAATCCACGTTCTAACATCCACTCGAACGTACAATTTTTCGAATGCGATGTTCAACGATTTTACTCCGCCCAGTCTAACTTGGCACCTTCACTCGCGTCTTCGAATGAAAATCAAGAACTCGACGGTTGGAAAGAATCGCTTATCTCACCAACCATTGCATACTTCGCTAAGAATTAGACAAGGTTCGATTCGTTAGCCAAAAAACTTCGGAACGAACCGACCGGTTCTTTGCATATACTTCTGGTAATCCGTTCCAAACGTCTCTAACGCGTCCTGCTCCTCCGCAATCGCCAACCGACGATACACCCAACACAAAACTGGAAGGGTAAAAAACGTAAGCAAAGTTGGCCAGTTTATTACACTGCCAATAAGAAATAAATAAAAACCGGTGTACTGCGGATGGCGGATAAAGCGATAGAGTCCAGTTTGGGCTAACGAATTTGATGCAACCGCACGATGTATTTCCCGCCAGCCAATGACTGCTAACAAACCACCAGAAACAATCAACAGTTGCCCGATGAAGGTCAACCAAATCTGCGTTGGACGTAGATAAGCTTCGGGAACAGAAAAAATAATTGGCCAGAGATGGCCATTGAAATGATTTTCGGCATCTGCCTGCGTCCGCCCGACCCACGCCATAACAAAATAAGCAGTAAGAGGTACGCCATACATCTCTGCGTAGAGCGCCATTACCCAAGCCTGGGCAACGCCAGCTGACTTCCATTCAACCTTTCGTCGCGGCCTTAGAATGCCCAATAGAAAAACGCTGACAAGAAGGATATAGATCACTACAAGCCAGCCGTTAAAATATCCAATTTCGAACTTATCGATCTGCAACGCTCTCTCCTTCGCCAACGACCCGTCAGAACCGCCCAAACAGGGGGATTTGTCTTCAAAATTATTAAAAAATCGGTTTTAGGGTGCTTTCGCGATCCCGCAGAAATAAGTTAACAATCACCAGAAATATTCGGTTCACCGCAAGAGTATCAGAAACAGCTTGACAGTAGTTCCAAATGACAACCGGCAGCAAAATCGCGCAGATCAATGCGAACCTAAAGGTACAGCGAACAGCCTTGATCAACCATGCAATTTATGAAGATATCAACACACTTCGTGACCTTCAGATCTTCATGGAACATCACGTCTTTGCCGTTTGGGATTTTATGTCTTTGCTGAAAAGCCTTCAGCAGCAACTCACTGGGTCAGCAATACCGTGGCTGCCATCAGAAAACAAAGTAGCAACGCGTTTGATCAATGAGATCGTCCTTGGTGAAGAGAGCGACCAAAGAAGTGATGGAGCATTCAGCAGTCACTTTGAAATGTACTTACAGTCGATGACCGACTGCGGGGCAAGTGTTTCGTCAATCACTGATTTTTTGAACTTCCTTCGCGAAGGGGTCGCTGTAAGCGAAGCACTGCGACGAATCAATGCTCCTTTACCGGTGCAAACATTTGTAGCTAGTACATTTTCGACAATCGAATCGAATCAAACAGTTCGTATTGCCGCGGCTTTCACATTCGGTAGAGAGGACTTGCTACCGGCAATTTTCGAGAGAATTGTCGATCAATTAAACTTACAAAATCATGGAAAACTCGATAACTTTCGCTACTACTTGAATCGTCACATCGAACTGGATTCCGAAGAACACGGCCCGATGGCCGAACGAATGATTGAATCACTTTGCGGAAACAGTTCGGTCAATTGGCACCTCGCTGAGCTGGCAGCAAAGGACGCATTGCAGGCGCGGCTCTGCTTGTGGGATGGGATGCATCAGCAATTAAAAACAAGTGGTTTACGTCAGGCATCCCTGAGATTACAAACCTAGCGTGTTTCAGGGGGAACGAAATTCCTTCCCCTTTCCCCACTTGCTGAGGTAACTGCAAGGGCAAATCCGGAAGTCTCTAATTCGGTCGTTCGGTAATCACTTTCTTTTTCACGCGAGAATTTACAGGGAAACTCATCGCTGACCAAACCTACTTAAGCCTAACTCAATATTTTTTTTGCGAAAACCAGCGCGGTTAGCCCACCCAAGGAATGAACGTCCTGAAGGGAGCTATCCCCAGCAATGTATCGAACCGTAACAATCGGTTTAAGTCTGAAACAATTCCTTGACCCTTTTGCAATTTAGTTGCATTATTGACTGTCAAACGGTTTTTTAGTTGTACTTCTGGCACGAAAATGACGACGAGAACTCTGAGTCTTTTCGGTGTCTCAGCCTCCTTAGATTGAGTACTTCACTCTGAGGAAACGGACGACTGCAGCAATCTAAGAACCGCACCCTGCTCCTACCACTTGCTAACGGAGATCCCTTCCATGCTTCAACTGATATGCAGACGAATCGAACAGACTTCCGATGGAAGTTTTCTCGTTAACGTAGTGTTTGAGTTGATGCTTAACGGCAAGGAAACCGAACAATTTGTAGAATTTACACTACAGCCGGACTACTGCGAAGTTGGCGATTTGTATGAGCTGACCGCCCATGACTTTGCTAGTTCTCAAAGTAAAAGTGTCAACTCTTCTTTGATTGCCTCTCTTAATTAGCATTGTCGCGGCTGATTCCGGCTAAACTCCACAATGTACTAGGAAGCCTTACTCCCCTCGCGGTTTGGAATTGACGAAAAAGTTTCGATCAACAACGAACGTCTTAATTGGTTCGTCTCGCCGTATTTCTTGCATTTCCTCGGTTGGCTTTAATGAGACAATCTCTCCGTTTATCCGAACTCTAACGGGATAAGCGTAACCTGGAACGACGTTTTGATACTGATACTCAAGTCGATTTCCATCGATCTGATACTCCAACACTGGTATTTGGGTAGTTCTTAAGTACTGATCGAAAAACAAGCCAAAATCAATCCCGGATTCCTTACTAATGTACGACTCAATTTCCCGGGTTCCCACGGTTTGATGCCAAAATTTCTTGTTCAGCCCTCGCAGGATACTGCGCCACTTTTTGTCGTCATCGATAGTGTGCCGGATCGAATGCAGCATATTACCACCCTTGTAGTACATATCCCCAGACGAACCGCGGCCATTCACGTCGTACTCACCAATAATTGGCGAGTCATTTCTGACCAATTTTCGACAACCGATAACGTAGTCTTGAGCTTCTTTTTCAGTAAAGTGATATTCGACAAATAAATTCTCCGAATAGTTTGTGAAACTCTCATGGATCCACATGTCTGCAGCATCCTTCATCGAGATGTTGTTACCGAACCACTCATGCCCTGACTCATGGACAATAATAAAATCAAATTTTAAGCCAACGCCAGTCGCGCTAAGGTCTCGACCGCGATAACCATTTTTGAATCCGTTGCCGTAGGTTACTGAACTCTGATGTTCCATACCTAAATAAGGAACAACAACTAATTTGTAGCTGTCTTCATAAAATGGGTACTGCCCAAACCAGTGTTCGAAAGCTCGCAAGGTCCTCGGCGCTTCCTTAAAGTGTTTTTTGGCAGTCTCGCGTTGATGATCGAGAACCCAGTAATCAACATCTAAATCTCCCCCTTCACCCGAAAAAGTTTCTGAGAAATTGACGTAGTTTCCAATGTTCATATTAACGCCATAGTTATTAATCGGATTGGTGACTTCCCACAAAAAAGTCCGCGTCTTGCTCGTTTGATTGTGTGACCTTTCCTTAAGACGGCCGTTTGAAACTGCAACTAAATTCTCGGGAACAGTTATCTGAATTGACATTCCCTGATCGGGCTCGTCATATCCATGGTCTTTATTCGGCCACCAAACGCTCGCTCCAATTCCCTGACAGGACGTTGCAATAAAGTGATTTCCTTTTTCATCTTTCTGCCAAGACACACCTCCACTCCATGGAGGATTTTTAGCGACGATTGGTTGACCACTGTATTTAACAACAACTGAACTAGCTTTACCGACAGTCAATTCTTTCTCGAATTCAACGAAATACGCATTGCCCTCTTGAACAAAGTCTAGGACCTTTTCACCCGTTTTGACCCACTCGATCTTCAGGGGCGCCTGCAAATCAATTTGAAGCCGCCTGCCCGGACTCACAGGGACAAATGTAATTTCATTCGTACCTTCGATCGTTTTTGCTTCAGGATCAACTTTTATTTTCAAGTCATAACGTCGTAGGTCCCACCACGCCCGTTCGGCAGTTACCGTTCCGCGGAGCTCGACGGCTCGCTGTTCAGTCACTCCCGTATCGGTCTGTGCAAACGCTCCCCAAGAAATCGAATTTAGAAACAGCATCAAAAACAACAATCTACAAGCGCGCATGGCCACCTATCCGTCCGTATAAATCCAAGTTCATTAATGCCCCAATTGTAACGCCGCCCCCTTGATATCCCTCCCCGCAAATCAACATCTCTCCGATTGCTAACCAAAATCCTGACCAAATTAGGCCCGCAACCACCGAATCGTACAAAAATCGAAAAACTCCACCATTTGAACTGTTGTTCAAATGGTGGCAGGGAGGTAAACTGATTACCCCCGTTGAATCACAACTCTTCTCCTTATAAAGTTCCAAAATCTTTCATTAAACATTCGTGAGGTGAAATTATGAGCCAATCATCACAAGTCAAAGAGACCGCCCCAACTAAAGTTACAAGTCAATTCCTAGACAATCCGGAAGCCAGTGGAGGAACAAACTCTACCGACGACAGCGTAACCAATGTGACCATCGAACCTCGTAAAACCAGCCTGGCAACCAACGCAGTCAAAGGCGCAGCGGCTTTTTCAAAAAGCATTGCGAATTTGCAGATGATTGCGGACTCCGAACAACCTCCATCCATTTCAATGCTGGTTCGACAAAGCAATTTGCCTCGCCCCACACTGCATCGACTCTTAAAAGCACTCGCGGCTGAGGATATGGTTGAGCTCCGACCCAATAAAACTTACGCCGTTGGTGCGCGAACGCTTCAGTTAGCAGGGCGTGCACTGGCTCAAAATGATTTGGCAAAAATTGCTGCACCCGAGATGAGCTTGTTAAGTGCTCAAACGCAGGAAACGGTGCATCTCGCAATTCGAAGCAGCAACGACCTCGTTTACATCTACAAAAAAGACACACCCCATGCAGTGCGAATTGCCTCGACAGTCGGGGCACGTGTTCCCTGTCATGCAAGTGCCGTTGGTAAATGCCTCATTGCGTTTTTGTCAGAAGAAGAGCGAGTGCGTGTCGTTGATTCAATGGACATGCGGAGGCTGACTGATTTCACGATCACCGACCGCAATGATTTACTCGCCGAATTTGAAAAAATCCGCAAAAATGGCTATGCAACTTCTCACCAGGAAAGCGATCTTGAAATCCAGTGTTTTGCAACTTGTATTTTTGATCGCAACGGTCAACCAGCCGCTGGAGTTAGCATTAGCGTACCGATCTATCGCCTCAAAGCAGACCGCGATGAATATTTGGAACCGCTTCTAGAGTGTCGAGACCGAATCATGCAAAAACTAGGTTGTGCTCAAGTCAAATAATTGCGGGAAGCTTTCATTGAGTGACCGCGATTCACGCAATTGCCTTCCCTCTAGTCTAGATTCTCAACCTCGATGCGCTTGACTCAAATCTATGCGCCAAACAAACAACATTTGCTTGCGGTCTCGCAAATCTATTTTGTGGATTTATTAATGAAATTCAATTCAGCCCCCCCACTTGGTGAGTATCATCAATTTTATGGGAAATACATCTCACTTGTTGATCCTGAAAAATTACCGGTCGAATTTACTGACCAACCGGTCGAATTGAGAAAACTACTCAACCCTCTCTCAGACGCAGAAGTCAATTGCCTACACGAACCCTACACTTGGACTCTCAAGCAGGTAGTCGGTCACCTAATAGATTGCGAAAGAATTTTCAGCCATCGCTTAAATCGAATTGCAGTTGGTGACCCAACACCAATTCCCGGAATTGACCAAAACAAGTATGTGGCAGCTATCGACTACTCGACCATTCCCATGCCCCATCTGCTCGAAGAATTCGAACATTTGCGGATGGCCAACAGTCTGCTGTGTGATCGCTTGCCGACGGCCTCGATGACCAATATGGGTATCGCCTCTGACAACCCCGTCTCAGCGAGAGCCAATCTGTTTATTCTAGCTGGACATGTACGCTACCATCTGGAAATTATCAAAAAGCGAATCAACGCTTAAAATTGAACGAGCTAATTTTTGTCGCCAGCTGCGCCCAGCCTAAGATTTGCAAACGATTGATTGCTTCAACCACCGTAATAACATCCCCAAACCAATTAAGCCCGCGACGGCAACGAGCATTTCCCAAGGGATAAACAAAACCAATCCGCAACATCCCGCCAAGCCCAACCAGGCAAATCCCACCGGAAAAATTCGCTCGGCAGAGTCAACGCGGATAGCGCACAAATTGGTCAGCGCGTAGTAAATCAAAACCGTCGTCGCACTGAATGACCACGCCAATTTAACGTCACCAATAAAAATGAGGGCGGCGATCACCG
Organism: Planctomycetota bacterium; assembly: GCA_029979005.1. GTDB lineage: Bacteria > Planctomycetota > Planctomycetia > Pirellulales > Pirellulaceae > Mariniblastus. The sequence goes on along the minus strand of JAPOIJ010000018.1, from coordinate 37,863 downwards.
CAGTAACTGTCAAGGCCGCCCGTAGCGGCACTCCACGATGATTAATTAACGCGAGCGAAGTTGGCAAATCAGATCGGCGAGCCATCGCGAGAACAACACGAGACAACCCAAGGACAAGGTTTAACATTACGCCAAGCATAGCCGTAATCCCACCGACACTCACTAATGCAACGACCCATGACATCCCCGTCGACTCAGCTACCCTGAAAAGAGGTGCTGCCCATTTCCCGGTCGCCTCACTCAGCTCGACAGCCCCAACGGTCGCAATGCCGACCCAGGCAACAAGAACATAAACCAACATCGCAATTACAAGAGTGATGATCATAGCCCGTGGTATAATTCTGCGAGGATCAACCACCTCTTCTCCCATCGTCGCAATCCGTCCATAACCTGTATAAGCAACGAACATAAGTGCCGCAGCGGACAGCAACGAATACCACGAATCGTCTTCCGCTCCCGATGGAAAGAGCCCAACCGATCCCGATGTCGGCACGAAACTCATGTCCCCCTTAACCCAAAATCCAGCCACAACTAGAACCATCAATGAAACAAGAGTGAGACAGACGATCACTGTGTTAATTCTGGCCGTGCGGCGAATCCCCATTATCACTATTACCGTGATGCCGGCGAGAATGAGGAGCCCTCCGAAAACGCTGCCAGTGTAAGCCAGTCCTTCGGCTTGATTCACCGAATGGCCTCTCAGGGAAGCTAGATAACCAGACAAGCCTAAGGCTGCAGTCGCTGCCGAAGCTGATTTTGCACAAAGAAACAACCAACCAGCAGCAAACCCCATAGAAGGGGAAAGCCAGCGATAACCGTACTCATAAGTTCCACCACTCACTGGGTGAACGGCGGCTAATTGAGCGCTACTCAGACCATTGCAGATAGCAACTCCGCCAGCAATGAAGATCGCCCAAATTATATTCACTCCGCAAACGCCACTTGCAATACCGATGCTGACAAACACACCTGTCCCTAAAATGGATCCCAGCCCCAACATAACGGCGCCGACAGCGCCAATCTGGCGTGGCAATTCTTGTTTTTCAATCATCTTGCACAAATCAATAACGAAGCAAACTGGAGTTAGACCACGATAAAATCTTGGTTTCCATCATTTGAATTGATTATTTTAGTTTTCTAATCAGGTTCCGAACAGTCCAACCCAAAGACCAGCCCCGGTCATCTAGTTCGCCCAGTCGCCTCGCTCCGGCCAGTCCTGTGGAGTCTCTTCAAAACTCGTTAGACTACATGTCTGCCCACTTTCTAAGGTTAATTCATGGTCAATCAACTTCCGCAATTAATTCCTTTCGACGAACACAATCGGCACCTCGAATCAAATGTACATCCTCCCGATTGGAAGAACCCGTCGCCCGCTTCTAACTACCATTTGGTAATAATTGGTGCGGGTACTGCCGGACTTGTAACCGCGGCGGCGGCGGCAGGCCTCGGAGCGCGTGTTGCATTGATTGAACGCGAGTTAATGGGAGGCGATTGCCTCAATGTCGGATGCGTTCCATCTAAAAGTCTGATTGCAGCAGCACGCCTTGCAGCCATTGGCCAGCGAGCTAAAAAAATGGGCTTTGCCAATGCCGGCAACCCCGACATCGACTTTTCAGAGGTCATGGAGAGAATGCGACGACAGCGTTCTCAAATTAGCCCCGTAGATTCAGCAAAACGATTCGCGGAGTTGGGGGTTGATGTTTTTTTTGGACAAGGGAGTTTTGTCGACGATCAAACGATCTCGATTCAATCAACCAGCGAATCACCAACACAATTAAAATTTAAAAAGGCAGTGATCGCGTCGGGAGCTCGAGCTAAAATTCCGGAGATCCCGGGGCTCGATCAGGTTGACTTCTTAACCAACGAAACTTTATTCTCCCTGACCGAATTACCACCACGATTTGGCGTCATTGGCGGAGGGCCAATCGGTTGCGAAATCGCCCAGTGCTTTGCAAGATTCGGCAGTCGGGTATCGCTCTTTGAACGAGGACCCAATATCCTCAGTCGAGAGGAGCCGGATGCAGCAAGGGTCCTGCAAGACCAATTTGAAAAAGAGAAAATTAGCTTATTCCTCAAATCGAATAACCTAACCCTCGAAAAAACAGAAAACGGAATTCTGGTGCGCGGACTCAAGAGTGACAATGCCACTCCATTCGAAACCACCGTTGACCAACTTTTAATCGCGGTAGGGCGAACACCCAATCTTGAGAACCTAAACCTTGAATCAGCTAAGGTCAAATATAACGATCAGGGCATTGTCGTTAATGATTCAATGCAAACCAGCAACCCAAAAATCTTTGCTGCTGGAGATATATGTTCTAAGTATAAATTTACGCATGCTGCTGACTTCCAGGCGCGGATCGTAATTCAAAATGCTCTGTTTGCAATCGGACCAATTGGCCGGAAGAAAGCAAGCCAACTGCTAATCCCACGGGCAACCTACACATCCCCAGAGATTGCTCACGTCGGTCTTTACCCTCAAGAAGCGCAAGAGCAATCAATTAAGATTGACACCTTCACTCAGTCATTTGAACATCTCGACCGTGCTATCCTCGAATCAACTCAAGAAGGCTTTGTTAAAGTCCACACGCGAAAAGGCACCGACCAAATTGTCGGAGCTACCATTGTCGCAGACCATGCCGGCGACTTAATTTCCGAGGTTACCATTGCGATCACCAGTAAAATTGGACTTTCTAAAATCGGGGCAACCATTCACCCCTATCCAACTTACGCGGATGCAATTCGGAAACTTGGTGACCAATATAACAAGACAAAACTAACGCCAATGAATCAGAAAATCCTGAATTGGCTGTTACGGATAAACGTCGGTAGATAAATTAGTTTTTTTTCAATCCCGTCCCCCTCAAGGCACCTTAAATTGGATAAACTTAAGGTTACGAGTTTAAGACTTCTCGATTAACGGACGCCAAGACATGCCTCAACACCACCTTCGCTGTTTTTTATTTTCCTGCCTCACTCTGCTGGCTTCGACACTCTTCGCCCAAGACAAACCGAACGTGATTGTGATCATGGCGGATGACCTGGGATACGGTGATGTCTCCTGCTATGGCGCCACTGAACTAGAAACTCCTAATATTGACCGCCTTGCTGCTGAAGGTCAGCGATTTACCAGCGGCTATTGCTCGGCTTCGACTTGTACGCCTACGCGTTACTCAATGCTGACCGGCAATTATGCGTTCCGCGCGAAACGGACTGGAATTGCGCCACCGAGTGCCCCGGCTATCATTAAACCTGGCGTCGTAACCGTAGCGTCTCTTTTGCAAAAAGCAGGCTATGAAACTGCGGTTATCGGCAAGTGGCATTTGGGATTGGGAAAAGAAGCCACGAAATCAGATCCTGGCGGTCCGGATTGGAACGGTGAGCTAAACCCAGGCCCGCTCGAAATTGGATTCGATCACTGCTTTTTACTTCCAACCACGAATGATCGTGTTCCGCAGGTTTACGTAGAGGACCATCGTGTACTCAATCTTGACCCCAAAGATCCACTTTGGGTCGGAAAGAAAAAACCAAGTGAAGACCATCCAACGGGAATCACTCATCGAAGCTCATTAAAAATGGATTGGTCACACGGCCATAATTCCACCATTCATAACGGCATTAGCCGAATTGGCTTTTATACAGGCGGACACGCCGCTCGTTTTCGAGATGAAGATCTCGCCGACAAATGGGTTGAAAAGTCCAATGAATTCATGGAGGCCAACAAAGATAATCCCTTCTTTCTTTTCTTTTCCTCACACGATATTCATGTTCCACGAATTCCACATGAGAGATTTCAAGGAAAAACGGATCTTGGATTTCGGGGAGATGCGATTATCCAGCTCGATTGGTGCGTTGGTGAAATCATGAAGACGCTTGATCGGCTGAAACTTACCGATAAAACACTCGTCGTATTCTGTTCTGACAATGGACCAGTATTGGATGATGGATATGTAGACGGAGCGATTGAGAAAATTGGCAAACACCGCGCCGGTGGTCCTTTTACCGGAGGAAAGTACAGCATCTATGAAGGAGGCACCCGTACCCCGTTTATTACACGCTGGCCCACGCGTATTAAACCGGGGGTCAGCGATGAAATGGTATGTACCATTGACCTTCCAAGCAGCCTCGCTGCTTTAGCCGGTCAGAAAGTCGACGATAAAGATTGCGTTGACAGCCATAACGTCATTGATGCCCTTTTGGGAAAACCGGGAGCATCCGGTCGTGACCATCTCGTCCAGCAAGACAACGGAACAACCGGTTCTTACGGTCTCAGAATGGGAGACTGGAAACTTCAGCGGCACGGCAAAAAACGAGCGAGAAATGTCGTCGTCGAGGCGAAGTTAGCCAATACGACCGTTGACGAATTCCAGCTCTTTAACCTTGCAAAAGATCCTGGAGAAAAAGAAAACGTTTTAAAAGAAAATCCGGAAGTTGCCAAAAAGATGAAGGCGAAACTCAACCAAATTATTGCAGACGGCCGAAGTCGGTAAATAAGTTTAGTTACCTGCCTCTCCGGACAAGCAGTACGGAAAACAAATAGCCGCCTTCAATGGCGGCTATTTTTGTGTACCGGCCTCTTCATCAGAGTCGGGTTCATTTGCAACGATGGTTGCTTGGATGATGTAATCCATATTAGGGAAATTTTTAAATATATACTCGTTCCCTTGCTGCTTGATTTTTTCTTCACTCGCATTAATTCCGTACTCTGAATTAATACTTTTGACAACTTCCCAACCGCTTTCAACTTCAGCCAGAGGAGAATAACCTTCTCCGTCCATATAGGAATTTTGGACGAGACTCAGACAAAGTTGCGTCCTTCTCGAGTTCTCACCTTTTTTTGCGAATGACACCACCGCAGCATAATTACTCTCTTTCGCCGGCTCATCAACAATTGGCTTGTCCCAATATGTGGTCGCTTTGGGATCACCGCTAATTCCAAATTGAATCATACCGGGATTCACCTGATGAAAAGCAACACCGTCGTAAAACTTACTTTCTACCAACGCGTGTAAGCGTTCTGCTCCAAGCGGTGCCCAATCTCGATGAACCAAGAGGACAAAATCGCCCGCAGTGGTTTCAAACTTAACCCGATACTCCCCTTCGGTTGCTGCGTTTTCAACGGAAGTCTTACCCTCTTCCCAATTCACCGTAGGAAGCGTCACCGGCTCAACCACTTCTTCTTTTTTAGTTGGAAAGCAACCAACGCAAAGGCTGACGATAAACAACAAAGTGCAATATTTTGACATACTAAAACCCATAAATTCTTTAATACTCAATTTGATTGTTGCTTGGATTTTCTTCGAGTCAATCTTCGCCAAAGAAGAATAGTCAAATTGGCAAACAACTCGCACGCGACCGATGCTGCAATTACTATTTCCCGCAAATTTTGCAGTCTTCGCGAGGGTTGAGGGTAACCTCGTGAAATGCCATTTGTCGCAAGTCAAAATGAAGCACACGTTTTTCTAGCGTCTCACCAAAACCGGCCAACACTTTGATGGCTTCCAAGGCCCCCATACACGCGACCGTACCGGAAGTCGCCCCGAATACCGGGAATTCCCGTTTCCAGTGCTCCGGAACCTCAGGCGTCAAACATCGCAAGCATGGCTTTCCCCCGGCCGGAAACGTAGTGATGGTCGCGGAGGTGTCATACATCGCACAATTTACATGCGGTTTTACATGGCGAACGCAAGCATCATTCATTGCGAATCGTTCTTGAAACATGGGCGCAGCACCAACACACAAATCCGCTTCTGGTACCCATTTTTCCGCCAGCTCATCATCTAGGTTCGCAGCCAATGGAACAATTTCAAGCCGAGGGTTCAACTCCTTCAGTCGACGCTCGATCGTCTCAATCCGTGGCTTACCAAGCCAGTCATAAGTCATTAGTAATTGACGATTTAAATCGGAATGCTTCACATTACCTGCATGAGCGATAATCAGCCTTCCTACCCCTGCCGCCGCCAATTCATACGCGACCACACTACCTAGGCCGCCACAACGTGAAATCAAAACAGTGCTGTTCTTCAATCGGCGCTGACCTTCTTCACCAAAGCCATCCGTCCAAATTTGCCATTGATAGGTTGCCCGCTCAACCTCAGTCAGTGGTGCCGCGGGACTTTTCGGAATTTCGTTTTCCATCATTTAACCAGTGGGGGATGCAACTGCTCTCGAGGTGCGTGTCTTTCCTAGAAGTTCACGCTGTATTCTTATCACCTGAATCCTTACAAGCAACCGCCCGCACCTCACCTTTTTCTAATCGAAAATGGACGGTTCCCAGCTCCACTCCCTCTTCGACATTATGTGTGATGTGCAGGACAGTAACCGATTCTGATTGCTGAATTTTTTTCAATAGCTTCGTCAAATTACTTCGAGTCTCACCATCTAATGCACTCAGTGGTTCATCGAGACACAGCAACCGGGGCCGAAACGATAAGGCACGAGCAAGTGCAACTCTCTGTTTCTCACCACCTGAAAGTCCACGTGGGTAACGATCCAGAATTTCAGTAATATCTAGGCTCGAAGCAAGTTCTTCGACTCGCTGACTTCGTTCAGCTTGGCTGAACCCACGGACTTCCATTCCAAAGGCAATTTGTCGATGCACTTTCATTGTCGGAAATAAAGAAGAATCCTGCGGCACGTAACCAATTTGCCGCTGCGCCGGAGGGGTTCGTGTAATCTCATCGCCATCGAGAAAAATTTTTCCGCCTGAAATCCTCCTCAGGCCACAAATTGACTCCAGCAATGTTGTCTTACCACTGCCCGTCGCGCCCATTAAAATCGCATAAGCATGAAGAGGGATTTCAAAACTGACTTGACTCAACTCGAAATCACCTTGGCGGAGAAGTAATTGCTGAACTGAGATCATACGATTACTCCTTTTTTTGAACTCCCGCCAAGAGTAATTAACCGCGTTAAAATAAGAACAACAATCGCTAATGTGACGAGAATCAGTGATGCCGAAACGGCACCTCTCAGATTTCCAAATTGAAAATTTAAGTACACCGTTGTCGAAAGCACTTCGGTCTTCATTCTCGCTGTGCCAGCGAAAATCAATATCGGGCCAAACTCGCCTAACGAACGCGCCCAAGCCAGCGTAAATGCCGCCACGACGCCGCGCCATGCCTGCGGCAACGCGACCATCGAAAAAGCCTGGTAGTGACTGGCGCCAAGGGTGATGGCCACCCGCTCCGGCCGGTCGTCGATTTGCTCAAATGTATTACGCATCGTTCGAACTGCAAACGCTGCCGCAACGGTGAACTGCGCCAAAATGACTGCGGGAATCTCATAAGTAATCCCTCGAATTCCAGCATAGCCAAGCGATGCAAACAGCTCGCCGGTTCGTTGATCAAGCCACCGTCCCAATGGAGATTGAAATAAAACTAGCAAGCTAATCCCAACTACCAAGGGAGGTAAAACGATTGGAATATCCAAAAGTGTATCGATGGAATAGCGAGCCCAATTGAATAAACGACGCCTAACGGGAGACTGCTGCCCTAACCGCTGCGTCATTGACTCCGAACCTAATCTCGCCAGTAAGAAGCCCGTTGGAATCGCTACCCACAAGGATAGGATCGCAGCAATCGTGCAAGAAATTAAACTGAGCCAAATTGAAAATCGCACACGCGCATCTGAAAGTAAGCTCGACATATCAGACCAATTGGCAAACTGAAAGTCGGCCACAAGCATAGCAATAATCAGGGCGAGGTAGAAAACTCCAAAAACCGACATCGTCGTCCAGAACAAACTATTCCTTTGAGTTCGCGTCTGACGAATCGATTTTGGGTTATTGTCTGACATCGGATTTCAAGTGCACCAAAAATGACGTTGAGCAATGAAAACCGAACGGAGCGATCGAAGACCACTACCATCAAAACATTACTGCTAAAACACATTCAACAAACCACTTCTACCAGTTTCACCGAATTATCACCTTTGGTCAATTAAGATCTGTCGTAAAAACAAGCTTCATGAGAGATCTCGGCAACGGAAAGCACTCAGTCCAATGCACGTTCCAGGAAACCGTTTTCCTTTAAGTTTGATTTTATCTCGGCACGATCGAGCCATTCATAAAGCCTTTGCATCAAGGCAGGGTTGCGACTCGACTTAGAAATCGCCCACGGCTGAGTCGCAATTCCGGCAGTCTGGTCACCGGCGATTGGATACACGTTTACTGCCTGAAGAGTTTTTGGATCTGAAGCTAAATTCGATCGATAAACAAAAGCAGCATCGAGCCCTCCCGCCACCAATTGACTAATCAACGTCGGTCCCACGTCCGCTTTAACGACCGCTTGACGCTCGATTACTTGATACAAATTTTCTTCGCCGCGCGAACCATCAGCCTGTTTAGCAGTCGCTTCCCAATTGCGACTGAGAATCTCACGAGTAAGAAAGCCAAGTGCGGAAAACTCCGGATCACAGATACCAACTCGCAAATCTGAATTCGCTAACGCCAGAGGACTCTGGACAGTTGACGGTGCCGACTTAGCTACCGCCAAAACAATTTCGTTTTGACTAAACTCAATGGGATCATAAAAAAATTCCTGAACCTGAACTAAAAATGACTCATCACAGGCAAGATAGGCATCCGGAAAGAGATTCTCATCTTGAATGCTTTGCATGGCGGCGACTAGTTTCCCACACCCTTCCCAGCGGGGATAAAGATTAATGCCCTCTCGAGTCGCAAATTCTCGAATCGCAGTTTCAATCACCGGCGTAAACATCGAACCACAATAAAGATGAATTTCTGGAACCTGCTCCCAATCATCGCCAGGCAAGAACGAAAATCCATAATTCTCAAAGGCAGGTCGCCCAGTTTGATTGGCAGTTAGAAACCGCGCGAATTGCAAACTGGCTGTTGGGGATGGAGTCGTCGACACAACTCCTAGTGCAATTTCACTTTTCGTTTGGTCGCTTGCATCAACCAAGGCAGCGATTTTCAAAACCGGCTCAGATCCGACTTGATTCAACTGATTTACAGTCGTATCCCAAATAACCGCGGCGTCGAGACTCCCAGCCACCAACGCCTGAGCAAGCGTCATCACGTTTTCAGCGTCAGTGGCTTTGCGTTGCTCCAGCTGATCGAGAAGCTGCAAATCGGAAGCTACCTTTCGAACCAATTTTCCAACTGCTGCTCGCTCAGAAGCAATCCCAAACTTCACTTCCTCGTTCGACAACATCTCACTTAAACCACCGAGTGGAAGCTCACTTGAAACGGGAACCGCAATTACGGGACGCTGCTCGGCCACCGGAAAGCGTTCGGCAATCACCCCGGAGTTGTAGGCTTTGTCCAAGAGTCGGTCGTCGGCAGTAATATAGATATCCGCACCGCCCGACAACTCTGTCTCATACTCGGTTGTAACTTGGCCGGCAAGCTCCCCTGATCCACCCGTGCGGACGATTTCTACATCCGTTCCGTATTGTGCGTTGTACGCATTCACGATGTCCTCTACCGGTTTTGCAATTCCGGCTGCGCAGTAGATTCGAACCGTTTGACGACTTGCCTCAAACAACGCATCCGGCCGCAGTTGAATGGCAAACATCAGCAAGATCAGTATCAATAGGCCGGAGGAAATGAATGCGATCAGCACCCCTGAAACCTTCCCCCACCGGTTCGCTAATTTCATTTCCCTCAATCTCGAAGATGAAATTTTCAACGATTTCTCGCTTTCAATAAATCAAGATTTTCAATATCAATCACAAAATCAGCAAAGGTGGCAGGCTGTGGCTCGTGAGTCGCCATAAGAACGGCACCGCCATCCTGCGCGTATTCCTTTAAAACACCAAAGACCATTTCCGAATTGCGACTGTCTAAATTTCCTGTGGGCTCATCCGCGATTACCAATGCCGGTTCATGCGCGATCGCCCTTGCCAAAGCAACTCGTTGACGCTGACCATGGCTCAATTCTCCCGGGTAACTGCGACTGCGATCCCCTAAGCCCAGTCGATCAAGCCACTGATTGGCGACGAAGCTGCTGACCCCGGTTCCGACCTTTACGTTGGCTGTCAAATCTAAATACGGAACAAGTTCCAGCGTCTGGAATAAATAGCCGATCGAAGCAGATCTTATCTTGGTTCGGCGAGCCAATGGCAGCTTAAATAAATTATTCCCCTGAAAATGAATCTCGCCTGAACTCGGGGCGAGCATCCCTCCACAAGCGAGCAGCAATGTGGTTTTCCCACTTCCACTCGATCCTTGAACGGCCACAAACTGAGAAGGGGCAACCTCAAAACTGCACTTTTCGAATACATGAACATTTTGGCCGCGATTCGAAAACACGTGCTCAAGTTCATTGACCACCAGCAAAGATGACTGGTTATCCATCAGGAGTCCCTCCCAATTAAGTCAGCCGGGTTCTCTCCTGCCGCCCACAAAGCCGGCACACAGCCTCCTAAAACCGCAAGTAAAAACGCAACGCATCCAATCGTCATTGCCGCTGACCAATCAAGTGCAGTCTTTTTTCCAGTCATCACAAACAGTTCATTCGCCTGGTTTATAGAGACCAGCATCCCAACCGTGATGCCTACCGCGGCTCCGAGCCCCGCGAGCAAAAGCGACCGCACCAAAAATAGAGCAACGATTCGGTATCGCCCGTACCCAACAGCCTGTAAAACTCCAATCTCTGACTTCCGACTTAACGAATTCAAAATCGCTAACCCCAGCACGGTAAAACCTAAAAACACCCAAAGCACATTTTGCAACACCATAAAATTCTCACGGCTTACCGAACGCACACTGAGCCGTGCTTCCGCCATCTCCTCTTTCCGAAGAAAAGAAGCCTTATCTGTTATCTTCTCTATCTCATTGTTTAAGATCACCGAAGATTGCAATCCAGACGCTTCACACTGCTCGCTCGTGCATTCGATCGCCTCAATGCGACTAATGCGTTCGGGTAAATTAAAAATCTTCTGGGCGGACTCCAAATCAATAAAGGCAGCCGCATCTTGCCATGTCCCGGAAGACCGATTGACACGTTGGACCTTAAACACCTCTCCCGCAATCGTCACTTGTGCTTTTGCATCACGATCAACACCAAGCTCCCTTGCAAGTTCACTTCCAAGCTGAAGCTCACCAACTGGGATCGATCTTTGCATTGGAGCTTTGGGGCGATCCGGCATCGCAATCGATGCGGACAGCCCAACGACTCGACCCACCGACTGCCGATCGCCAGTTGAGCACATTACTCGCCGCTCAAGCATTGGAATCAAATGGTTTAACGAAGCACGATGTTCGATCAACTTCGAAACCAAATTCGAATCCATGGTACTTTCCGAATAACCACCTTCTAGATGATAGGCGTACTGATCAACCTCCGCTGGTAAAATAACAACGTTGGAACCAATATCGCGGACATTTCGCCCAATCTCTTTTTGAAAGCTGACGTCGTTGACTGAAAAATAAGCAAGGACGCCCGTCACGGATGCCACCACTAAAACAAAAACCAAACCGCTTTTCCAACGAAAGTGCAATTCTCGAAAGGCTAAATAAAACGGATTCATGGATTCTGTAATTCCAAACGTAAATTAACTGCAAACGCTTCAAACTTCGCCGGTTGACTACTGAAAAACTCAAGCCGCCTTATTCTAGTTTTAATCCATTTTTTTTCGAGACTAGCACACTCGAATTCCAGAGAATGCAAGTCAACTTAATTGCGACCGGGCGAGCGCAAAGTCAGGGCTTAATTTTGGATTTCTTTAGGCTATAGTAAACGCTTCGAATCCCATCAGTTTACCCTTCTTTAACGCAACGTGCGAAATCAAGCCGATGAAAACTCCATTAAATTATCAACGAGCTGACAACTGGCCCTTGTTTTTTTCGGCAACCTTTGTGATCTGGATTCTGTTTTCCGTGCAATTGCATGCTCAGTATTCTGGCCGCGGTGACGACGCCCCGTGGCGTGCGACGGCAGCACAAAAAATTGATCAAAATCGAAAAGCCGATTTGGAGGTTACAGTACAGGATCTTGATGGTAATAAAATCGAGAATGCTGCTGTTTCTATCCAGATGAAGAAACACGCTTTTAAATTTGGGTCGGCTGTTGACCCAAGGTACTTTCTCGAATCTCAAAGCCAGTACAACGCAGGCTACGCAGCTAAAGTTCCCGAGATTTTCAATGCTACAACTCTCGAAAACCATTTAAAATGGCGAGCCTGGGACGGTGCCTGGGGGAATAGCTTCGATCAATCAGTGACTCAAGCCGGACTCGATTGGCTGGGTGATCGTGAAATTGATGTTCGCGGTCATGCCATGATGTGGCCTCGATACCAAAGTGTACCAGACTCGGTCAGGGAGATCCTGGATATCAGCAACCCAAGCCAGCAAAACCTTCAAGACCTTTACGACCTGTCGTTCAACCATATCGCGGATATTGGGTCCGCCGTTAAAGGCAAAGTGTTTTCGTGGGACATGTTAAATGAGCCTCGCACATCATTCGATATCGAAGATAAACTGATCGGTTTCACCCCACAGGGACAACCTGCAATCACAAGCCGAACCGACATCCGCAAGCGTTGGTTTGAAGCTGCTCAGGCAGTCGATAATAACGCGAGTATGTTCTTAAATGACTTTGGCATCTTGGCTGGCGGCGATAATCTCAATAGCAACATCCGAAATAATTTTCGCACCGTCCTCTCCGAACTTACAGATGCCAATACCCCCATGGACGGGCTCGGATTTCAATCTCATTTCAATGAAACAAACCGACTACCAACGAGCCCAACGAAGGTATGGGAACTACTTGATGAGTTTGCCGCCAATTATGACCTTCCCGTTCATATCACTGAATTCGACTACAACACAACAAATAAAGAACTCCAAGCTGACTATACCCGTGATTACATGACGGCAATTTTTGCTCACGAATCTGTCGAAGCTTTCATTCTCTGGGGATTTTGGGAAGGAAAAATTAATCACGCGGAGGCAGCTTTATTCGATATCGATTTCAACCCTAACCTTAATGGTGACGAATATCTCGATCTCGTTTTCAATCAGTGGTGGACCGAAGAAAATGGATTTTCCAACCTTGATGGCAAGTTTGGTACCCGCGGATTTCTTGGCGACTACGAAATTACGGTCGACTATCAGGGTAGATCTTATCGCCAGAATATCTCACTTGGCTCTGAGGGAAAAAATATTATTGTTAGCGTGCCCGAGCCCTCCAGCATGGCAATCTTGACCTTATGTGCCTTTCCAGTATTGTGGCGGACACGGCGATCGCCACATTAAGTTCGTGACAACAGCCAGAATACACCGGTCATAACAAGCCCCGAAAAGAAAATCAAAATTGCCCAAGGCATTTCAAATAACGGTTTCTGTCTTCCTGCCTGATGACTTGCCTCTAACGCCTCACTCAAGTTATTCGTTTTTTTCACTCGAGCATCGGCGCTAAAATCCTCTTCACCGGCTTTCTCAACCACCATGGTCTCTTCTGTTCCCGGCACTTTTGCTGAATTTGATTCTGTCTCATCGATTTCCAAATTACTGTCAGGATTCAAATCCGTAAGATCGTGGATCACCAAACCTCCGCCAAGCATCACCGGGGGAGCCTGAGTTATCTGCCCTGCGTTCTTCTGCAAAATTTGAGCTACCTCGGCAATCACAAAAGCGGAATTGGGATCAAAATCGAGACTCTCTTCCGATCTCCGCTCTAGCGTCTTATCCCATCGGTGCAAAATCTGAACGCCATAGAGCCAGTTTCGATTTAATGAGCATTCGCAATCTTGCCCGCAAATACTGGCCCTGGTGACAATTGAGTCAACGGTTATCTCATCGCCAAAAAGCACCCCTCCTAACAAACGTCCCTGTCCGTAAATTACCGCAACGGCTGGTTGCGAATCGTCCGCAATCCCAAGCGATGAGAGCAGCCACTTCTCTTCTAAACGACGTGACTTTGGCACAACAACAAGGGAAGGTCCGGAATCAGTCGGTTTTTCAAGTGTCCACATTTGATCATTGACTCGTTTTACTGCCGCCATCAATTCTGACTTGGCGGCAGCATCCTTGGATTTGTCTCCAGACTCAACAAGTAGGAAAACGCACAGATCATCGACCACTTTCGAAAAAATCTCATTCCGTGCAGGAGATTGCGACAACAATCTCAGCCCCTCCTCCAGTTTTATCGTGGAAGGTACTGCCACTGGATTTTCGGGGACACCTAAACGAACCAAATCCATGAGAGGCAGCTGATCAGCATTAGGGTTCGACCGCCGAATTTGTTTCCCGATATCTGATTCCGAATCATGCCAAGCATACGCGATATTCGAATCCGATAACTGATTCCGCAACGCTAAGTTCCAAGTCTCAAAACTCTCGGACGAAATCCCGGGAGGCTTTACCAACCGCAATTGCCATGATTTCCCATGCACATTAACAAAAGCAACATCTCTCACGCTGTATTTACAACGGGTTAATTCTTCTGCAATCCCCAAACTGGTCAGGTGAGGGCATACCCCCAATGCAATGCTCACCAGAAAAATCAATCTTAAACGTCGTGAAATTAAATTACTCTGCACCTCTACCCCGAAGGACAGCCGATCGATTTTAGAAATTAGGTTCGCGTTCATGACAACATCTACAATCATTCTTGTTCGGGCAGGCTCTCATCAACACTTCGCGGCAAAAAACCAAGAGATGTTTCGAGCCAAGATCCACACGAACAACCTCCTCCACCTTCGGCCGAAAGCAACATTCCTTGAGCAGGCACCACACTAATCCAGCAATCAGTCCGGATTCGGTCAAACCGATTTACCTTTTGAGTTCGCACGTCCCACCAAGTCGTTTCACCTAACCGCGAGAACATACCATTTGTCGTAAGGGTATAGCTGGCGCACCCATGCCCACCTGGAAAGCCGCGTTGAATGGTTGCACCGTCGGACAAAGAAAGTACCTCAGGACGAAGATACATCAATTCACCCTGAATAGCAGGCCGCGAGATATGTTTCCCATGGTGGTTGGATTCCCAGACAACTGCCTTGCTCCATTTTTTCTGCCCATTATCGCGATCAAACGCCGCTACGGAAAACTGTTTTTTCGTTGATTCAGAAGCCACCGTCACGAGACAGCGATTGTCTTCATCTCCTCCGCCTGCGAGGTAGAAGCTTGCCAAATGACCTGCGAACGGCTCAAGAGGTTGCCTCCATTGAACTTGACCGTCAACAGCATCAAGGCACACCAATTCATAGGACTGGGAATGATCGAGGGAAATCCTGCGTTCGTCCGATGCGATGTGAGCTGGAGTTTTATCTTCCACGAAGAAAATTCGGTCGTCCATAATTGTAATTGTCGGATGCAAAACGAGGCCCTTGTATTCCCATTGCAATTCCCCGTTAGCTGGAGCCATTGAAAAAAGACAATCACCCGCGACGACATGGGTGTCCGCGCCACCGGTTGAGTCAAACCACTGACTGCTGCCCCACCATTTTTTGTAAATCGCAGAAGACTTGACTTCGGTACCAATCAATTGATCTTTATAGCGACTAATGAACCCCCAAGATCGATCCGTTGACGCTACATCTCCTTGACTCGAATGGCTTGGGAGGTTGAATCGACGAGCGACCTTTCCCGTTTTTCCGTCGACAAACCAAGCCTGATTTTCGCTGGCAACAAAAACGCCATTTTCGTCCGCACACCAATTCGAACAGTCATGAGGAACATTCCAACGCATCACCGATGGAGATTCGACGCTCCACAACACGACACCGCTGTAACTGTCGAGAGCGATCATTCGCTGTTGTCCCTGAAGGAACAATCGACCGCCCGCCGCCAGCGGAGCAGGCTTGCGATTCTGGCGATCTGTTTGATAACGAGGTCCTGGGCGGCCAATCCATTGAGTCACCAAGTCCGCCCGATCTGAGGCATTTGACAGTTCTTCACCACCAAAGGCACTGTTGTCTGCCTGGCCGTACATATGACTCCAAACGCCAGATCCCTTCAACGCACTCCGCTTCCATGCGACTCGTTCACCATCATGAAAGACGCCGCCTTGAGGACGAACCAAGCGACGCATTTGCTCACTCTTGGGATCTCCGATAACCACCGACGCACTCGCAGCAGGTAAATACTGAATTGGCATATCAGAAACACTTAAGCTATCGCCGTAGACCACATCGGTATCTTCAACCAGTTGCCGCCGAATAACGATTGCATCGCGTTCGTTATCAGCGATCAACACGACGTTAAATTGACTCTCAGCCGAGAGCTTTTTTGCTCTCTCCAGGTTCTTGCTTCCAATAACAAATGCAAGGCCTCGGGGGTTAGGACTTTCTGCAATCAAATTTGCGGACCAATCCGATGGTTTCTGACGATCATCTGCTGTCCAATCGAAATGCGTATCCAGTGAAAAACTCTCGGACACTTCGGCGTCTTCATTGTCACCGGTTCGGATCTGATACTGTAAAACGCGACGATATGGCAAATCCCTGAAACGCGTTTTATGAGTTTGGGTCAACTCGCGGGAACCCATTCGTTTGACCCCATCTCCGGTTATCAAGTCAACGACAGTTGGACACTCCTGATCCGTCCCATAAGAAATTTCCACCTCTCTTGGAGCGACGTATCGAACATAGGGACCGTAAGAGATAAATTGGGGGAGCTTCAAATCCGGTATAACTTCGTCCGGAAAATCCGCCTGAGCAGATTCAAACCTGCGAGCAACCGCGGGTCCATCAATGGCGGTAGAGTAGATGCGGACTTCGTGCAGCGCCCCCTTTAGTGGAAACGACTCATTTGCATCTCGATAAACTCCGACCGAAAAGTATCGTTTCTGGGCGTAACTGATGGCACCTTTTTCTAAGTCACTTGAAGCGGCAAGCGATCCGTTGACATACAATCTCATCTCGCGACCGTTGTAGGTTCCCACAACATGATTCCACGATTTTAATGTAAAAGTGCGCGGCGATTTAAGGTAAGTCAGACCGTTCCCGCCACCGGCGATTGCCAAACAAAAATGGTCATCATTGTAACCCAATAACCAACCGTGTTCGGTCGCCCCGTCATCTTGAATACATCCAGCAATACCGCCCCATTGCTGCTTTTGATCCACACGAACCCAAGCCTCAATGGCAATCGATTCTGTTGGTAAATTGGCAGCATTTTCTTCATCGATGAGGAACCTACCGCCATCCATTTCAGTCGCTTCCAACCGATCAGTCCCGGGAATAGAAATGATGCGCCCGCTACCGTCGAGATTTAAAGGGACGTTAGATACTTGATCTTTCACCACTGCCTGATTAATCGATTCGGTTGCGACAGGTGAGCCATTTCGCTTGGACATTGCCGATCGATGGAATACCCAGCGATGGAGTAAATTCTTATCACGAACGGGACTCACGGGAGGCGAATCTGCAACTGGTTCAACCGCCGATGGTTTATGAACTTTGGGATCGGCGGTTTGAGCGAAGACATGTATCGCGCCGGCATCTGTCGAGGCAATCAATCTCCCACCTGCCAACGCCATCCCGAATACCCGGCCATCGGTCGGAGATGACCAGAGCACTTCGCCATTACTCGCGCCAACCGCCGTCACATGATCACGCCCACCCACAAACAGCGTGTTTCCTGCCATCACCAACTCCAATGGCTCATCGACCTCACATGACCACTTCAATTCATTCGTCATCCGGGCTGCGGCGAATAACTTTTGTCCATCAATTACATAAAAGTCATCTCCAGCAACAACAATCGACCGCCCTCTTGGAAAAGACGCGACTCTTTCTTTTCCTTCGAATACGCCCACTTGCCCGGGACGGGAAGCACGCCCCCCTTCCGTGCGCACAATTTTACCGGTATCGGTAATCACAATCGTCACACCCCCACCGCCCGGCAGTGTCCCAAGATCCTTGCCACTGGCTCTTTCAAACAACCGTGGAGCCACGCGCCCCTGAGGCACAATCAATCTTCCTTCGGCTACTAATAAATTCCCCTCGAGAGTTGATTTGGCATGGGGCACTACATAGTGTTTATCTGGATTCTGAATTTTTCCTGTTGCCAAATCGACAGCACAAATAAATGAGTCTCGCCACGGCAGCAATGATGCACCGAAATAAGCGACCTTATCGCGAACGACAATTCCGGTTCGAATGGGGAAATAACTGATCAAACGATCATTGTTAATCAACCGCCGCTGCTCATCGCCTAGATGCATCGAAGGATTGAATTTCCAAATTAGTTTTCCCGAGTTCCGGTTCAGACAGTAGACGTAACCGTCATCACTTCCAAATAAAATCCGTTCCTCGTCGATGGTTGGAGCCAGGCGAATCGGACCACCCGCGACAAAAGTCCACTTTAAATCTCCGTTGGAAAGATCAACCGCTCGTAATAAATCCTGACTGGATGAACCAAAAAAAAGCGTTTCGCCATCGCTTACCGGATGAAAACAAGCGTCATACTGACGCATCGCTGGTAAGTCGCGAATCTGACTGAAGGCATCCCATCGAGCGGGACCATCCCAGGCCGGTGTTGGAGCAGACGGAGATTTCCACTGCCAACTTAATTCCAAACATTCCGCCTTGAATGCAACGTCGGTGCTACCGGATCTCGCATTATCAGCACGAAAGGTATGCCACTGTTGGGCCACGCCCAAACAGGGATAAAGAAAAAACGCGATAACAAACAGAATGTATTTCATGGTTCGCCCTTAAGTGGTTTAACCCAATCTTAATGCGTGGCGCTTCATAAATCATTCACTCAATTAAACAATTTTACATTCCGCGACAGAATACTTGAGTTCCAAGGGAATTTTGAAACGAATTTCAAGCAACCATCAATTTTTCGCCGTCGAAACCACCTCGGGAAGTTCCTTCAAAAGCCGGTCAGGATAGTCCTCCGGAAATGTCCAAAATACATTGTCATCTTCCCGCACCAGTTTTCTTTGCTCGGGAGAAAGGCCAAGCATGAACGAGCCAATGTCAGAACTAACCCAGGGATCTCGGTGAAAATAACTATGACCGAGGAAACTATTGGCGTCCTTATCCATCCGTGAAGCATCGATCATCTCGATACTCTTCACTTTCATCAAAACCTGACGCTCCCACTCCTCAAGCCCCCCCACCGATCGGCCCAGCCGCTTTTCACTGTACAGCAATTGCGACAGCCCCAAAGCCTTATCGTTGGGCGAAGCATAAACCGCCACTCCATTAGCAAGCTCAAAGAAGCGGTCATGAATCGCATTCACAAAGGCCATAAGATCCATATCAGGAGCAGCCAATACAACTCGATCGATTTGATATTTTTCCTGCACCTGCTCGGGCGTTAAGTCATTTTCCAACAGTCGAAGCTCTCGCATAGCGTTGACCACGATCGGCGTTCCGGCGCTGTGCCCGATGATGGTAATCGAATCAATATCACACTCTTTTGCCAGATTTGTAATCAATCGACGGAAATGACGAGTACTAAACGTGGCGTTTCCCTTATCCGCCAAATAACCAAGCACGCTGGACTCGGAAGGCCACTCAAAAGAAATCATCGCGCCTTGCCGGCCGGAGTAATGAAAAATCTCTGCAGCCAATAGAGTGTTATCGATGAAACTCGTGTTGTACCCATGAACAAAAATACAAACGTTGCGTTGCTCACTCTCACTTAACTGCCGGTTAAGGGCCTGCACCCAGGGATTCTCCCGATGCCTGACCAGATCGTCTTTCACATGCCATGGGTCTATTTTGATAGGTGTTTCACTCAGATCAATTCTTTCAAATTCAACCATCGCCTTTTTCCGATTACAGGCCTTGATGGTCTCTTCATACAATTCATCCTTGGTTAGCCCTTTTCCGATTTGCACCTTTGCAATTCCTAAAGTCGGTGTATGGCTCCGCTTGCTCCCAAATGGATCTAATTGCCCGGAATCAGACTCTACATTGCGACCACTGATGACAAATACTGGAACCAAAGACTCAGTCAACGAATCGAGGCAACTGCTTCCCGGATGCGAAAGCCCTAATGAAAGTGCAAGTGGCGTAGGCATCAACTCCCGCGATGGACGACTGGCTGTCATACACCCAACGACGGCAAAAACTGAAATCAAAAGCGTCAGTCTCAATGCCGCGAAGATCGTGTTCCTAAAATATAGATTCCATCCTGACACTATCTCTCTCCTCCAATCTCGGCCGGGAAATCCAATTAACCAGCCCGCTAAAGCCAAGCTAATCGCGATCCCAACCATGCATGAGTCGGAATCCTAATTCCGACCATTTCGAATGCGGGATAATAGAGGAATCAGAAGGGGGCAGCAAACCCAGAAAAACCCGTAAATTTCGGCATTTCAGCCCGCGCAATTAGAGCGGAGGAAGGGGCAGCAAAAAACCAAGGGCTGGCATTCCAAACTGAAAAATAAATTAGCCCCAAAGCAACAATTAGAATTCTGGAACAACCCAGTCAGGGATTCCGCTTTCTTTTAGCTGCGCTTCATACATTTCAGTTGCGGGGTGCGTCTTGGCGTAAGGAACATTTTCGTTGACCATCAATGGAAGTGATTCCTCCCACCACTGATCGTAAGCTTTTCGAAGGCGTGCTACGACTTCTGGATGATCATCCGCAACATTAGTCTTTTCGAATGGGTCAACCGATATGTCGTACAACTCCTTATTAGCAACCCATCGCCATCTCGCCGTCCGCACAGCACATTTTTTAAACTTACTTAAATTTGGGTCTGCCCCTTTTTCCCAACGGCCAACATGAACAAACAACTCTCTGTCCGGCCAATCCACTTCAGTATTTTCCAAAATTGGAACAAGCGACCGCCCATCGAGCGACTGAACGGTATCCGGAATATCAACTCCTGCCAACTCGCAAAACGTTTGATACATATCGATATGAGCCGCAAGCGCAGGAGTATCTACTCCGGCACCGATAACACCTTTCCAACACCAAAAAGCAGGAACGTGGGTGCCCCCCTCATAGGCCGACCCCTTTCCCGACTTGAAACCTGCAGTAAATATTGGCGTCGCTTTACCGTTTAGCTTTCCTCTTTTTCCCGCCTGCCCATTGTCCGTCATAAAAATCAACAGCGTATTGTCCCACAGATTCCAATCATCCATTTTTTGAATCAGCGTTCCCATATTTTCATCAATGTTCTCGATCATCCCGTAACGGCCCGCTGTATTTTCATCCCACCCCAAATCTAAAAACCGTTGTTTATTTTTTTCAGGCGCCAACATCGGACCGTGAGGTGCATTGGTAGTGATGTAAGTAAAAAATGGTCGGCCAGCATCGTGCTGTGCTTTCGTCCATCCCAACGCAGCTTGAAAAAAGACATCCGTGCAAAACCCGCTCGTTTTCACTAACGTATCGTTGTGTCTGATGACATTGTCAAAGTAACGCCCTTCTTTCTCACGATTGGGGGGATAGTCAGCGCAACTCCCAGGGAAAGCCTGCCCAATCCCACCTGCTCCGTGGATAAAGACCTCACTAAAGCCGCGATTCCCGGGTTGATAAGGCTCCTCGTCCCCGAGATGCCACTTGCCGAAAATCCCTGTCGAATAACCTGCCTGGTTCAACAACTCAGGGAAAGTCGTAGTGCTTAACGCCATTCGTTCACGCTCTTTAATGGTATGAGTTACACCATTTCGAAATTCGTGACGACCGCTAAAAATTGATGAACGAGACGGAGCACAGGTTGGACTCACATGGAAGTCTGTAAAGCGCGTTGACATCGCATGCAGTCGATCCAGATTGGGAGTTCTTAAAACCTTATTCCCCATGCAGGAAAGATCTCCCATCCCCTGATCATCCGTCATCACCAGAATGATATTAGGTCGCTTCCCTTTCAAACCATCCGCTTTACAAGGATCAACGATTACCGCCAAACCGGGTGCCAATAGAAAAATCAAGGTTAATACGGACTTACGCCCCAGTGAAGAAAAATTCATTTTGCAGTCACCATCTTTTGGAACAAGTTAATTCAACCTTAAAAACCACTTCGCCGTCGTCGTTGATTGGGAACCGTTTCGGCGGGCTCTCTTTGCATCTTTCCTTCTGGATCCTGAATACTGCGAACATCCATTGCCCACATTCCACGGCCATGCGTTGAAATGACCATAATGTCATCACGAGGGTGGATGACTAAGTCAGAGACAAACGTCGTCGGCAGTTGATTGGCCAAAACGTGCCACTCCGCCCCTCCATCGGTGGAAACATAGACCCCTAAGTCCGTGCCGACATAGAGCACATCTTTATTTTTCGGATCTTCTCGAATGACATTAATTGGACCGGAGGGAATGTTCGCCACGATACTTTTCCAGGTATTCCCTGAATCATCTGACTTCCATAAGTAAGGCTTCATATCGTCATTTCGTTTTCCATTTTGCGACATAAAGACCGTCCCGTCGCGATGTTGAGAGGCAACGATTTGGGAGATCCAACGATCTGCGGCGATCCCCTTGTCTTTCTTGACCCACTGCCCGCCACTGTCAGGACTCATGTATACGTTTCCGTCATCCGTCCCAACGTAGAGCACTCCAAACTTAAACGGAGACTCAGAAATACTGGAAATGGTCTGATAAGAAATATCACCGATTTCCTCAATGTTGTTGTTCGTCAAATCAGGGCTGATTTTTTGAAGATCATCGCCGCGATTCATAGACCGATAGAGAAAGTTCATTCCGTGATAGAGCACACGTGGGTTGTGTGGCGAAAGAATAAACGGAGCAATCCACTGCCCGCGGATCGGGTCGGCACCTTTTTCTAAAGGAGGCAAAAGCCGTTTTCCACGCATCCCCTGATCTAATTCCGTTCGAGATATTTGACCATAGAATCCCGCTGAGTAGACAGTATTGGCATCCGTCGGATCAATCGCATGACTGCTTCCTTCTCCTCCCGGAGCCCACTCCCACTCAACTGGTCGCATCGAACGACTGCCATCGCGATTTTCACGGATATTGACGACGCCTCGCATACTACCATGGTCTTGAATCGATCCGTAAACATGAAACGGAGAATCCATATCGTGCATGACATTGAAAAACTGGACAGCCGGTATCTGTTTAGTAAACAACCTCCAGTTTTTTCCAGCGTCATAAGACATATTGATGCCGCCGTCGTTGCCGTTAATCAAATAGTTTGAGTCTTCCGGATTAATCCACAGGGCGTGATGATCACCATGCATCCCTCGTAGCCGGCGGAAGGTCTTTCCACCATCATTGGAAACGTTGAGCGCTAATCCCATTACATAAATCGTCTCTGGATCATTTGGATCAACTCGTATTTGGCCGAAAACCCAACCGTAAGTGGAACTTAAGCCCCGCATATAATCATTCGACTGGCTTACTTTTCGCCAATTTTTTCCAGCATCATCCGAGCGATAAACTTCCGCACCCTTAATTGTCTTCGTACGCGGTCGCCCGTACGAATCAAACGAATCACCCTTGGGCTGTTTTTCTGACAAATCATAATTATCGACAAACGCATACAACACGTCGGGTTGTGTCAGACACAAATCAATCCCAATCCGGCCGCGAAACTTAGCCACCGGCAATCCCTGATTGATCGGTTGCCATGTCTTTCCTCCATCGGTTGTCTTGTGGATGCCGCTACCCGTGAAGTGATCTTCGTTGCGAGGATCATTCCAACGTTTTCTCGTTCGCTGCCAAGTCGCCGCATAAAGTGTCTCTGAGTCCCTTGGATCCATCATCAAATCAATCACACCCGTTTGCTCATCGATCTCTAAAACCTTCTCCCAGGTTTCGCCACCGTTGACAGTTTTATAAAGACCGCGTTCGGGATTTTCGGTCCATTCATGTCCCGAGTCGGCGACGTAGACGATGTCCGGATTGGTCGGATGAACCACGATCCGGGGAATGGTATGAGCCGTTGCCAAGCCCATGTGTTTCCAGGTCTGTCCCGCATCCGTTGACTTATAAACACCGGCACCCGCCATCGAAGATCGAAAGACATTTGCTTCCCCCAATCCGATCCAGACGATGTCCTGATTCGAAGGCGCAATGGTCACATCGCCAACGGACGTGGAGACACCATGCTCAAATACAGGCTTCCACGTGGTTCCTTCATTTTCGGTTTTCCACACGCCTCCCGAAGCAGTGGCAGCATAAATGGAATAGGTTTTGAACCTTGGAGTTGTTACTGCAACATCGGTAACGCGACCGCTAATATTCGTCGGCCCTAAGAATTGCCATCTTAAATCTTTATATGGCGAGTTAGCTTTCATCTCGGTATGTTTCTCATACCAAGCCAAACGATCCTCAGCCGAGGTGTATTCTTGCGCCTGCGTTGAAATAACAGCGGGCATCCCCAGCACACAGCAGACGATCAAAACTAAAGAGAACCGTGTCATTAACAACTCCTACAGACAATAGCCAAACCAACCCTTGAAACCAATAAGATCGCTTAAGGAACTCCGATCCCCGAGCTCCCCTGAATTCTAACGAAACCAGAGCCGAGTTGCGAAGGTTTGAAAAAAGAAAAAGCTCAGTCAGTATCGAACTTCATAACCTGCGCTCCTCCAGTAGGCTCCGCGATAAACCCACTCGCCCGCGGTCTCGATAGCGTCGCCCCGATTTCATTGTATTTTTCTACAATCCTAGAAACTACATCAGACGCTTTTTCGCGCTCGACCAACACGATTACCGATCCACCAAAGCCAGCACCCGTCATCCGGGCCCCCAATACGCCTCCCTCGCGGCCAAGCTTGCGGGCGGATCCAACTAACTCATCCAACTCAGCACAACTCACCTGAAACTTCTCACACAACGAAGTGTGACTTTGGTATAACATTTCACCGGCTTGTGCCCAGTCTTCATTTTTCATGGACTGGACGAATGCGAGGGTACGCTCGTTTTCTCGCAATACATGCTCCGCACAAGAAACACACAGATCATCCAATTGATCTGAAACGCGATCAAGCATGCTCCACGTAAGATCCCGTAAACTTTCAAGTCCCAGTGTTTTCGAAACTGTTTCGCAACGTTGGCGACGAATAGCATATTCCCCCTCGGACAATTCATGCCGTACATGGGTATTAATTACTGCTACGGCAAGCTGGTCATGATTAAAGGGGACATGCTCAATCGACTCATTCTGGCAATCGAGCAACATCATACACCCGCGTTGAGCAAAAGTAACGGTGAATTGATCCATAATGCCACAGGGAACATTGGCAAATTGATGCTCCGCTAATTGACACAATCGCGGCTTCTCATTTCCCTCCAGCGCCACACCGCCTGCCAGTTCCAGAATACCCGCAGTCGCGACTTCTAATGAAGCGCTACTGGATAGCCCTGAACCGCTGGGGATGGTGGAGTCAATCAAAATCTTCAGCCCTGGCAATTCAATTCCGCGGGTTAAAAAGCCATGCACAACTCCTCGCACATAATTCGTCCAGTTCGGTTGGGCTGGAACCACCGGACAAGCTAAGTCGATGACAAAGGACTCATTTTCGCGAATACTGTGAACCGCGAGGACACCCGCTTCATCGTTTTTAGCACCTGCAACAAACGTATGGCGGTCGACTGCCACCGGCAAAACCAAACCTGCATTGTAATCGACATGCCCCCCGATCAAATTGACTCGCCCCGGTGCGACGGAAACAAAATCGGGATGGCAATTGAAGCGTTTTTTAAACTTCGAGATCACCGCATCTCGCCCGCAAGCGACAAGGCCCTCATCTGGAGAATCTGCGGTCATCGGCAAAATCATAAGTAAGATTCGGAAACAAAAAACGTAGACTCGAGCAACACAATTTTTTCAACCGGCAAGTTCCTTAACGGTGTTCCAAGAGGGCCGGTGCCATTTCAACAGCACACTCTGTCTAGCAAAACGATGGTCCGTTACCGTCGAAACGGGCTGAACTAATAATTCCAGGTCGGAAAACTGTTTCAACCACATCTCGCGGGGGCCTGCCTCACTAAAAGTGGTTGCAATCCGAGCAGCAAGCTGGCTCGTTTCACCAGCATAAAGCGCGTCTCCCCCAGGTTCACGAATCACATAAACGCCAGGTCCTTCAGGAATCTTGTCTAAATCTAATTCAGAGACTAATTCTCCTTGTGCTGATTTTAACTTTTTCTTGCTTAACCCTGAGATCCCGAACTGTTTTGGGGTTCGCAATGTCGCGCGGTGCTTTGCATTACTCCCCTCTTTGCGCAGTTTCAAAGCTGCCCAGCGATAATCGAGGGGCTGATATCCGGGGGCAAACCCCGCGGCGATCGCATCAAACTGCGTGGCGATTCTAGGGTCACAAAAAATCTCATCGAGGCTCATGCAATATTTATTGACAATCTGACGCCAAGCGATTTCACTGGCAAACAAAAATGGACTCACTTCTCTCCAGCCAATTTTTGTTCTCAACGTCGTATCAACGGAAGCCGCTTTTAATTTCCCCGCCTTTCTGATGCGGAACAAAAAACGGTTTCGCTCTGCTGGAGTTCCAGGTATCGAGAGCCGGTCACAGGCCAACTGAAAATCTTCATTCAGAATGGGATCTGCAATCAAACGATCAACCGAATATCCACGGTTTGTTTTCGAAAAAGCCTCTATGATCTGAGCGATTTCAGAAACGAGTGATTCATGAATGTCTGCATCATCTGCAAAGAGAGCACGCTGTACTTTTTCGACTCCCTTTGCTTTTCGAGCATCTCGTTTGGCATATTCGCTCATGCTCGGTTCTTCACTGCCATTTAGCCGATCGCCAGTGGAAATCCTATCGAGGCGCTCCATTCCAAGACGAACATAATCTTTTGACAATTCAAACCCAAAATACTCACGCCCTAATTTCTTAGCGACGGCGAGTGTTGTCGAACTCCCCGAAAATGGATCGATGACAACATCTTTTCGATTGGAACTTGAGCGAATGATCCTGCCCAACAACTGTTCAGGCATTTGACAGCCATGAAACCCAGCCCGCTCTTTAAACGTACCGGCAACTCTTGGAAAGTACCAAGTGTCTTCGTCCGCCTGAAAACCGTCAACTAGCTCTTGTGGCCTGAGGATCCAGGTATCATCCGGCATGCGCCCATTAGGGTTCGCCCGCGCATCGTTGTAGACAAGCCTGCGAGCAGATGGGACTCGCAAGTCCATATCATCGTGATTGAATAAGAAGTTTTTTGGATCTTTGACAAAATGAAATATATGCGCGTGTGAACGTGTAAATTTCTTTTTGCAATTAACACCAAATGTGTAATACCAGATAACCCAACTGCGACAGTGAAACCCTAAATCCTGTGCCTCAATCTTTAATTCAGCAGCGTACTCATCTCCGATAGCCAGCCAGAATGTCCCGTCACTTTTCAACACACGATGCAACTCAGCCATCCACTCACGCGACCATGCAAGGTACTGATCATCGCCCAGTTGATCATCATATTGATCGTATTTAAATCCGATGTTAAACGGAGGATCGGCAAAGGCTAAATCAACCGACCCGGAAGGAACTTTTTTAAGCCCAGCAACACAGTCACCTTGGTGAATTTTACCTAAGAATTTTGCTAATGTTGCGGCCAACGAATCCTCCATTTTTTTAACGAGTCAATCCACTACGGCTAACCTGTCCGCATTCAATCTATCAACTTATTCGTGAGAATTCGAGTCCCTCGAATACCCGTCTGAAAACCGCACTCCCCAAAACTGAACATGTCGAATTGCCCTGTGATTGCCTCAGACGTACCCAATTCTACGAAGTCGAATCAGCTTAATTTTCAGATTGGATTAAACGCAGGGATTAAACGCAGAATACGAAGTGATTTAAATTGGGTGCCAATTCGCATTCGCTTTGACTGCGTCTGCGACAAAACTGGTCATCAATTTGGATACAAGCCAAGCGTGGATTCCCAAAGCAACATACGGTATCCTCAACCAGCACAAACAACAGGAAACCAATAGCCACCTGAACTGGACCACGGGCTTCCTCTAAAACCTAATAGGCTACTCCATGCACTCGAAATTCAACCTACTACTTCAGACTACTTGCGCTTTGATTACTGGAATGCTAATCCAGACTGCTGTCGCACAAACCCAACCCAGCAATTCTTCCGTCGGACTAAGATTCCAATCGCCGGCCGCAAAAAACAACGGGAAAAGAATTGTCCTGATCGCGGCTGAACAGGAATACCGCAGTGAGCAGTCGATGCCGATGCTGGCCAAAATTCTTTCAACGCGTCACGGATTCGATTGCACCGTCCTCTTTGCAGTCAATTCAAAAGGCCAGGTAGACCCAACGATGCCCGTATATCCTGAAAAGGGAAAGGAAAATGAATTCCAACCCCACAACATTCCCGGACTCGACCAACTGAAAGAAGCGGATCTTGTGATCTTTTTTACTCGGCTTCTAACACTTCCGCTGGAGCAACAAAAACAGATCGTCTCCTATATTGATTCCGGTCGACCCATGATCGGCCTCAGAACAGCAAATCATGGATTCCGCGGTCGACTGCCCTATAAAATTGATGGCAAACAAATTCAATTTGGCGAACAGGTTCTCGGAGGTACTTTCCGAGGCCATCACGGCAATTGGCATCGCGACTCCACCCGCGGTGATATCGTAGAAACAATGAAAGACCATCCGATTTTGAGGGGCGTTGCTAATATTTGGGGACCGTCTGATGTGTACAGAACCTTTCCAGAAAATGGAGAACTGCCCCGCGACTGCACAGCGCTTGTCAATGGGCAACCGCTTATCGGGCGTGAACAGGGAGGAGAATCTAACCCGAAAAAAATCCCACTTCCCGTCATCTGGATCAAGCCTTGGAAAACCAGCGGCGGCAAATTAGCGAGAGTATTTCACTCAACCATGGGCAGCGGGAAAGACTTCGAGAACGAAGGATTCAGGCGATGCATCGTCAACGCCTGTTACTGGTGCACCCAACTGGAAGACCAAATCCCCTCGCAGTCCGATGTCAGTTATGTTACCCCCTACGCTCCGCTGGCCAGCGGGTTCAATTACGAAAAACTGGGAGTCATGCCAAAAATGCCGGCGGAGTATCGCATCCCCTAATTTTCAACTGGCTGAATTTCGGACACGTTTAGAATGGCGGCACGTACATTTTCTTTTTCAATCGATCGACCAATTCCCGCGGTAGATTCTCAGAGTTCGTCACCGCAATCCAGGCATCTATATAGCTCGATGGTGAGTAGTTATGCCCGTAACCGTTAGGCACACTCGTCGCCATTGGCAGGTCGAAGGCGATTTGCAAAAACGTAACAACTGGATACCATTTCAAATGAGGTGAAACATCGGGACCTCGCTGCCCCTTAAGCCATGCTGGTTTTTGAAACGCTAAATTGGGTGAGAAAAAGACCATTGGGTCACTTGCATATTGCACGTATACGTTTCGCATCGCTCCCCAAGGCTGTCCTGATTCAAGTGTATTTTTCTGCGAAGTAAACCGCACCATGGATCCATTGCGAAAGCGTGGTAACCAAGCGGGAGAATCGAGATTCCGTTCGCGGGTCAACTCCTGCCACTGCGTACTCGGAAAGGGAGGTCCGCTCCACACCGCACCTTGAATTGGATCGTCAAATATCTTGTACAAATCAGCAGACACCTCAGATCCGAACGCGCCTAAACTCAAACCGAACAAATATAACTTTGGACGTGCGTCTGCGGGAAGCGTAAGCCAATAGTCGTAGATTTCATCAAAGAGAACCTGAGATGCCACGATCGAACGGGTTGGATCGACAATAATCGTCAACCAACTTGGAAGATAACTATATTGCATACTGACGATCGCCGTATCTCCGCCCTGTAAATACTCGATCGAATCCACGGCCGCCGGATCCAACCAGCCTGTTCCTGTTGGCGTCGCCACGATTAATGTCGACCGCTTAAAACCGTCAACACGGATCAATTCTTGCAAAGCCAACTTTGCCCTTGCTTCAATAGTATCTCGAGAACGCAAACCAACGTAGACACGTAGAGGCTGTAAACACTCCCGCCCCCAAAACTTTGTCAAATCTGATTCCTGCGGTCCGTCTACTATAAAGTTCTTCCCGCGGCGACCTATCGAATCCCATTCGATCAAAGACTCGGGACTACCCGACGCAATGGTCATTTTCGGCTGCGCCACTCCCTCATCAATCAAAGCATCCGCCTTTGCAAAAAACGAATCGGCAGCGCTCATTAGACCTCGTGCGACGACACCGTTGGCAATAAAAATTGCCAACAGACCGGTCACCGTCACTCCAAGCGTTGTTGCAACACGGCGGGGAAGAAACCGATTCAGTTGACGCGAGGCATACCGACAACTCCACCCCAGCCAACGAACAATCGCGATCAAACAACAAGCAGAGAACACGGCAATAACTGCCGTTGTATAGGGATGGGCGGACTCCAACGGCGGCATTTCCATCAATTCGCGAATGGAGTTTTGCCAAAAGGTCATCTGCCTAAGGTAAACAACGAAAACAACGGCGACCACAACCGAAGTTACTCGTTTGGAATTACACTCCAACTTTTCGGAGGGTTTAGGCAATTCCAGGAATAGATAGAGGTTTAAAAAGCCGACGCCAACTCCATAACCCGCAGCCAACGCAAAGCCCGACAACAAACCTTGGAAAAGGAAATTACGAGGCAACAGGGAAGGGGTGACTGACGCGGAAAAAAATAAAATCGCGAAAACCAGACCGACGAAAGAGAATGAATCAAAATAACGTAGAAACCAAGATTTCATAAAACTCTAACCTGCTTCCATGAGCAAAAATGCAACGAGAGTAATTCAAACCATCGAAAGTTTGTCAAATCAACTCCGCACGACACCTCTGTCGGCCCGACCAACTCCAACCAGAAAACTACTTAGTTTCAGGCCGCAATGTTCTCTTGAAAAATTCACTCTGTGTCACATCGACGCCACGGCCCAAACCGTGCCCTCCGTTTGGCCAAAACCGACTTTCGTAAGCTAGCCCCGCTCGATCCAGCGCATCAATTAACTGAAACGCATTATTGGGATGCACATTATCGTCGACCATTCCATGCATAATCAAAATCTTGCCCTTCAGGTTTTTCACGTGAGTCATCGCAGCTCCCGTCTTGTAGCCATCCGGGTTTAGTTGCGGCGTGCTCATGTACCGCTCTGTGTAAATCGTATCGTAGTTCCTCCAATCCGTCGGCCCGGCCCGATCCACGGCTGCTGCATATACGTCGGGGTGCTTAAAAATCCCCATCGCCGCCATGAATCCGCCGTAGGAATGCCCCACGATACCAACACGATCACCGTCCACATAGGAACGTTTGCGCAACATTCGAATTGCGTCAGCATGGTCCTGAATGTCGACATCACCGAGTTTCAAATACGCGGCACCCAAAAATGCTTTTCCGCGCCCGCCCGTCCCGCGATTGTTCACCTTTACCACCAAGTAGCCCTGATCGCACTCTCTGCGTGGACGCGATACGTACCGCGGGCTTATTTCTCGAGACCCCGGTCCGCCATACAATGCATTAATGACGGGGTAGCTTTTCGCGGGATCAAAATCAGTTGGTTTATAAAGGATTCCATAAATATCGAACTGATCATCATTCGATCGGAACTTGAACATCTCAGCCAGATTCGCCGCCTCAGATGGACTTTGTTCTGCCAGATTGGTTACGAATTTTCCATCAGTTCGATACAACGCCGTCGAGGGTGGACGATTGACGGACTCGTATTGCGCAATTAGCCATTTACGATCTGGGGAAAGTCGAAAATTCGAATGATGGTAATCTAACGTCGTTACCCGTCGCTGCTGCTTTCCATCGAGCGAGACTAAGTGATACTGCAGGTAATAAGGATTTACACTCGAACTGTTAGCCACAAAACTAACGAGATTTTCGTCCTCAAAAACCTCCAAAGCGCTAATTTGAAAATCGCCTTGAGTAACGGTTTGAAAAACATTTCCTTCCAGATCTCTGACCTCGTAATGGGTAAAACCAGTCTTATCGGTTGGCCACAAAAAACGTTTCTGGTCTTTTAAAAACCGCATTCTTGGAGAATTTTCCTGCCACGTTTTTTGTCGCTCTTCAACAATTACTTTGCATTTCCCTGACTCGAGATCGATGGTCATTACTTTCAGATGCTGCTGCAACCGGTCAGTCCAATTGAGAAGGAACCGGTCACCTAACGGAGACACACGAAGCCCGTAAATGTACTCATCCCCCGAACCACCGATGTCAATTCTCGTCGTTTCCTTCGATTTTAAATCGTAAACAAACAGCTCAGCAATCGGATTCTTCGAACCCGCTTTTGCATAGTACTCAGGGTAGAGTGACGTGTTAATTTCTGACCACCCTCGAAGTAAAAAGAACTTTTTCACGAGGGTGTCATCAAATTTATAGTAGATAATCTTGCTGGAATCCGGCGTCCACCACATGGCTTTATTTTGGCCCAGCTCTTCGCCATAAACCCAGCTCGCGGTTCCATAATGAACGTCTTCATTTCCGTCGGTTGTAACCTTAATTACTTCTTTTGTTTTTAAATTCTCCAGAACTAAATTCCAGTCCCTATATTTCGCTCGCCAAATTCCATTTGGCGACTCAACATCCGTGTACTGCCTTCCTCGTAACGGACGCCCAATGTACTTTCCCGTGCTTGCCCCCTGGCGTCGAAACCGAGGTACTGAGGACTCTTCCCTGGATTGCTTGGGAGCATCAATTTCGGACTTCTTGTTCGTTGCAAATTCGAATCGATAACGTTTTCCGGCCGACGAATAATCTACCGAATCTTTATTCCACTGAACGTTGGTAACTACTCCCGGCATCACCGTCGAACTTCGTTGTCCCCAGACCAACGTGGTTAATAGACAAAGCGCAAAAACAACACTCGACAATCGGATTAAAATCTTAATGCAGTTCAACTTGTTCACGTTTCCACTCTCACGATAGACTAACTTCGAATCGATATTTTCAGGTGTATTGTAGGGGATTCAATTCAGCATCACCATCAATCCCTCTGGCACATCAACGGTCGAATGATTCAACGCGTTGGCTGTCGCAAGATGGGGCAGTCGCCGGATTGACCGCGCGGTTTAACCAGTTGATCATCCGATTTTCCATCAATTCGTAAAATGGATTATATCGGCACCGAACAAAGAGCGCGTCGGACAGCAGCAACGCACTCGATTCACCACGGAGGCTGATTGAGCCAAAATTAATTCCAGTATCCGACGTTGCCGCTCGATTACCGTACAATCGGTCACTGGCTGAAAACGGAACGGCAATGTGCGATAGAGAAACAATACCCTCCGGCCATTCCAAATCAAGAACTTCCTCAAAAGATTGGCTTCCCACACGGGACTCCAAGGCAACCTTTCGTGTATCCAATCTCGCGTTTCGCAGGATCGTCAACTGATAAGATAAATCCCCGCCCTCCAAATTGGGAAAGACATTGTCTTCGAATGACAGGTTAAAAAGATTTGCAATTCGATCGAATCGATCGATGTCGAACAAAAACAATTCACTTGTTTTGTTTTGCAACCTTGCAAACAGCGAGGAAATCAGTTTTGGCACCCTAACCGTTGAGTCGACTACCGACTGCATTGCCAGAACCGGAGGAATCTCATCCAGACGCCCCTGTTTTTCCAGTAAGGCTAGCTGTCGCTCGACCTCCTGTGTCATGTCCCATGCCTGAATACTCGCGTTAGTGGGCCATGAACTGTATTTAAACGGATCGACCTCAGCATCTACATTGGACCATAACGCCTTGATCGTTCGAGAGACCAAAGCGACCGTATGATGAATCCGAAAGAGACGGGCTAGAGGATTGATACCAATCATTGGAGAAAACAATAGGATAGCTTGAATTTTTGAGAGCGTAGAATCAGCGATTGCTGCGAGCGCGTAATTCATTGCCAAAGCCCCGCCATTTGAATAACCGGCGAGCACGAGCGGTTTCCCCGCAGGTAATTTCTTCTTTAACCCACCAACGGCAACTTGCACGGCAGCTGTCCAGTCCGGCCATTCCACATTGGCCAATGCGCAGGGACAAGTGCCATGGCCAGGCATTCTCAACCAGACGACGGTGTACCCCTCTCGATGCAGCCGCAAACCAATTTCACGGAGAGAATACGGTGAATCGCTCAATCCATGAATCAGCAAGACTCCACCGATCGGATCCTCAGCCTCTAAAACCCTTGTTCGATTCCAATTTCGATCAACTACCGTTTCTGGATTACAAACCGAATCTCGACGGTAGCGGCTAAAGACGCCATTGACTTCGGACTCCCACCGATTATCGATCAAAGCGGCCAGTTCATCGAAAACTCGCTGCTCTTGAGCGAGATAATCCTCCAAGCTAAATCCTTCGACCGCATCCGCTGAGCAAAACTCAGACTCTGGCTTTTCGACGTGCCAACCCTTGAGTTCCGGCAGAGACTTCGCCGTTCTGACCCAAACCACCAACAATAAAACAACGGCAACTGCCGCTGTTAACAGCACATTTAAACCAACCAAAAAAACAATTCGCCCGAAACGCAAGGCTAACCCCTGATCAGTCATCGTACCGGCAAACCGAAAACACTCGACGATTAAAATCACTAACGCGATCGTCGCCAGCATGAACAGCATCCACATCAAAACCCGCATGAATTTAGAACGCCGGGAAATTGAATTTTTCAGTTTCGTGATTCTCTGCTTCAGACGCATAGACATTCTCAGAAAGTCAATTTGAAATAATGTACTCACCCAATCCAATAAATAACAAAATCACTGTAGACTTTTCAGTAATTAAACGTCAAACCTACAGTAGTTCGTTTTGCAATAATTAAGCGAATAAGAACCGATCCGACCATCTTAAGCGATCTTGTAGTACCATCCGTCTAAGTGTGTCTGCCGATTGAAAAACCTAACCTGGGAGTACCGTTCATTGACTGATGACAAATTCTTACTTCTTAAACGTCACCCCTGCTCCAAGAATTTGAGCGATGAACTGATTACCGAAATTGCAAACCAGTGTGAAGTCATTCACTGCGATCCGGGAGTGACACCCCACCAAGTTAATCAGGCGTTTCACTCGGTCTATTTGATGATCCACGGAAGAATGCGGCAAACGCTGTATGATATCCAGGGACGCGTGATTGCCACTCGTTTCCAAGTCTCAGGTGAACAATTCGGAGCACTTGCCGCGGCAATCGGGGAACCAGCGCCGATGGAATTAGTGGCCGAAGAACCATCTACCATGCTCAGGATTGACTACCGCACATGCCTGAGCCTGAACAAAAAACACCCCAAGTTTCAACACAACTTTGCCAGCATGCTTGCCAAAACGGTGCTTAAATTGGCAATGAATGGACGGGAACACCAAGTACCCAAAAACGTAATGGTCCTCCATCAGTCGCCGGACACTCGCATCTTTACACAACGGCTCGTAGATCGCCTGAGCGAACTCGAAGAACAACCCCGTGTGATGACCGATGACCCGCATTGGAAAACAACCGAAGGCATTCCTGATTTCCCAATCTCTGCCAAGGCTGAAGGAACTGTAGATTTAAAAGCGATTCAGCAAAAACTGACAGAGTGGTCAGGAGCAGACCGACTAATCTTTGACCTCAATAACAACAATACCGCGCTGTCGTTGGCGGCTACCCTGGAATTTGCAGACAAAATACTCTGGTGTGTAACGGTGGAAAACTGGGAGCAATCTGTTTCGGCGTTCCAAAATATTTTAAAAACGGTTTCGGGGTGGGCGAACAAAGTCAATATTGTCTGGGTTCTGCCCGGAGACTGCCGCACCCCACCTCTTGCTCCTGAATTGAATGAACCGGCAAGAAGAAATTTCAAACTTTCTTTCGAAACACCTCCCGCAAAACAAAGCCTCGGCTTGAACCACGGTTTCGAAAGGGTCATTCATCAACTACGAGGCGTCCGGATTGGACTCGCACTTGGCGGTGGGGCAGCCAGAGGCATGGCTCACCTCGGCATTCTCAAAGTCTTAGAAGAGAATGGCATCGTGATCGATATGATTGCAGGGACGAGCGTGGGTGCGATGACCGGCGTCCTCTACTGCTCAGGAATGGAACCCGATGATAACGTCAAACGATTTATCGAAGATTTAAAGCCGCCATGGATATTTAGAATCCTCCCCAATGGAGGTTACTGGTACCTACTGTGGAAATACAGGCTAGGTCACTTTGATTCCATGCTTCGTAAATACCTCAAGCACAGTCGACTGGAACAATTGACCATTCCCGTTCAATCGGTCACCGTCGACCTCATTAGTGGCCGGCCCATCATTCGTAGTGATGGCGATGCCGTTCATGCGATTACCGAAAGCATCAACTTGCCGGTACTCTCACGGCCGATAAATCGCAATGGCCAGGCACTGGTCGATGGGGGAATCGTAAACAATGTCCCAGCTGATACCTTGGTCAAAAATGGCTGTAATTTTGTCATCGCGGCCAGCGTAACTGCAAATATCAAGGAAGAATTTGCATCCAACCATGCAGCGACCCCGACTCACCAAATGAAGCGTGCCTCGGCAATCAGTACCATCTTAAGGACCTACGTAGTCCAAAACGTCAACATGAATTCCGTAGGCGTTGCGCCTGCAGACTTTGTGATCCAACCTGACCTTTCCGAATTTGGAATTACTGAGTTTACTCGCGCTGACGAAATGGCGGAAATTGGCAAAACCAAAACGCGTGAATTGATTCCAAAATTGAAAGAAATACTTAGTTCAATTGACCCGCAACTCTTCAAGTAACACGTCCCGGTGGAGGATTAACAACACGTCTACTTGTCTAGCCGAAAAATTCGTTACAACGCGAATACATCTCTTGCTCGGACTCGCAATTATCGCCCAAAACACTCGTCCTCGAGACGTTTAACTCTTCTAATAATTCTATGGCTAAAGTGCTGAATCCCAACCTTTCGGGATGTCAAAGTTAGCTAAGACCACAATATATTTTTCGATTGATCAAACCCATGCCAAACACAAATTCAACGGAAGTAGATCGATCAAAAATCCGCTCGTCGTTCATTAAAAAAATGGGGCTGCTGCATCAGTTTCATTTACTCTTTGACAACATTCCCGGGATCTATTTTTTCGTTAAGGATGCCGAAAGCCGAATGATCTTTGGTAGCCAGTCTTTGCTGGCACGACTTGGCTTAGAAAATCAGGATGCCCTTGTCGGCACCACGGATTACGATCACTTTCCAAAGCATGTTGCCGATCGTTTTGTGCTGGACGATCAAAAAGTCATCTCAACTGGGACACCACTCATTAACCATCTCGAACTCTGGTACAACGAACAGCGCCTCCTCGACATGTTCGTCACCCAGAAACACCCGGTTTATGGAGCTAACGGAAGTATCATCGGCGTCATGGGGACGGTGCAGAGTTATGAGAACAATAAAAAATCAGTCGTCCCGTATCTCGAAGTCGTAGAAGCGGTCGATTACATTCGGGAGAATTACGCCCAGAAGATAAAAGTTCCCGACCTGGCAGCACTATCAAATATTTCTCCAAGGCAACTTAACCGAAGATTCATCAGTGTCTTTGGAATCAACGCTCAACAGTTCTTAATTAAGACGAGAATTCAGTCGGCCTGCGAGGCACTTCTCAACAGTCAAAAGTCAATTCTGGAAATTGCGATGGATGTTGGGTTCTGTGACCAAAGCGCATTCACTCAGCATTTTCACAAACACGTCGGCGTAACGCCTCACAAATATCGCATCCAATCAGGTTCGGTCTTTCGCCCCCCAATTCAATTAGGGCAAACAACTTAAGAGTTGTTTTGCGTTAATCAGCTTAGTAATCCGCAATCCTCCGCGGTCTTCAATCGAACCGCTGTAATAAATAATTCACTCTTTTATTTCATTAACTCAACGACACGGCGCATCTGAAAGACCGTGCTCATGCAAGCTTCCCCGTTACCCTGCTCGCACCTGAACTACAGCAATTCTGATTAAAGAAAGACTGAACCGATGCCAACTGCACGCCTGTCAATATTAGCCATCGTCTTCACCC
>JAPOIJ010000184.1 GCA_029979005.1 Planctomycetota bacterium | reverse complement strand
TTGTTAAATCTAGACAACTTCATTAACAACACGGTTATAACTGATGTTGATTTCAGTGTCTAAAATTGGAGGTTCAAAATACAGCAAGCTTACTTGCCTGCATTGGCTAATCTTTCGATCGACGCCGCAACCTGATCAGCCAGTTTTCCACTCCCCTCCGCTGTGAAATGCACATCACCCGGACCGCGAAAATAGGAGGCAGGAAATGTACCGCTCAGTTCACGTAGATCATTAATTTCAATTCCATGCTTCTTCATAATCTTTTCAGCAACCTGGTTGTACCTAACCTCATCTCCCACAATTCGGCCAGCCTCCCCTTCGGGAACGATCGTCGTTGAAGCCCAGATTAATTTGGCCCCCGTCGCCTTCAGCATCGTGACAATTTTTTCTAGATTCTGCTCGTACTCATCTATTGGCACCGCGATGGAACCATTTACTTTGTCTCGATTGCCTTGAACTTTCGAATCAGGATGACGGTAACACAGATCGTGCAGACCGACATTAAAGTGGATCACATCCCATTTCTTATCCCCTAGCCATTTAGATAATGCATTTCGATAGCGATTGGTATCACCGCAATTTGCCTTTGGTCGCGTTACATTGACTTTACCTTTAAGCTCTTTAACAACCAGTGGTGTGTAGGCGATCGAGATGGAGTCACCCAGAATAAGTGCATTAGGCAATCCATCTTGGCTCATTGTCTTCAGGACTGGTGGACGCTTCTGTTTCTTTTTCCCTGCCAACGCATTACTGATCTTCTCAGCCACGTGAGCGGCTAGTAAATCTTTCCCAGCATCATTGTAATGCACATCAATTTCCGCAAGCTGATACTGAGGCCTCGCGTCCCCGATCGCGGCATAGAGATCATTCACTTGAATTCCTTGAGCCTTCATTACTTTTCGAGCCGCATCATTAAATTGCTTCGCCTGCGCTTCACTGACGACAATATTGGCACTGCGTTCTTTGCCAATGCAAGGAGGCGTCGTCATTCCAAAAATCAACTTCGCTTTCGATTGTTTCAGTTTGTTGACAATGCTGTTTAGATTCTTGGCGTACGACTCGGGAGTCGCTTTGCTCTCTTGTTTCCAACCGTACCAATCCCATAGTCCAAAGTTAAAATGAATCACATCCCACTTGCCATCGCCCATCCACTCTTCAACATTCTCGTCACCAAAGGCAGACCAACGACAATTGGTTTTAGGGCGATGGACGTTGGCCTTGTCAGCCAACAACTTTCGGACTCTCGCGGTATAGCCGATCGAAATCGAATCACCGATTAACAGGACACGGGGCAACTCAGGATTGTCGACAGGATTGGCATACGGATGCTTGAAGGGGTCACCTTGGTTGGCCTTATTCTGTCCACTGACAAGTGGGCAAAACAGAAACACAAACATCAACAACGTTGTGATAGACAATTTCATTTCATCTCTCGGGATAGATCTATTTCCGTACCGACCAGATTATATCTCAGGCGTACTTGTGAATGCCAACTTATCCACAAATTTTCGAGCCTACCCATAGACAGAGCCTGACGCCAAAACACAGTTCGGCTCTATTTTGACTTGAGAGGCAGCCTGATTTTTGAAACAACAGCCGAGTGATCCGATAATGAGCCCTCTTCCACCTTTGCGTCGAGCAAATGGGTGAGGCCCACCCTCCCCTTTAGCGAGTTTGCATCACCGACAGAGGGCAAGGCAAAAATATAGTCAATGCGATCTGCGTTACCCGGATCAATCGGATTCGATGTTCCCGCAGTCAATTGACTTCCTAGGTCGACCAACCGACGCCGAGTCGTTTGCGAAAGTTCAAGAATCATCGCATCATACTCTTCTTCGCTGGGTGTCCCGCGTTTTGGACCAACAATGTTCAAATCACCCATCAGAAAGGCCGGCCGATTTAAGTCGGAATGAATGAGAATGAAATTTGCCAATTCTTCAATCTGTTTTTTACGCACAGATTCTGAAAGACTATCAAGGTGCGTTAAAAAGAGATCGACGAGAACTCCCTGGTGGTTGATCACGACATGCAAGACTCCCTTGGTTGCCAAGCCATCAGCTTTTCGACCGTCTCGCCACATTCGTGAAGAAGCTTGAAAAACCAATTCATGCTGTTGGACTACCGGGAATCGACTTAATAGAAGTAAGCCGCTTCCGGTTCCTCGCAACTTCCCACGCCCCGGGCCACGAACCACCTGATAGCCAGCACCGCGGTTAGTGGAAAATGACTCAACCAGTTTTTTCGAACCATCCGCTGAAAATACTTCACAGAATCCAATAATGTCGAACTGGTCCAGATGTTCAGCAACCGCTCCCGCTCGATAATTGGAATTGCCACGCCTGCCAGCAAAAGGATTCGCAACGGGTGGAAGAAGGTGTGCGTTATAGGTCGCAATCAGTATCTGCGACGCTTCATTCCCTAGTTCATTTCCTTCGGCTTCAGATATATCATCCGAAATCGACAAACGACCTGAGTTATCACTACGACCAAGCCCCTCCAAACTCAAGGGATTCCAATGATGGCCGGTTAACAGCAGGGCCCAACCAAACATTAAATAGACGCGGGAAAATATCACAGAGATTGCTTTCTTTCAGGGCACTTATAACACCTTCGTCCCGCAACCTTCTTCGCCTTTAACCTGGCTTAACGCATTGGGGAATGCAGCAGATATTTCACTAATTAAGCAAACTGAAAAAGTTACTTTTTGCCGAGAGCAGCTAGCATGATCTTCGTGCTCAGTTAGATCACCTGACGGAAATCGAAGCTCGGACCAACCCCCAAGCAAAATTGTTAGTAACGCTTATCGATAAATCTTGCAATTTGGCAACGCAACTTCAAGCTCGTCAAACTGGTCTTTCTCTGCCTTGATTCCATCGAGCTTTAGGTATCTCGTCAGTAACGCAAGCGGAGTCGGGGGCGTCTGCATTTTATTTACAAAAAGCTCTTGAAGACTATTTAATTTTGCCAGCGGCGAAAAATCTCTGACATAAGTATTTCTGACGTCGAGGTATTCCAAACTCTTTAATTCAGCCAATGGTGAAAGATCTCTTATCTGAGTATTTTTGAGACAAAGGTACTCTAGATTTTCTAACTCGGCCAATGGCGAGAGGTCTCTAACCTTCGTGGCATTGAGTTTAAGCTTTTTGAGATTCTTCAAGCCAAGCAGCGGCGAGAGGTCACTTACATTAGTGTCATACAGGTCGAGATATTCTAAATCTTTCAGTTCGGACAGCGGAGAGAGGTCTGACACCGGCGCAATAAGAACTTGAAGCTCCTTGAGGCGAGTAAGCCCCCTCAGAGGCGAAAGATCCTTTATCGGTGCATCGAGTATTTCAATCGCTTCAAAGCTCCTTAGAGCTGCCAACGGCGACAGGTTGCTGACAGGTGTATTCCAAATTCTAAGTTCCTTGAGACTCCTCAAATCTGACAGCGGCGAAAGGTCAACTACCCGCCTATTATTGTCAATGTATAAGTTGACTAAGAGGCTTAAGAATCGCTGCAGATTTGCAAAGATTGTTATATCTTCCCAAGGAAACAGGTCGCTTACCGGCGTGCCTAAGACTTTGACATCAAGAAGACTTAAGCCAATCGCATACTCGAGCTTCAAATAACTTTTTTCTTTACGGATCGCGACCTTTGTTGCACGGTTCCCTCGCCACGTTTGTAAATCGAACCGGACATTGCCGCCCATTTCCTCGACCCAACGAATCGCCAACTTCTCCTTTTTTCGCTGAGCCCATTCCACCCCAACCCAACCGGGCACAGTGGAGGCAAGCAGGACTAAAAGCAGGAGAGTCCGCAAACTGAGTTGAAACCAGCGACGTTTAGGTTTGGAAAATTGCTTTTCTTCAGAAGACATTTCCATCCAATTGACTTTAAGTTCTCGTCACGAATGAGCGAGTTATTCAAATTTCACATTTCAGAGGATTTGCTAACTTCATCTTTTTGCTTTAGCAATCCTATTGCAAACGCACCAATCTTAGTAAGGCTCGGTAAGCTACTTTCAACATAGGACCCAATCAATTGATCACCCCGCCTGCTGACTATTGATGCTGTGTTTGATACATCGTACCGGTGCTACTTCGATACCGATGCACAGCGTTATGGAAAGCAACTACTTAATTATTTTATTAAAGATTAATTCATCGAGATCCTTGAGCTTCTCAATATCAGCGGCGGTCAACTTTTCCCCCTTCCGTTTCTTACGAATCAACGGTTTGAGATCTTCATAAACCTGTTGATGAAGAGTATTTTTCATCTTGAGAAAGGGCCCCCATTTCGCATCCTCTTTAAGTTGCTTTTCATAAGCTTGCATCATTTTCAGATTTATTCCGTCGTACAGAGAGAATTTGTTAAAGGTCTCTTCGTCCCACTTGCCCATCAGCATTTTTTGAATCAAGGCAAAGTGTGTGTAGAATTGCATGGAAGACAGGGTTGTAAGTTTTTGAAGTTCAATCGTGGTTTGCTGAGTAGCAGCTTCCTGGGCTGGTTTTTCTGATGAATTCCGCGAAGACAAACCTTCCAAAATGGAAACTGGTCGGATTGGATTTTTCTTAGTGCCATCACTCAATCTTCCCTCGTCGTTCTGCAGCATGTGAGCCGGCCTGGTCGCCTTGGCAGCCATCGGTAAAGTTTCGGAAGCACCGGCCTTGTCAGTAGCATTTGCTGAGTCATAGACAAAGATCAGAAACAGGGTCAGTAGCACCAGTTGCGGGTATCGATTCCAGCGAGTTTTCATCAGTTGTCCTTCGTTGAGGAATTTTGGTAGATGGAATTTGTGAAAACACTTCTACTGTTCGCCGTTGTCGTCGTTATCCTCTAACTCCTCAAATGCTGATTCGACCTCGGACTCAACTTCGCGCAGCTTGGCTTCCAGTTCTTTGATCAGCTTTGTTCCTTGTTTTACATCGTCAGCCAAAGTATCGATGGGCGTATCAGGGTCATCAAGCCTTGCCAGAATCTTATTTAATTTT
Organism: Planctomycetota bacterium; assembly: GCA_029979005.1. Classification (GTDB taxonomy): domain Bacteria; phylum Planctomycetota; class Planctomycetia; order Pirellulales; family Pirellulaceae; genus Mariniblastus. The sequence continues at coordinate 3,136 of JAPOIJ010000184.1, read as the reverse complement.
CCAGTTTTCTCTTCATAGGTCTCATTCTGCTCAGCTGTCATCTTTTTCAGTTTCTCCAATTTTTGCGGCAGCGACTCCGTCTGCCAAATTAATTCTTACGTCTTGATTGTTAGCTAAATCATTTATCGATGTAACTAGTTTAGAATTTGCATCAAAAATAAGGGCGTAGCCTCTTTTTAAGTTTTTCGCTGGATCTCTTGAATCAATAATTGTTCGGCCAATTTTTAGTTGAGCTTTTTTTGATTTCAATCGTTCCCTGATTAAATCCGGCTGCAATTTGATCTGCTTTGACTTAACAGAGAGACGCTCATCCGTAATCTTACGATACGCTCTTTTCTTAAAATCACCAGCGTGGACTGAGAGCACATTCCTGCTCGAGTCCACTTTCGAAAGTATCCGGCCCGGACTGAACCAAGCACGCGAACTTACAAGAATGAGTCCACGATCCCGAAGTTGCCTTTTGGCCATATCTCTTAATCGAGTCTTTGCCTTGTTTAAATTTTCAAATGCATTACTTTTCCGTTCCTTAGTTGTACTGTTAATACTATTCTTCGCCAGTCGCAGTTCATGCTGCAACGTTCTAAGTTTGTCTTTTGCTTTCTCTTGAAAGCTAAAACTGAATTGAGAAAGCAGTCTTCTTTCGTTGACTGATACGCGTTTGGATACGCTTAGTCGAAGTCGACTGCGTTGGTCTTGAATTAGGCTCTTGGATTTTGAAACTTTGCTTTCAACTCTTTGTGCAAACATTTGTCTATGCTTTTGCTGATCATTTCGTTCCTGAGTAATTCGTTTACTCCATGTGGAATACAATTGACTCAGCCCCTCTTTGTTAAATGTTGCGAGAGAATTAATTCGATTTAAAATCTCCTCAGCCACTGCAGTGGGTGTTTTGAATTTTGTATGGGCGACATAGTCCAACACGCTTTCGTCTATCTCGTGTCCAATGGCGGTCCAAACGGGGAGCGGGCAACCTGCAATTTTTCGCGCAATTAACTCATTATCAAGTGCGCCCAAATCCAGTTTGCTTCCTCCACCCCGGAGGACCACAATCAAATCGAAGGATTGACTTTCCAGCGATCTAATCGCAGAAAGCACGCTCTGTTCAGTTCGATGCCCTTGCATACGGGCGTCTTCAATCTTTACATAGATTGGGTATTTAGAGCCAGCAATTGTTTTGGCAAAGTCTTGATGCCCTGCACTGCCTTCGCTTGTTACAACACCAATTCTCTTTATTAAAAGTGGCAGTGGAACCTGTTTATTTGTCTCGAAAAGACCCTCTTTTTCTAATTTCAAGAGCATCTGGCGACGAATTCGCTCTATTTCTCCCAATGCAAAATTAGGGTCAGCATCAACCACGTTGACGGAAAGTCCGAATACTGGATGGTACTCAATCGTGCACTCGGTTGTAATTTCCTTTCCGTTTTCAAGCTTGAATTCAATTCCCGCCTGAGCGAATTCCTTTTCGATTCGAGCGCGGTCATCTCGCCAAATCATCCCACGTAGTTTGGCTACCTGACGGCCGTGTTGCATTTCAACAAAGTCAAAATACGTATGCCCGTTTGCGTTTTGATGAGAAGAAGAGACTTCCGCCTTCATCCAAAATCGCTTTCCAGACGTCTTCTCGTTAATGATTTCGCCGATTCGATTCGCTATTGTACTTAACCGAAGCACCTTTTTATTTGACACGTTCTTGGTCAATTTGTTGTTCCAAAATCAGAAAATAATTAAACAGCCGAGCAGGCTTAGGCTTAGCATGATGCGATTCAGACCGTTGCTCCCGAAAAACAAAATGATACTGCATCAAAGCAATGAAACGCTAGGCTTATGTAGTGCCTTCATCGTCGGGAATAGAATGGAATCATTCTATTTATTGTAAAAAGTGGCCTACCCCATCAATCCTCGTGCTTTGCATTCGGCACGCGGAATATTCCGAGTGCTTATTTGCGCTGAATTTGAGAGCCGACAAATCCTCTGATATATTGATAAATATCTCTTGGGGAGTTGTTATTCAACAAAGCAGATTATTGCCTATGGAAAGAAACGATCCATTTCGCATTTGGGCACCGCTAGTTGGCTCAACCATCTTCGTTTGCCTGCTGTCTACGATTCGACTTCCGCTATTTCTATTGATCCCTGTTTTAGCTGCGATGACCTACCTGATGCAGGTTCAGATTTTCCATAACAGATCTTTAGCGCGATCATTTTGGCTCACGACCTATCTCAAGCACGACAGCCCTATAAGAGAAATACTCAACGGTTCAGTATTTCTCCATTGGATAGCCGTAATCATCGCGATTCCATTGGCATTTATTACATACGTGACGGTGTTCGGATACAGCCTTTTTGATTGCATCCTCGTTTCTGTCGCCGTTTTTACTGCTCGAGAAATCCATAAACGTTTGTTTGCACCAATCGATCGGAACCTGTCCGAAAACCTCGTTGAACTTGCTCATCTTCGCATCTATTACTGGCTTGCAATTAGTTTTGTTGTAGCATCACTCGCAATTTCATCCCTTGCAGAAGGGATGTTCGTCGACTACTCAAGTATAACAAGCGACCAGATTGCGACCGAAACAGTTGATTCAATAAAGCACCCTTTTACATTCGTTCAACATTGCGCTCGCACTTTGAAGTACTCTGAACTCCAACTTCTGCGTATTCGTGATATCAACGGTTGGCCATATGGTTGGTTGATCTACTTTTTCTTTTTGGTTCCAAATGTACTTCCAGCGTTCGGGCTCGTTACCATGTACGCTGGACTTCAACAAAAAATCGAGGAGCTTGCACAAGAATGAAATACACCCCTCTTATAATTTTAATTTCTCTGATCCTTTCAACTTCGGGCTGCTATTACGAGGAGTACAAACAAGCCATTGAATTGAAAGAACAAGCTGAGGAGAAAGCCGCGCAAGCAAAGGATGCACTGACTGCAGAACAAAAAGCAATCAACCGCTTGTACACCGAAGAGTAAGGCTGCAAAAAAACTGTAGTAGCCTATCCACTGTTAGATCTAGCAATCGGATACAATATCGGAATCAAATACTGGCTTGACCGTATAATAATCCGATTCGATCCATGGTTCCATTCGGGTCCATATTTCAGGGGTTAGGGCGTACGCCCCGGAATACAATGAAAG
>JAPOIJ010000146.1 GCA_029979005.1 Planctomycetota bacterium | reverse complement strand
CGACGATGCAGCCGCGTTCAATTCGATCGTCCTGTGTTATTGAAGGCCATTATTCGGCAGCCATTCGCAATGTTGAGAACTGACAAAGGTTCGGAGGAACTATTTGGATTAAATGTACACGGCCGGCCGTCAAAAAACACTTAACGGCCAACCGGTGTAGATTTAAATAACAAGGTGGTTGGATTTCGCTTGGCTAATACCGCCCGAGTGAATAGTTAGTCCAACTCAAATACTTCTCGGCCCTGAATAGTAGATATGGCCTGATAGACGTCGATAGAAGGATTGGCGATATACTGAACCGAACCATCACCAAAAGCAAAATTTGATCCTCCGGGATGGTTGCTCCGGAAGTTACTTGTCGAATCATTATCGTTAGCAGTGCCACCGGCAGTACCTGCGAAACCTGAGTCGTCAATTAGCGATTCGGTAACCGGATTTTTGTTTAGGTAATCCGCAGTGGATGCAAAAATACTGGTTCGAGGCGAAAGTCCTTGAGACTGGAAAACGGTGCTGTTCGGCTGAGGAACAAGCCAGACTTGATTCGCAGCAACTTCACCGCCGAACGCATCCGTTGCCGGCGGACCTTCGCTGCCTTGACCAACAGAAACTTTCCAAGCTTTCCCTGTTGCTCCTTCACCAATACCGATCGTATTACTTGAGCCGTCGGTAATATCGCTGAATCGAACTTTCATCCCGATATCAAACATCCCTTTGCCTTGAAGCGAATATGGTTGGTTGCACCACTTGTAGCCTGAGCCGCGCGAAAGAACATAAGTTGTAACACCATAGGTGTCGCCAATCGGAAGTCCCAGTGCTTGGGCTAGGAATCCAAACTCAGGGTCTTTGATGGGGCTGTCCCCAACATTGGAAGGGCAGAAAAATGAGTTGACCGGAGTGCTTGCGACCTGCGCGGTTTGTTGCTCCCACGGTCGTGTGAAATCAATTAGGTTCTGCAGGTTTTCTTGCTCAATGAATGGAAGTGTGGAAGCAAAGGCACTCATGTAAAGATTCGTGTTTGGAAGCATCGTTCCAAACTCAGCTTCGGCGCCCATTGGAAAGTACTTGTATGCACTTTCATAGTTGTGCATCGCCAGCATAACGTTCTTGAGGTTGTTCGCGCAGGAAATGCGACGCGCGGCCTCTCGGACTTGTTGGACGGCGGGGAGTAACATCCCGATCAAAATTCCGATGATCGCGATCACAACTAACAATTCAACGAGGGTGAAACCTCTTTTGGTCTTTTTCACCTTGCTTCTCCTTTTCTAAAGTCAAGCATTGTGCTGCCAGGAATGCTTTTGATGGCAACGAGGGATGGAAGTAAAAATAATTAAGGGATCATCACATTCGAAAACAAAATCCATTGTCATGAATTTAGTCAAAATTTACGGTGCGGCTATCGGAATTCCGCAATGAAGATATCGATATTCACTTTGGAATCACCTATGGTGGATATAATCTCCCTTGTTGTGGTTTTGACCGTTTTAGCGGTGTCCAATTTAGTTTTGTGTGAATTAGGTTCTTTTCGGGGGGATCTAAAAATCGAAACCCCTCCCAAAGAGGGTTTTTGTGGCAATCGAGAGAGTGCTTTCGGGGTGTGGCGAGCGAATCATCGAACTGGCGACTTGAGATCAAGAATTTGTCTGAGTTGAAGGAATTCTTGCTTTGATGTCTGGCAGAAAGTTAATTGGCGCTGAGTTCGTCGTTGGGATGACTGAATCGGTGAATGCTATTGGCAAAAACCGTCAACGGAATGGATGAATGTAGGTAGGTTTACAGTCTGTAAAACAGGGTTTGTTTTTTCTAATTGGAGTGTGATAATAGAATCGGCTTCAATGTGGGCTGGATTTGTTATCGCAGGTTTCTTATTTGATCTAATTTTTGACGAGTTATTTCGTTTTATGCAAATTTTAGCTCGTCCCAAGCGGGGATTCACTCTCGTTGAACTGTTAGTTGTGATCGCGATCATCGGAATTTTGATCGGGATGCTGCTCCCGGCCGTTCAAATGGTTCGAGAAGCTGCTCGTCGAACCTCATGTCTCAATAATGTTCGCCAAGTAGTTCTTGCAGCGCATAACTATGAGTCTGCTTTTCAGCATTTTCCACCCAGCTTTGAGATAGAGGCCGGGAGTGTTTTATCGGGTAATAATGGCTCCTGGTCTGTTCACGGAAGATTGCTTCCTTTTTGCGAACAAAGTAATTCGTATAAGGCGGTTGATCTTAATGTTGCTTGGGACGCTCAGCTTGATACCGGCGTCCCGATGCTGAGAATTCCGATGTATCAGTGTGCGAGTGAAGTCAACGACCGTGTAAGGAACGACTCCTCAGGCAACCCGAAAGTTTATCCACAGAATTATGGATTTAATTTCGGCACTTGGTTGGTTTATGACCCAGTTAATGGGCGGCGAGGTGACGGTGTATTTTTCGTTAACAGTAAAACCCGTTTTGGTGGGGTGACAGACGGTGCGAGCCAAACTCTTTGCCTTGCGGAAGTGAAAGCGTACACGTCTTATATTCGAAACACACAGGATCCTGGTTCTGACCCCCCGACATCTTCGGATGCTTTTTTAGGATTCACTGGACAATTGAAACTTGGCCCTGGCTTGCAGAAAAATACCGGGCACACGGAATGGTGCGATGGCAGGGTGCATCATTCTGGATTTACAACTGTTTTTACTCCAAATACCAATGTGCTTTATCAGCATGAAGGAAGAGCCTACGACATTGATTTTAATTCAGTGCAAGAGGGAAAACGGAGTGATCAAGCTACCTATGCAGCGATCACCTCACGGAGTTACCATTCGGGCGGATTGGTCAATGTTGGCCTGATGGACGGTGCGACGCGAACCGTGTCAGACAAAATTGAATTAGGGGTGTGGCGGAGCCTTGGTACAATCAGTGGCGGCGAAATTGTAGGCGAATTTTAGCGCGTTCGCCCTCAGGCCGTGACGCAAATAGATGGTTCCCGTAAATAATTACGGGGTAATGATGCCCTTTCATAGATAGGCCTGAATTGCTAATATTAGGTCTCGCAAGCAAGGGATACGGCAATTTTGGATTGCCGGATTCCAGCGATTTAAGAAATTCGGACGGATGGCTGAGTCTGGTCGAAGGCACCGGTTTTGAAAACCGGCGACGTGGTAACGCGTCCGGGGGTTCGAATCCCTCTCCGTCCGCTTTTTCTTAAACTATATGGCGGTCTTGTTGAAACTGCCTCTTCCAGTTTTGCTGCGTTGGCATTGGCCATTCTTTGGCTGGGAAATTTCTAATAATCCCAAGTAGTATTCTCTCAAATGACTGCTAGGCGCGTCGGCAAGATCCCTGGCTGCGTTTTTGAGTGTTTTTTTTAACAGTCTTTGCGTTAGTTATTCGCTATCTGCGTAAGCATATCTTGAGGACTTGCATCAAGTAATTTTTTGAACTTGAGGTGCTGACTCCAAAAGTTGCTGTGTCAAAACATCCAAAATTTTGTCGTTTAGTTTCCGTAGTTTGCTCCTCCTATAAAAAAATGGCGTGGGGCGTGAAGAGTTGTTAAAGTAAACTGCTCAGAGAAGTTGGTAATCGTTTGCTACGAATTGCTGACTGCGCTCCCAGTTGTTGTCATTTTAGTTTGCCATTGGGGTTTCCTCTCTGGAACTTAAATGCAACAGCGCCTCGCACCAGAGTTGTCCTCTGGTCATTATGTGATTACCAGTTAATTCAAAAATTAGATCTCAACGTTTGCCAGAAATTATGACATATTCTTCGAAATCAATACTGAGAACCCGTTTGCTGTGTTTTCTTGTTTTCATTTTTTCGTCGGTGCTTGCAATAGAGACTGCGCACTGTGACGAAAAATTTGAATTTAAGAAAAATGATATTGTCGCGATTTACGGAAACGGTTTAGCGGATCGAATGCAACACGATCCTTGGGTTGAGACGGCACTTCAAAGCCAGTTGAAAGGAAAGAATGTAAGCTTCCGAAATATGAGTTTTTCGGGAGATATGGTGAATCAAAAACCTCGTAGTAAAGGGTTTACCAACGACGAGGAATATTTGCAGCTCGTCGGACCTGATGTTGTGTTTGTATTTTACGGTTACAACGAGTCGTTTGCGGGGCCGGATGGTGCTGATGCTTATAAGAATGAACTTGTAAAGTTTGTCAATCGATACAAGAAACTCCGGAAGTCAGTGGGCAAGAGCGTACGATTTGTTTTATTCAGTCCGATTGCTGCCCAAAACACCGGAGATCCTCTCCTCTCCGATGGTGTAGCTTTAAATAAAAATTTGGCGGCTTACACCGTGGCCACGGAGGAAGCGGCGAAAGAAACGGACGTGACGTTTGTGGATCTGTTTACCCCGACCAAACGCCTGTTTCAAACGAGCGTTAAGCGATACACGATCAATGGAATCCATCTCAATGCGTTAGGTTACCAACAGCTTGCAGGCTTTATTTCGGAGGCATTGTTAGGAAAGGGTATGCCTTCAGAGGAATCTCTGGAGAGCCTTTACGCAACCATCAAAGACAAAAATTGGCACTGGCACAATCGCTATCGGGCAACCGACGGAAATGATGTTTGGGGTGGTCGTTCGACACTGACGTTTGTGGACGGGCAGAGTAACGCGGATGTTTTGAAGCACGAGCTGGTGATGCTTGATGTGATGACTGCCAACCGAGATAAGGTGATTTGGGCGGCGGCAAACGGTAAAAAACTGGTTGCTGATGATAGTAACGTACCGCCGCCGGTGAAAGTTATTTCGAATGTGGGAGGCGGAAGTAAAAGCTCTAGCGCTGAAAAAGAGGGAAGCCTCGCTTACCTGAGTCCCGAGGAAAGCTTAGCCAAGATTAAAGTGCCTGAGGGCTTTCAATTAAATGTCTTTGCTTCGGAAGAGATGTTTCCCGACTTGGCTAACCCTGTGCAAATGCAGGTCGATACCAAGGGGCGACTGTGGGTGGCAAGTTGGAATACTTATCCCAAATGGGAGCCACTCAAGGAGATGAATGACAGCTTGATGATTCTTGAGGACACGGATAACGACGGTGTTGCGGATAAAAGAAAGATCTTTGCCCACGTCCACAATCCGCTGGGTTTTGAGTTTTGGGGAGGTGGAGTGTTAGTCACTTCTGGTCCCGATTTGTTGTTCCTGAAAGATACCGATGGCGATGACAAGGCGGATGTTCGGTTTCCAATTCTTCAGGGGCTTGGAACATCAGACACGCACCATGCTGCGAATAACCTGATTATGGGGCCGGATGGTGGTATTTATTGGCAGAGTGGAATTTTCCTGGTTCACAATCACGAAACCCCGTGGAAACGAAATTTGACCACCGGCGGCTCGGGAATGTACCGCTTCGATCCGCGAACGTTCTCGATTACTCCTCATGCGGCGAACTCGCCTAACCCACACGGTACTAGTTTTGATTATTGGGGTTACTGTTACGCCAATGATGGAACTGGTGGACGTTCGTATCAAGTCCGTCCTGAAGGTAATGGCTTTAAGATGCATCCACTGTTGGTTAAGGAGTTCCGGCCTGTGGCTGCGGATGAAATATTGTCTTCAGAGCATTTTCCCGACGAGATGCAGAATGATTTTCTAATTTGTAATTGCATTGGTTTTCTTGGGGTCAAGCAATACGTACTTGATCGCGAAGGCAACGGGCGAAATCGAAAGTTTGGTGACGTTTGGGGGACTCCCGGTCTTGAGCTGCTCAATAGCGAAGATCGAAATTTCCGTCCCACGGACGCCATTGTCGGGGCAGACGGAGCGCTTTACGTGTCTGATTGGCAAAACGCAATCATTGGCCACATGCAGCATAATATCCGCGATCCAAATCGTGATCATTTGCATGGCCGGATTTTCCGATTGACTGTGAAAGACCGTCCTTTGCAGAAGCCTGTCAAAATACATGGGCAGCCCATTGAGGCGCTCTTGGAGAATTTAAAGCACAAAGTCGACGGTGTACGTCAGCGGACGCGAGTCGAGTTAAGTGCTCGCGACGGCGATGCAGTCATCTCCGCGACTCAAAAATGGATGCGAGATTTTGATCCGAATGATGAAGTTGAATCTCACCATCTTTTAGAGGCCCTCTGGTTGCACCAGCAGCATCATGTGCGAGATGACAGGCTTTTACAGTCTTTGTTGAGTTCGAAAATTGGGCATGCGGCTATGGCAGCAAAGACTGTCAAGCATTTCTGGGACAATGTCGATGTCAAAGGGGCAACCAAGTTTGCTGCTCCTGCTGCCTCGCATGTAGTGAAGTATGCCGCTCCCAAACACCTCAATGCTGCCGACAAGAAAGTTTATAAGCTTGGCTCTGAGATCTACCAGCGTGAGTCACATTGTGCAACTTGCCACTTAACCGATGGAAAAGGTAACGCAAATGTCTATCCGCCGCTCGTCGGTAGCCCATGGGTGCTCGGAAACGAGGATCGGCTAATCAAAATGACATTGCATGGTCTTTGGGGGAAAATGAAGGTTAACGGGAAGACATACGATCCCGCCCGTGGCGTACCGCCTATGACGGCATTCCGCTCAATTCTTAAAGATGAAGAACTGGCTGCGGTGCTTACGTTTGTCAGGAATACCTGGGGCAATAAAGGGTCGAGGATTAAGCCGGAAGACGTGAAGCGGATTCGCGAATCTACGGAGAAGCGAACGACGTTCTGGACCCCTGACGAACTACTAGCTGCGCATCCTTTTGGGGAAGCTGAACTGGCCATGGATAAGGCAGGCACAGAGGTTGATGAATTCACAAATGATCAACTGGAGAAAGAACTACTCGCTGCTGATCCTACTGAGCTTGCACAGATTGCAATCTCAGAGGGAAATGCCAATCGAGGCAAAGCCCTCTTTTATCAGTCGGCTGCCGCGTGTTTCGCTTGTCATGATCCCGGAAACGGTGCACCTCAGGCTGGCCCCGATTTGAAAGCACTTACGACTTCGTTAACTCATGGAGAGTTAGTCGAGTCGATTCTCTATCCTTCAAAGCGAATTGATAAAGAATTTGCTCAGGTCAAGGTGTTGACGCTTGACGGTGTCTTGTACACAGGTATTCGTGTCTCAGAAACAGACGATGAGTTCGTGCTGCGGAGTTTGGCTCAGCCGAAACCGATTGTAATTAAGCAAGATGATATTGATGATGTCGTCGAAGCAAAAACATCGTTGATGCCGGCTAATCTGGTCAAGGCATTGAAAAGCCGCGAGGAATTCAACGACTTGATGAAATACGTTATTGAACTTAGGAAGCAGTAATCACCGCTCCATTTGGCAACGTTAATTACGTTTGAAACCGTGGCATTGGCCACGGTTTCTGCGTCAACAGCACTACGCGTTACGAGCTTTGGTTCGTGAATAGCGTTTCTGGCGAGGCATTCCTGAGAATAGGTGAACGCCGAACATGGATGCGTTGTTGTGTTTGCTAGTCGGATGGAGTGTTGGTCGCGTTCGTTGAAAACAATGGAAGCAAATGATCAACGATTGCCTTGAGTGGAAGATTAATCGATTTCTGATTGTGAGCCGTGGCGACCGCCACCAAGTTAAGCTCTGGGAAAATCGACATGTACTGGCCACCGGCGCCGATTCCACTGAAAAAATTGATCTCCGGCTTTGAAGTTCCAATGCTGCGGTTATGGAAAAAGTAGAAATAGCCAGCTCCCTTGCCGGGGTCCATGACCTGAGTGATATAATCACGGGAAAATAATTGTTTGCTGTCGTATGATCCACCGTTCAGGACGGCAACGCCGAGTTTGACCAGGCTTCGTGATGTGAAACTGCTTCCTGCTCCGCATTTGGGAATACCGCAGCCTTGATCTTCCCAGACGTAACTGAGTTTAAGTTTATCGGCGATTTCCTTTTTGATGAATTGTTGTACGTCGGAATCGGTTTTAATATCGATCAACATCATGATCATCGAAGGGTCGACACCACTGTATTTATATTTTTTGCTTGCCTCAGTGACGGGGGAAGTGATTTCAAATAGTTTTTGAAAGTAGGCCTGTTTTTTGAATTCGTTTCCTAAAGAATTGATTACTTTGGGATTCTCGAATCGCAGACCTGATTTCATCATCAGGGCGTCGCGGAGAGTAATAGATTCGACGCCCGGTTGGATCTTTGTCCGGTTAATTTCCGGCATGAAGTCGATGATTGGTTTGTCCAGGTCTGTCATTTGAAAGAGACCTAGTTGAATTGCTCTGGCAAGTGTTAGTGAGGTCAATGTCTTCGTCACAGACATTGCGTAGTGCGGCGCGTCAACGCGGCCGTGCCGGTTATACATTTCGAATACTAATTTGCCATCTTTCCAAATAAGGATGCTGTCGAGGGCCTGGTAGTTGCCGGCTTGATCGGCGTTGATCAGAGATTGAACTGCTGAATTGGCAAGTGGGTGATTGAGTTTGCCAACCTCAAGTCCATCATTGAGATTCAGTGGAGCGATGCTGATATAGGCTTTTTCTAGATCAGGAAGTTTTTTTTGCTCTTTATAAGTTTGTTTTTCGGCGGGGAATTGTTTGGAAAGCCTCGGTATCCCGTCTGTGGTTGTTTTTTCATTTGACGTTGTTTTGGGCTTCGTTTTTTTTTCTCGTAGACGGGGTTCATCTGGAGTTTCACGACTTGGACGTCGTCCGTCTGTTATGAATGGCGAAGCAGGGAGTCCTTCCTTGTTAATGAGGCTGATTTTTGGATCAGGGGTTGGTTTTCTAAACAAATACCGTACGTGAACGGGATTGGGTACAGAGGGCGAAGAGACCACAACCGAATCGCCGATGATCTTGGCGTTGGCATCGAAATACTTTCCATCGTCCCCTGAAATTTCAAAATAGTTGAGCTGCTCTCCTTCTTCCGCATTGGCCAGACCACTTCCGATGTGATCAAAAGTCAGCGTTGCTTTCTGATTGTTGATGGAGACGTTTTTTAACAGGGGGCCGGAGAAAACGATATCAGTTTTTCCATAGTCTTTGGCGAGGGCCCAAAGAGACAGTCGCTCACCGGCGTAGCGTTTCTCCTCGGGGTGCAGACTGGGCCCGTGGTCATAAAAGACCGCCATGCCAGTATTGGGGCTTTGTTCCAGTGCCCGCCGCATGCCGTCCCGCAGCCACGGCCATTCATTACTGGTTTGTCCTGATCGATTGGTGGTTGAGTTAGCTTGAGTTGGAACCTGCACATAATAGAACGGGAAATCCCGGGCCTCTGTTTTCGCAGACTTTGCCCAAATTTCTCTCCACGTTTGAATTAAAAAGGGAAGCAAGTCTTTGTACTCCCAGCCAGTAAATGCCTTTGCATTTCGTTCGCCTTGATACCAAACAACGCCACGGAATGCGAAAGGGATAATTGGATTGATTTTGTCCTCAAATTGAACTCCGGGGTTTCGGTTTTCTTGGTCGTCATTCCAGTCAGCAGGAATGTTGAGTCGTTTCCGAATTACTTCCGATTCGATTTTAGGGATCCACGCCTGAATCGGTGTGCCAGAGTTGTAGCGAAGGACCAAGCCGATGGGGATGTCTAGTTTTCGGTAAAGTTCGTATCCAAAATAGAATCCAACTCGAGAGATTGATCGTTGTGATTTTTCATTGATGCCCTCCCAGCCTCGCGGTGTTGAAACACGAAATCCGGAAAGATCAGAGTTGAGGATCTCAGCAGGAATGAAACGGTTTTTATTTGGATTGAACGAGTCTGCCATATTTGACTGCCCACTGCAGAGCCAGACCTCTCCAACCAAGACGTCGTTTAAGACTAATTCGTTGGAGCCTTTGACCGTCAGTTTGCTTCCCTTGGACGAGGTGGAGAGCGGATTTAATTTGATCATCCATTTGCCGTCTTCGTCTGCGATTGTCGAATGTTGTTGACCGGCAAATTGAACTGTCACTGCTTCACCTGGTTCTGCGGTACCCCAAACGGGAACCGGTACCTCTCGCTGCAAAACCATTCCCTCACTAAACACATTAGGTAAAACAACATCAGCGGATGCGGTTAGCGGAATGACGGCGCAGGCCAGTAAGATCACAACGCCAAACAAATTTGCGATACTTGTTCTTTTAGATCTGTTTAATGGATTTGTAATCATTTTCGTTTCTTGTTGAGGGGGTCGTCTGATGGAGCAGATTTTTTAACGAGGCGCGGCCTGTTCTTAGATGTTTTAGGAGGCGAGAAAATTGGATAAAAGTTCAAAAGTTTGTGGTGTGTCCAACGCCGCTTTCCCAAAACCCGGACTAGCGCCCGCGGCGACAGCGGCATCTTGAGTTTCCTGATAATCAGAAATGATCATCACAGGTATATTCTCTGTCTGCGGAATAGATTTTAACTCATGGAGAATGGCGATTCCCTCCGAACGATCAAGATCCATGATTCGATTGATAAGGATCAGAGCGTAGGGTTGCTCGAGAGCGCTTTGAATGGCGTCATCGAACGAGTCCGCACGATAAATCTCCAGGTCAAAAATTTTTGAGAGTACGAAACTTATCCGCTGATAATCGAAATCACATTGGCCGACAATTAGTAACTTTTGCATGGACTTGCCGAGGCATTGACTGAAGGGAAAATCGAGTTGTCGCGAGTTGGCGGGGGCGTTGGAGCGGAGTCGATGGCCGTAAACAATTGCCTGTCAAACCGTGCAAATGGTAATCCCCTGTTTCAGCGATTCTAACGGATTACCGCGAGAGGGGATAAATTCCTGTCCAACAAAACCGGTGTAACCCGTGTCCCGAATCGCTCGCATAATCGCGGGGTAATAGAGTTCCTGAGATTCGTCGATTTCATTGCGGCCGGGCACGCCACCGGTGTGGTAATGGCTAATGTAACGGTGCGATTTTTTAATCGTGTCAATCACATCACCTTCCATTACCTGCATGTGATAGATGTCATAAAGCAGTTTGAAGTTGTCGCTTTCAATGAGGTCGCATAACGCGATGCCCCATGCACTGCGATCGCACATATAGTCTTCGTGGTCTATCTTGCTGTTTAATAGTTCCATGGTTAGCGTGATGCCCAGTTTTTCACAGAGCGGTAAGATGCGCTTCAATCCATCAGCGCAGTGTTGAAGACCTTCTTCGTCACTCATCCCATCTCGATTGCCAGAAAAACAAATTACGTTATTGGCGCCAGCGTGAAACGCGTCTGTGATTTGTTCTCGATACGCAGCCTCAAGGACATCGTGATATTGTGGGCGATTCCACGCGAGGGGAATGCCGCCGACCTCTTTTCCGTCAGCCGCCACAGCCGTGGGGAAGGTCACCATTGCACATTGCATATCAAACTGATGCAGGGTGTTGATTTGTTGAGGTGTCAGTAATTCAACCGATTGAAGGCCAAATTGTTTTCCCTCGCGGCAGAGTTCTTCAAGCGGCAGGGAGTCGTAGCACCATTGGCAAACCGAATGGCGGATGAAGTTCGACTCGTCGGAACTGCCTGCTTGTTCTGATTCTAATCGCGAAGCGATAGGAGAAATGAAGCAATCCGCCGATTTTAATTCGTTGTGCATGGTTTTGTCGGAGTCTCGGGAGAAAGTTATGGTGATGGTGAATCAGTTTGAGAATCAGGCGGAAGTTTTTTGAGTACTGGCCGGCGATTTCGTCGTGTTTTCTTCGGAACAAGTTCACGCATGGATTCAAGTTTTCCAAAACAAAGGAGCCGATCTTCAGGTTCCAGGGTGCGATCCGATCTTGGGTTGGGGATGACCTTTCCGTGTCGGTATAGCGTTAGCGCGTTGATGTCACGGTCCTCAAACCCGGAGGCATTTATTTGCTGGCCAATAAATTTAGAACCGTCGGGAATGTGGATTTCGGTCACTCCGTAACCGCGGCTGACGGTTAGTCGTTGTCTCAGGTCGATTTCGGGGAAGTCAACTTGAGCGGCGATGTAGTCAATGATGGCGCCGGCGATGTCGAGCTGGAGGCAATTTTCGATACCTTCAAGACCGGGAGATGAGTTAATCTCCATTATTTGCGGCCCATCGGCCCCCTCGAGCATATCTACGCCTGCGACACGAAGTCCAAGGATTTGGGTTGCGCGGACAGCCGTTTCGCAATAATTTTGATCCAGAATAACCCGTTCAGTCTTGGCACCACGGTGAACGTT
>JAPOIJ010000135.1 GCA_029979005.1 Planctomycetota bacterium | reverse complement strand
CAAAAACTAAGGGCTCCCTCGGCAAGTGGTGAGACCTTGCAGGTTCCGCCTCTTTTATTTGCCACGGATCTGTTGGAAGTCAACTTGAGGCGGATTGCAGAGAGCCGATCATCTCGATTTGATCGACCGCTGAAGGAAATTCAAACGCAGGGACGTGCTGAATTAACGGAAATGGCGGTCACTTACAGCGGGGCTTACCTTGATGATCTGCCATCCATTAACAGCCAGAGCATTATCCTGTCCGGGCATCAGCCCGATCTATTTCATCCGGGAGTTTGGTATAAAAATTTTGTCCTATCAGAATTAGGTAGGCAGCAAAATGCTTTGGCGGTAAATCTGGTTATCGATAATGATATTTGTGCTCACCCGGCAGTGGGTTTTCCCAGTTTCCCGGATAACAAGGGTGATTGGAAAAATATTCGGCTCGAGCGTGTTTCAATGGATGCTCACGCAACGGAGGTGCCCTATGAATTTCGTCCAGTGGTTGACTGGGGATTGTTCGAAAGTTTTGGCACACGTTTAAGTCAACGGTTGGGTAGAGAGAAATCGCATGGTGTTATCAATCCCTTGTGGCGGCATGTTCATGTGGCGGCGGGGCGTTTGAATAAAGCAGCGGCAGGTTTGGGGCATTTAGTCGCTGCAGGGCGCCATCGCTTGGAAAGTGAGTTCGGTCTGCGGACACTCGAATTGCCAATCAGCCAACTAACGAAGACTTCGGCTTTTGGCTGTTTCTTTAAGTCAATACTATCGGCGGCCGATGAGTTCCGTTTGATTCATAATCGAGTTCTCGATGAATACCGAGACGTTCATAGAATTCGTAGTGAGTCTCATCCAGTTCCCAAGTTGGCAGAGCGAGATGGCTGGGTTGAGGTTCCATTCTGGATTTGGAGAGATGCAGAAAGTCGACGTCAGCCATTACACGTTCGATTTCAAGATAACCGAATTCTATTGTCCAATTTGTTGGGCTGGGAATTCAGTTGTTTGTTAGCGGAGGTCGATGAGCAATTAAGTGTGTTAAAAGCGAATGGAGTATTTATTAGACCAAGAGCATTGACGACGACGCTTTTCTCGCGCTTGATTCTAAGTGATCTTTTTATACACGGGATTGGCGGTGCCAAATACGACCAACTGACGAATTTGATCGCTCAGCGATTTTTTGAAGTCCAATTGCCCGACTATCAGACCGTAACCGCAACCTTGAAACTCCCTACTTCGCTTGATTTAGTGAGTCGAGTTGAATTGAAGGATTTGGATCGAGAACTTCGTGACTTGAGGTTTCATCCCGAGCGATTTATTGACGAACCGTCAGATTTGGTTAAAGAGTTGATTGCACAAAAGCGAGCGTGGGCTTTCGGGGAATCAGCCTTTCCCAAATCGCGTGAACGCCATGTTGCCATTGATAGTTTGAATCAACAATTGATCGATTATGCTTCGCCGACAGTTGATTTGCTCGAAGAGCGCCGCGCGAATAGTCGAGAAAAGCTGCGGGTGAGCGAAATTCTCTCATCGCGGGAATTTAGCTTTTGTTTGTTTGATTTGTCCATTATCGAGGAATTGAAATCTCTCGCCACGGGTCAAGATCGTCTTTCCAGGTAGCGAATGTAAGGAGGAGGCTTTACTTACCTCAAAGCGTTTGCCAGTGGTTTGCCGTTGGTGGTCAAGATTTGGAAGTGGTGAAAGCTGGAAGGTAATGCGTTAAATCGCCAAACTACTTTTTTTTCGGGTGTGACTTCGGTTAGCTTGACTTGGTCCCCTTTAGCGTAGTAGCTCGTGATCACGGTGTTGCCGTTGGGTAATCTTTGAACACCACAGGCATCCGAAATTAGTTTTTCGCCAATGTCTGTGTTGTCGACACTCCACACGATCTTCCCGTCGGAGTTGACTTCAATGACCCGGTTGCCATTTGTGCAACCAATTACCGTATTCCCGTTTTTGAGGCGAATGGCAGTAAAAGGCCAATCGCGTTTATCTCTTCCACGATCATCGGTCTTAAAAACGCGAACTACCTTTCCGGTGATTGGCTCATACTCTTTGACCGCGAAATCAAGTAAGTGCGGGGCAATGTAATTTCCATTAGGCAGCATCCGCAGCATGCGGGTCTGCATGTGGGCATTGGCTTTTTGGCAGTCAAGCGGCGTCGAGCTAAGTAACTCACCTTTTTGGTTGATTATGATGGCTCTTGGCTCGGCTCCAAGTTCGGTCACGAGATAGCGGTTTTCCCCTAGCGGTTGGACGGTGCTGATTTCCTTTTGTTGTCCTTGGTACTCCCAAATGATGCTCTTGTTTTGTCGATTAATTTCGGCAACTCCTCCTTGGGGGAAGTCTTTGCAAGGATAAATGGCGGCAATGATGTTGCCAGAATCGAGCATCCAGCCGTCACTTGCCGGCAGCGGCATTTTCCACTCCACGGTGCCAGCCTCATTTACAATCACGATCCCCGTGGCTTTCCCGAACCCAATAAAGGAATGTCGAGTTTCTTCAAAAGAGCCATCCCCGCTGGCAAACAAGGTGGTCGCAGTTGCAAAAAGCAATGAAAGCAAAAAAAGTCGCACCGTCAAAATCTTCATGGGCATGTTTATCTCGATTCAATTAACGAAGGATTCACAGAATTGTAGACGACTCAAATTTAGCAAGCGATCGTGGTCTTTGGTTTGAATATTCCGTCAGGAAATTGTGGGGTGTGGTTGATAGGCAGCAATCTGTTCCCCGAGCCACTGAACAGAATTAATATATTCTTCGAATTGGTGCTCGGGTACAGGGGAGCCATGATCTGCTCCTTTCAAAACTATTTTTTTTAGCTCGCCGGCATAGGAGTCAGTAATTAAATTTTGAAATCGGGGTGGAACTAAACTGTCGCATTCTGATTGTACTAACAAGGTTGGACAGTAGCTTTGTTGGGCATTTTCTTGAGGATTAAGGCAGCCGGGGATTTGCTTGGCGATCAGTCGAGCCATCCCAAAGTTCCACCAATTATACCTCAATCGCTTTGAAATTAACTCCGCGAGCGGCGGCGGGTTGCGCAGATAAAGCCCGAATGCACGGCGTCGCGATGAAAGGTATAGTGCGGAGAGACAGCCGAGGCTATTGCCGTACAGGACGATCCGATGATCTGGGAATAGTTGTTCCGCTTTGGACCAAACTGACTCACAGGTTTCTACAAAATTTTGAATCGATGGTGGCCCGTCACTTTGACCGTAACCTCGGTGGTTGATGGTCCAGGACGCACATTTCAGATTGTTCCAAAACTCAGACGGATGGGAACTGCTGCGCTCTGCCCGACCTCCGGTTCCCGGGAATTTGAGAAGTAACGTGTTGGTGGGGGCAGTTGGATCGTTTTCCGGAAATGCAGCCCAGGCTTCAACCTTTCCCGAAGGGGTCTCGATTGCCCGACGGGTTAAATCCCCCGCGTCGACTCGGTTTGTCGACGCCTGGAGAATTAAACGATCGGCTATTTTCTGCCGTAAATTCATCAACACCTATCGCTGGTTACGCGGACGGCTGTGCACAAATCTAAACGAATTGGATTTAAAAGCAGTCTCGAATTAGTGGACGCGTTGCCCTGGTTTTGCGCCTTCGTCCGGAGTTAAAAGGAACACCTCTTCTCCACCGGGACCTGAGGCGCAAACCATTCCTTCACTTAGTCCAAACTTCATCTGCCGCGGTTTCAAGTTGGCAACCATCACAACGAGCCTGCCAACCAATTGATCGGGCTCGTAGGCTGCTTTGATTCCAGCGAAAACCTGTTTGCGGTGATCACCTCCCAGGCTCAAGGTCAACTTCAAAAGTTTACGGGCTCCTTCGACATGTTCGGCGTTGACGATTCGCGCGACGCGAAGATCAACCTTCATAAAGTCTTCAATCGTGCATTCGTCGGTCATTGGTTCGTCAATCATGGGCTGCTCACTGTCCGCGAATTGCTCCGAATTATTTTCGGTCTGTGCGGCTTCTTGCTCAGCTTCGATTTTACTTGCTTCTTCCATTGCTCTCACGTCTTTCTCTTCGATTCGTTTCATCATGTGTTTAAATTTGGAAACTGGATTGCCAGTCAAGGGAGTTTGAGATTGGTCCCAGTGGATTAGAGGGTCGTTTAAAAGTTCGCCTGTCTTTTCTGCAAGATCCGGCAGAACTGGTGAGAGGTAGATCACCAGCTGTCGGAATAAATTCAAAGCTACGGTACAGACGTCTTGTAGTTCTTGAGCTTTTGCAGGGTCTTTCCGGAGGTTCCAGGGTTCGGCGTTTTCGACGAATGGATTGGCCTTGTCAGCAAGCTCGAGAATTAATCGCATGGCTTTGTTGTAATCACAGTTTTCGTAGGCCTTGGCAATTTCATCGCCGGCTTTCGCTGCTGATTCAAAGAGGCCTCCGTCGTCAGGGTAGTTGGCTGAAAGGCCGGTATCTTTAACAAATTTCGCACTTCTCGAAGCAAGATTGACGACCTTTCCTACGAGATCGGAATTAACCTTGGAAATGAATTCATCAAAATTCAGATCGATATCGTCAAGCCGCGAGCCCAATTTGGAAGCGTAGTAATACCTGAGGGCTGCGGGCGGAAGGTGATCGAGGTAAGTGTTTGCTTTAAAAGCGGTGCCTACACTCTTTGACATTTTTTCACCATTCACGGTCAGGAAGCCGTGGATGTGAACTTTCGTAGGCAGGCTGTATCCAGCTGATTTCAGCATTCCCGGCCAGAACAGCGTGTGGAAATAGGTGATATCTTTGCCAATGAAATGGTGGATTTCAGCTGCATCGTTTTTCCACCAGTTATCAAGTGTGTCACCGTTGCGCTCACACCACTGTTGCGTTGAGGCAATGTAACCAATCGGAGCGTCGAACCAGACGTACCAGTAATTGCCTGGGCAGTCCGGGATTTCAAAACCGAAATAGGGTGCGGGTCGTGAAATGTCCCAGTCTCTTAACGGCTTAGCGCCCTCGGTACTTTGGGGATCACCGAGAAAATGTCCTCTAAGGTAATTGGCAACTTCGGGTTGCAGGTGGTCTCCGGATTGAGTCCATTCCTCAAGGAATTCGTGAAGTTGCTCCAGTTCGATAAAGAGATGTTTGGCCGTTCGGATTTCCGGGGTGCTCCCCGAGAGCGTACTTACAGGATTGATTAATTCAGCTGGCGAGTAGGTGGTGCCGCATTTACTGCAGTTGTCCCCGGGTTGGTCTTCAGCATTGCACTCCGGGCATGTTCCACGCACGAAGCGGTCGGCTAAAAAAGTGCCTTGTTCCGTGTCGAAAAGCTGGTCGACATCCTTTTCTTTAACGAGTCCGGAGTCTCGTATCGATTGCCAGACTTCACCGCATAGCTTTTTGTTTTCGTCGCTATGCGTACTGCCGTAGTTGTCATACTGGATTTGAAAACCGGCGAAATCACGCTGATGTTCAGCGTTTGCCTCGGCGATCACCTCTTCCTCGCTACGCCCCTCTTTGCGGGCGCGGATCATTATTGCGGTGCCATGGGTGTCATCGGCCCACATGAACAAACAATTGTGGCCTCTAAGTTTTTGAAAGCGCACCCAGATGTCGGTTTGGATATACTCGACGAGATGACCGAGGTGGATGGGGCCGTTTGCATAAGGCAAAGCCGCCGTGACGAGAATCTTTCGTTGGTTCATAATGGAATTCCGTAGGTAGCATTCGCCGATGGTGCGTTTGCTCAGAAGATTGTGGAAGTCCCGATTTTAGCTCATTCTCCTGTCGGACAAAGGGGAGATAGAGCATTAACCGTCCAGGAATAGTTTTCTGTCTCCAGCAGATGAGGAATAGTATGTATTGGAAGCCCGAAGTTTACAGAATCGAAAATGCCGAGTCAGTATTTTCACCTGGACTTCTGATTTTTAGGGATCTGGTTGAGCAGAATCTTGTAGAGATGGTTCGAATCGCCGGAGGCCCTGAGCGTCTACGCCCGCATTGTAAAACGCATAAAACGCAGGAAGTCGTTAAGATTGCATTGCGGCTGGGGGTGACGCGTCATAAATGCGCAACGATTGCGGAAGCCGAAATGCTCGCGGATGCAGGGGTGCAGGATATTCTCATTGCTTATCAAATGGTTGGCCCCAATCTTCAACGTGTCGTGCGACTTGCGCAGAAATACCCTCATGTCGAATTTGCAACTCTCGTAGACCACCCGCAAGCGGTGGCTCAATTGTCTCGAGCGATTCAGGAGTCTGACGATCCGGGCGTTTCGATAAGAGTTTTGGTGGATTTGAATTCTGGAATGAACCGAACCGGGATTTTAATCGGTCCACGGGCGATAGAGTTATACGAGATGATTTACAGTTCGGACGCACTTAAAATAGGCGGACTGCATTGGTACGACGGTCAGCATCGACAATGCGATTTGGCTGAGCGTACAGGAGCAGTAAATGCAGGCTGGGATCAGCTGATCAGGTTTCGCGATCAGTTATTATTAAGCGGTCTGCCGGTTCCTTGTATTGTTGCTGCGGGAACGGGATCGTTCCCTGTACTGGCAGATCATGGAGAGCCCAATTTAGAATTGAGTCCCGGGACTACCGTTTACCATGATGATGATATGGCAACACGTTTTCCAGAAATGAAATTTCAACCAGCATTGGCAATATTAACACGAGTGATTAGTTGCAATCGGGCGAATGAACTGACACTTGATGTTGGTCATAAAGCCTGTGCAGCAGACCAGCCTGCTGGTCAGAGGTTGGCATTTCCGGAGTTAAGCTCAGTTAAGGAGTTGACCCACTCTGAAGAGCATCTGGTCATTCACACACCTGATGCCAATCAATTTAAAATTGGAGATCATCTAATCGCGTTTCCACGGCATGCATGCCCGACTTCGGCAGTGTATCAAACTGCCCACGTGATTGTGGGTGGAAAGGTTGCCGAACAATGGAAGATTGTTGGACGAGATCGAGTTTTGACGATTTGAGTTCTGATAATTTGAGTTCACTCGCACGTCTTCCCTCGGCTACGCGACTCGGTTGATCACCTCACTGTTTAATTTGTTGTAGAGCGTTTTTAAACTGATTCCAAGTTGTTGTGCGGCGGCTGTTTTATTTCCGTTGAAAGAATCCAGCGTGGCGTGGATCGTTGCCATCTCAATTTCTCTCAATGATTTTCCAGTCGCGGCAACGGATAGCGAGTTAGAAGGAGCCTGAGAAAAATAACTTGGTAGATCGCTTGATTTCACCGGTAAGCCATCGCAGAGGATGGAAGCGTGTTCAATGACATTGGCGAGTTCCCGAATGTTCCCCGGCCAGCGATGGGACTGGAGCGTCTTCAGCGCTGCCGCATCGAACGCTTGCAAGAGAGAGCGGTTTTGAGGGGAGGCCTCAGGGCGGTGTCTCCCGAGTAGATGGTGGGCAAGTTCAGGGATGTCTTCCACCCGATCCCGAAGCGCTGGAAGTTGTACTTCGAAGGTGTTAATGCGGTACATTAAGTCTTGCCTGAATTCTCCTTCGGCTACCATCTGGTGCAGATTCCGGTGTGTAGCACAGACGATTCGAACATCGACTTGAAACGCTTCGCTGTCGCCAACGCGTCGGATTTCACCGGATTCAAGAACTCGTAGTAATGTGGATTGGGTTGCTTTCGGGAGTTCGCCGATTTCGTCGAGGAATAGCGTACCGCCATTAGCAACTTCAAAGAGGCCTTTCCGCTGTTCGTCAGCACCTGTGAAAGCGCCTTTACGATGGCCGAATAATTCACTTTCGATCAAGTTTTCGGGAAGCGCTCCGCAATTGATCGCTACGAAGGGGTTGTCGCTTCGATTACTTTGGTCGTGCACAGCTCGAGCAGCCAGTTCTTTTCCTGTTCCGGTTTCACCAACCACGAGCACTGTGGATTCTGTTGGAGCTACTTTTTCAATTAGTGCACGCACCCGCTGCATTGAGCGATGATTCCCAATCATCTTCGGCTTACCTTCAACTCGGTCAAGTCGCAATTGAAGTGAGTAGATCTTATTGTTTAACTCGCGCCGCAGTGCGACTTGTTGCAGCAGCGTTTTGAGGTCAACGAGTTTGCACGGCTTTTGGAGATACTCGAACGTTCCCAGTCGAAGGGCATCAACCGCAGTTTCGGTGGAACCCTTTCCAGTGAGCACAATTGCCTCGGTGGTCGGGGAGAGCTCTTTTGTGCGACGGATGACTTCGATTCCGTTGAGGCCGGGCATGTCAAGGTCGACGATGACGCAATCAAAAGTGTCCTTTTCGAGGGCACTGACTGCGGTCGTTCCATCTGGACAAACGGTGACTTTATGTCCCATACGCGGGAGTTCGGCCGCGATTAGCTCCTGAAGATGGATTTCGTCGTCGGCGAATAAGATTTTTAGGGATTTTTGATTGGCCAAAGTTTTTCTCAATATAATCAGGCTGCAATATATTTATGTTTCGTAGAATCTGATTTTGCCAGTGGCAAACAGACTCTGAACTCCGAGCCAAAGCCCGGGCCATCGCTGTGAGCGGTGATTTTTCCACCGTGCTCTTCAATGATTTGGTAAGTGATTGACAGGCCGAGGCCGGTCCCTTGCCCATCGCGTCGTCGCGTGAAGAAGGGTTCAAAGAGATGTTTTTGAACTTCGGATGTCATTCCGCATCCGTTATCCGTCACAATGAGTTCCGCAAAATTATTTTCCTGCCTTAACTGGATGCGGACTATTCCATTCTCCTCTACACAGCCTAGCGCGTTAGTGATCAAGTTCAGCGCTACCTGTTTGATTTCCTGTTCGTTGCCAAGGGCTGAAATCGAGGCGTCAGCGTCTACTTCGATTTCCCGGTTTCGGTATTTACTTAACGGTTTTACAATGCTGACGACCGAATGAATGATTTCTGAGAGATTCACATCCGATTTTTTTGCATCGCCCATTCTCGAGAAATCGAGAAGACCTGCGGTGATTCCTTTACATCGAAATGCTTCGTCCTGAATGCGGCGAAGGTATTTCTTCATGTCTTCAATTTCAGCGTCGATGTCTGATGGATGGGCTTCATTCGTTGGATTTAAGATGTCCTGGATTCGAGTTTCAAGTGATTCGGCCGACCAGGCGATGGAGGCGAGTGGGTTGTTGATCTCATGGGCGACACCGGCGGCGAGGAAACCTACGCTGGCCATTTTTTCACTTCGCACCACTTCGCGAGTTCGTTGACTTACCTGCTGATTCAAATCAGATTTGATCGATTGAAAACTTTCGGTTGTGGCGTTCATGGCATCTGCCAATTCCGCAACCTCGTCATTTGTTTTAAGTTGAATTCGGAAGTCATAATTCCCTGCGGTGACCTGCCGTGAACCTTCGATCAACAGTTCCAGTGGCCGGATAATACGATGCTGAAAACGAAAAATCAAAAATCCAGTCAGTCCAAACGCTGCAATTCCAGCTAGACCACTAATCGTCATCCACGCACGATACTCAGTTCGAGCATCCTCTGAAAATGATTCCATTCGCTGCTGCATGCTGACAGGGAACTGAATGTACAGATCTTGCAATTCAGTTAGCTTTGCTTCAATCACATCAAAGTTGTTAGAGGATTCAAACACGTCATTGTGGCTGTTGACATTGTCTTTGACGACGTCGAGCATTTTTTTAAATTTGTCCAGGTTATTCTTTTCTTCTTGCGTTGTCGTGATGCCCTGATCAAACTCTCTGCCATTGTTTATTTTGTTCTGATAATTCTTGAATGCCTCTTCGGTTTTTTTAAGTTTTGCTTGAATGTTTATTTGCCAAAGAGGATCTCGTTTACCCTGTTTAGGATTGAATTCCTCCCAGTACGGCTGGATTTCCTGTTGTGTGCGGTTGGCGTCCCAGAGTTGAGACCGCAAGTCACTGACAGCGATACCGAGTTCAATGGCCAGCGGTATTTCGGTCGACCGCTGATTGATGCTTTTGGTTAAGTTGCGGTATTTGGAAGCGCCTTGAAGGCTGACGATCGATAGCAATGTGATGATGACCAGCAAGGTAATCACACCAAAGTACATTTGATAACGAATTCGCCGTAAAGCAAACAAAACGATCTCCAGAATTTAGAATTGCCGAAAGTTGAAATCTTTGGATTTGACTCAAGTCTCGGCCCCAAACTATCGGGGCTCGAAAATTACAGGGACGGGGGATCGCAGGCAATGTCAGTTACGACCTGAATTGCTGTCAAATGGTGTTTTTGCGAATTTGAGCAGCGATTTTTCCACGCGTCGGAGAGATCCTCATTGGTAGCACCTAAATCGAACCGGGACCACTAGCCGGAGCATAAAGCTGGGGCCGCTAGGGAGTGCTGGCAACTCGTGAGCCTGCGAACCATAATTCGACAGCAGTGGGTTGGAGAGGCAGAAGCAAAGGCGTGAGGGAGCTTTGCAAACTGAAAGAGTCAGAAATCTGGATTACAGTTCAATCGATGAACTACTGGCATCCTCTTGGTTTCTCAATTGATCCATTAGGAAACTGACAGCTCGACCATAGTTGGCGATGGCGGTCGAGTGATCCTCTGCCTTGGTCGCCTGTTCGGCTTTTGTCGTCATCGATTTGAGTTGAGGCCAGTCAACTTTCCAATTTTCTCGCAAGGCGCCTTCTTGAAGTTTGCGAAGCATATCAGCCAATTGCTTGGCAAATTGCCCACTCGAAGCGCAACCCAATCGGACGTAGGGACCTTTCCCTAAAACCTGACCAGTGCTGCCGTGATTTCCCTGAAAGGAGTTTTTTATCAAACATGCAACGAGATAGCCAACTGCGGCTAACGAAACCACACCGGTGAGGAGGGATATCTGCCAAAAACCAAGAAAATAAAGCAGTATGGTAACAATCGTTGAACCAAGGAATACGCCCCAAAATGTCGCGGGTACCAGAGGCTTATTAGAAGCGGAACCGCGATTCGATGCCCCAGAAGAGTGATTACCTGAGGTTGCAAGTTTGGGATGACCTATTTTTACGATGACCGCGGTAATGTTATCAGGTCCACCGCGTAGATTAGAAAGATCTACCAAAACTTTGACGGCTTCATCAGGAGACATGTTGGCGAGAATCGAGCCAATTTCCGTGTCTGGAATAACTCCGGTGAGACCATCACTGCAGAGCAGAAAAGTGTCACCAACCTGAATTGGAAATGGGCCTTCGAGATCAACATTGCACTCGGCGTAAGGACCGAGAG
Organism: Planctomycetota bacterium; assembly: GCA_029979005.1. Lineage (GTDB taxonomy): Bacteria > Planctomycetota > Planctomycetia > Pirellulales > Pirellulaceae > Mariniblastus. The sequence continues at coordinate 2,379 of JAPOIJ010000135.1, read as the reverse complement.
ATCGCGTAATAACGTTTTTGGGAATCTTTCCGAGTTTCTCTTCTTCTTCCGACAATTGTCCGGCAAATTTCATTTCCCAGACGAGTGAATGGTCAAACGTAAGTTGTTCAATTCTGTTTTGTGTCAAACGATAGATCCGGCTGTCGCCGATGTGGGCACATACGGCCCCCTCGGGAAGAATTGTTAGGACGCTACAGGTTGTTCCCATGTTGTGAAATTCTTCATTGGCTTGTCCACGTCGATGAATTTCACTGTTCGCCCCTTCAACCGCTTTACGCATTTCTTCGGGGGCTGAACTCTCGTTGTACTTAGCATAGAGATGAGGGATATGGTCAATGGCCAATTTACTGGCGAGTTCACCGGCAGCGTGAGCACCCATCCCGTCGGCCACAATAAAGACATGGCCTTTTCGCTGCCATTGCTCGATACTACTGGCTAGCGACACCGAGAAATTGTCTTGGTTGGTTGCGCGACGCATGCCAACGTCGCTGAGTGAAGCGACTTGGATATAGTCATCCCAGTTTAAAAGGGTTTCACTCATATATTTCCGGACCGTGTGTCGAATGCTTGCAAGTGTACCATCCTAACGTGCAATCACTTTCTGAAAAACGGGGATTATTAAGATTTGCCCACCCAAAATGTTGTTTTTGGTGCACGAATCGCAGCTCATTGTCGTTGCAAAACGCTCATTTGTTTTATTCGGTATTCATGTTAACCATGCGATTGGAAGAATTGGTCTGTTCGAAGACGCATTCGATTTGTAGACTCCGCCTCCGCATCATCAATTATGGTGCAGCTCGTCGCATTTGCTGAAATGTGAACGAGTTTTCCCGGAGAGACTTGAAGGGTAATTCCTGCTGTTTAACAACTCACATGAGCTAATTTGCGAATTTCAGATATGAGTTTGAAAAACACTGAAAACGGTTTCATGGTATTGCTGGCGGTCTCTGCTTTGACCTTAGTCAGTCTGAGCGGTTGTGTTCAGCGAAGATTTATCGTTCGCAGCCAACCGGAAGGTGCTTTGGTCACGATTGATCGAAAGTCGATTGGTCTAACTCCTCTTTCGGTTCCGTTCACTTATAACGGGACGCGGGAAGTTCAGCTTGAAAAAGATGGCTATAAAACCATCAAGGTACAACAACGGGTGAAACCTAGGTGGTACGAGACCTTTCCTGCGAGTTTTGTGACCGAAAATTTTTGGCCGCGCGAAATACGGGATGAGCGCGTCATGGAATTTCAAATGGAACCAAAGACGCAGGTGCAGGGAAATATGCTGTTAGATCGGGCTAACGATTTGCGGATGAATGTGCAACGCGGAACGATTTCGAATCCGGTACGCTAGACTTTTTCCACCAAAACATTGCGCATTGGATGCTTCTACCAATTATCGGTTCTAACCCCTGTGGGTGCCCCCCTCGAGTTTGGCGGTCGTTTTCCAGGCCGCCGATAGAACGGAAAGGCTCAGGAGTTCCTTCAATTCGCCTGAGTTCGCTGGCGATTGGTGGAAAACTTGGTGAACACGTTGGATGGACCAGTCCGGATGAGGATTGGTGACGCGTACGATTGGGGTTTTAGGTTTGAATCGACCGCCTTCAATCACGCGGCAATACCACCCGCTGTAGCCAGTTTTGACGACAAGTTTGGGCAGCTCCTCGAGCTGCCAATGTCTCGCGAGCTTCCAGCAGGGCTGTCGGGGTTGGGAGACTTCCAGCAAGACGTCGTTGATTAAAAACTGGTCGCCTAGGCATACGTTGGATTCGTCCAGTCCTGAGACAGTGAGGTTTTCTCCAAACGCGCCCGGCGCGACCGCCGGAACACCCAGTTGATTTTGCCAATAATTAAAATGATCGGCCGAGTAGACCAACACCGCTTTGTCGATACCGCCATGGTTCTTTTTGTCGGCTTGTTCATCTCCGTCAATTCCAGTGGTCGTTACATTTACCCAGTTCTCGACGGCGGATTTGTTGAACGAAGTGATCCACTGTTCAATTTTGTTTAAGCGAGGGTTGGTTTGCGAATAGGTTCGCGGTTTTCCCGTTTGGATGCTGTCGAGCTGGGGGATCAGTTTCATTCCTGAAAGTAACCGTCCTCCTCCCAGATGATTGAGGGTGAACTTTTGGGCCCGAGGTCGTTGCGAGGTCTCAGCGCACCTCTCGCGATGGATCCAGGGTTGCGGGCAAGTGAATCTCCAAAGTACCGCAAGTCGGTGAGGAGGAGGTCTAGCTTTGCGAGGATACTTTCAATTGTTTTATTCTCCACGATGTCTTTTGTGGTGCGAGTAATCGCGGTAATGTTTTTATTCAAATTATTGAAGTTTGTCCCCAAATCTGTGTCCGTTAGGGCATTTTCTATTAGTGAATCCTCTTTGGGCATCCAACT
>JAPOIJ010000011.1 GCA_029979005.1 Planctomycetota bacterium | reverse complement strand
GGATCGTGCTTCCTACTTGCAACAACTCGCACCACTCGTGCCGGGGGTGGAAGTTTCCACGGGATACTACGACAGTAAAGCAGAAATTTCATTTTTCTATGACGGCGATAAAACTTCGGAAGATACCTGGCGCCACGAATTGACACATCAATTATTTCGAGAATCTGGACGCGCCACGAATCAAAAAGCATTTGAAAGCCAATTTATCTGGCTCGATGAAGGGATCGCAACTTACGCCGAATCCACCGCAAAAAATCAACATCTTTTTGGCGAGTATTACACGCTCGGGGGTTTTGACTCGCGGCGAATTCAATTTGCTCGGTTTCGTCGTTTTTTGGAAAACTACTATATTCCATCAAAAGAACTCTCTGATCTTGGACGGGTGCAACTGCAACAACGAAATGATTTAGTGAAAATCTACTCGGAATCGGCAGGGCTTGCGGAATTCCTGATGAACAGCAAACGAGGAGCACTTCAACCCAAGCTCAATCAATTCTTAAAAATCATGTACCAAGGCAAAGTCAAACCCGGACGTTTTCAATCGGCCATCGGAATGACCTTCCCCGAACTCGATGAACAATATGTTGAATTTTTAAGAATTCAACCTTCCGAGATAATACGTTTCTTAATTCGCCCCGATTTGAAAACAGAACTGTCGCTGCCAGGAGTCAATTTAACAATTGAAGATTTCGAAGCGATTGGAAAATGTGTCCAACTGAACTGGCTCGATCTTTCAGGTAGTAGACTGCCGAGCGATTGTTTTCAGAAACTTGGGAACTGCAGCCAATTAAATCAGCTTTTCCTCAACGGCTGTCAACTGGAGCAAGGAGCTCTGAACAGCATTCCGGAATTGCGCAGCCTTAACGAAATTGACTTGAGCGACTCATCTATCAACAACCCCGACCTGGCACCGCTCTTCAAAGCGACTCAGCTGAAATCACTTAATTTGACCCGCACACGTGTCACCGAAGAAGGCATCAACCTTTTGAAAAAAGAATTGCCCAACCTCACGATCATTCAGTAAACTCCTACCCAACCGTTAACATTTCAATTGCTCATCCCACTTCTTAGCTACTAACTCATTCTCAATTGGACTTCGCCGATGAAACCTTGGAAACTCGCTGACAATAACTATGGTTATGTCAAAAACCAAAATTATGAAGTCGCAGTGCTTCCTCTCGGCGCTACCGAACCTCACAACCTTCACCTTCCCTACGGAACAGATCTGTTCGAAGCTTCAATCGTTGGAGATAAAATCTGCGAGGCAGCTCATCATGCCGGTGCCAAGGTTGTTCTGTTACCCACCATTCCTTTTGGTACCGAAACAAATCTCCGCGAGTTCCCCCTCGCAATCAATCTTAATCCATCCACCCTGCATATGATCATTCGAGATATCGTTGACTCGTTGTTAAGTGATGGCATTAAAAAAATCGTTTTGCTTAATAGTCACGGCGGAAACGGATTCAAACCGCTATTGAGAGAACTGTCGGGTAAAAACGAAGCTCATGTTTTTTTGTGCAATTGGTACCAAGCTTTAGAGGATGTCTACTTCGACATCTTTGAGAAACCAGAAGATCATGCCGGGGAAATGGAAACTTCTTTTGGGCTCGCTTTTTTCCCCGAATTGGTCTCAAAAAATCCAGATGGCACCCTGAATGCTGACGATGGATCGAAAAGAGAAGCCAAACTGGAAGCACTCAATCGAGGTTGGGTTTCCATCACCAGACCATGGCACCTTCTTACGCAAAACTCTGGTGCCGCAGACCCGCATGCCGCGAGTGAGGTAAAAGGACAAAAAATGATGGATGTATTGGTCGAAAGGCTTGGGAAGTTCTTAGTCGAATTATCAGACGAAAAAATCACCGATCAATTCCCGTACTAGCCGTAAATTTGGGGTTGAGGCAAAAAACGCGTTGACCATCGAACAGCCTCAGCTTAAAATTTCGCCTCTGTGATCGAACGTTACGAATCGCAGCATCGATGGTGGGTATAGCTCAATTGGTTAGAGCGCTGGATTGTGATTCCAGAGGTTGGGGGTTCAAGTCCCCTTACTCACCCCTCGCTAAAGCCCGCAAGACTTTCGTTTTGCGGGCTTTTTTAGTCTCTCCGAATTTCAATCAAATTTTGGCTCGAATTTTGACTGATTTTATTGGTCGATTTCCGACCACCGTTCTCATCGGTCTTCTAGAGAGAGTTATTACACAGAACCTACATCAAATCGTGAACATTTAGTTCATTTTTACGCAGGGCGCGACTAAACTTGGAACGAAGGCCACGAGCCTGATGAAATCTATCGATTTCGATAATTGATTCCCAATTTACGCCTTGTTCTGCTTCGGAGTTTACCATGTCGCGACGGTGCCTTGCCCTTCCTCTTGCACTCTTGTTGTTTTCCATTTTTGGTATGAATTCTGCCTTACTCGGCCAAGATTCTGACCAACCAAAGGATGAGTCACCTGCAATAAATTCTAGTTTATTTTCCTCACTCCGATTCCGTGGAATTGGCCCGGCACTCATGTCGGGACGAATTGGCGACATCGTCGTTGACCCGGTAAAGCGAAGCACTTGGTATGTCGCCGCTTGCAGTGGAGGTGTCTGGAAAACAACCAACGCGGGAGTCACTTGGAAACCAATTTTTGATGGCCAAGGAAGTTATTCGATTGGCTGCCTCGCGTTAGATCCCAATGATCGATTTACGCTTTGGGTTGGCACAGGTGAAAACAATTCACAACGAAGCGTCGGCTATGGCGATGGCCTCTATAAATCAACGGATGGCGGCGCGAGCTTTAAAAAGGTTGGCTTGGAAACCAGTGAGCATATTGGCAAGATCATCGTCCACCCCGAAGACTCAAATGTAGTGTTTGTCGCAGCTCAGGGGCCTCTCTGGAAAGAAGGGGGCGATCGCGGGCTTTACAAAACAAGCGATGGTGGCAAGACGTGGAACAAAGTCCTCGAAATCAGCGAAAACACAGGGGTTAATGAAGTCCACATGGACCCCCACAATCCAGACATCATGTACGCCTCCGCCTACCAACGGAGACGACACACCTGGGTTCTTATCGACGGTGGACCCGAGTCAGGAATTTATAAATCAACCGATGGCGGGGAAAACTGGAAACCGATCAATCGTGGACTGCCAGGTGGCGACAAAGGGCGAATTGGCCTTGCCGTTTCTCCAATTAATCCAGAAATCCTTTACGCCATCGTAGAAGCAGCCGATGGTGGCGGATTCTACCGCAGTAGCAACAAAGGAGAGTCCTGGTCAAAAATGAGCAGCTACGTCTCCACAAGCCCACAGTATTACCAGGAAATTGTTGCCTGCCCGCATCAGTTTGACCGAGTTTATTCCCTCGACACTTACAATATGGTCTCCGAAGATGGCGGGAAGACATTCAACCGCTTGGGAGAAGCGGATAAACACGTCGATAACCATGCCCTGGTCATCGATCCAGTCGATCCCGACCACTTGATCCTCGGCTGCGATGGAGGCGTTTATGAGACCTGGGATCGCGGAAAAACTTACGACTTTAAATCCAACTTACCAATCACTCAGTTTTACAAAGTCGCCGTCTCCAACGAGAAGCCATTTTATTACATTTACGGAGGAACTCAGGACAACGCGACGCAAGGTGGACCTTCGCGAACCAATAATTCCCACGGAATTCGAAATAGCGATTGGTTTATTACCGTTTTCGGCGATGGATTTGATCCAGCGGTTGACCCCCAAGACCCCGATACAATTTATTCCCAGTGGCAGTACGGTGGGCTCGTTCGTTTCAATCGAAAAACCGGCGAGCGGGTCGACATTAAACCTCAACCTGAAATTGAAACACCTCCACTGCGTTGGAACTGGGATTCAGCTTTGCTGATCTCGCCACATAACCATGAGCGGATTTATTACGGTTCGCAAATCCTGTTTGCCAGTAACAATCGCGGAGATAGCTGGGAAGCGATCAGTCCAGATCTGTCACGCAACCTCGACCGAAATAAGTTAAAGGTCATGGGCCGTGTTTGGGGACCAGACGCCGTCGCTAAGAATGCATCTACCTCACAGTACGGCACCATCGTAAGCGTCAGTGAATCGCCGCTTGTAGAAGGTCTGATCTATGTAGGTACCGATGACGGTATGGTCCAAATCACTGAAGACGGCGGGAAAAACTGGCGAGGAGTCAGCAAATTCGGTTCGTTAGCAATACCGGAATTTGGTTACATCAACGATATCGAAGCTGACTTGCACGATCCGGATACGGTTTACGTCGCAATCAACAATCACAAACGCGGAGACTTCAAACCATATATCGTGAAATCAACAGATCGTGGAAAAACTTGGTCCGATATCACTGGTAATCTGCCGGAACGTGGAAGCGTCTACACGCTAAAACAAGATCACGAGAAAGCAGAACTTCTTTTCTGCGGAACTGAATTTGGTTGCTTTACTACCATCGACGGCGGGAAAAAATGGCTTAAGCTTGGAGCAGGACTTCCGACGGTCGCAATCCGCGATATTGAAATTCAACGTGACGAGAACGACCTTGTTCTGGCCTCATTCGGTCGTGGGTTCTATGTTCTCGATGATTATTCACCGATGCGGCATATCACTGCTGAATTAGTCAATCAGAACGCCGTCATGCCGATCCGCAAGGGTTTAATCTACGGAGTGACATCCCCTTTGGCGGGAGGAACGCGTGCTTTTCAAGGTTCTAACTTTTTCACGGCTCCCAATCCGGCCTACGGAGTAGCGATTACTTATCATCTAAAAGATTCACTTAAGACAAAAAAGTCGGAAAGAATCTCGAGAGATCGAAAATTAGCTGCTGCAGGGAAAGATACTCCCTACCCAAGCTGGGAGAGATTCAAGGAAGAAGATCGAGAAACCTCTCCGCGAGTAGAATTAAACATTCGCGACAGCAAAGGAAATCTAGTTCGTCGACTTAGAGGCAGTACCTCCAGTGGAACACATCGCACTAACTGGGATCTTCGTTACGGCGGTGGCAGTCGCGGCATGCTGGCAATCCCGGGAAAATACACCGTCGACATCACTCAGACAGTGGACGGGGAAACGACAGAATTAGTTGGAGCGACGGAATTTGAAATTGAACCGTTACTCTATGGTCAAACCAGCGGTCCTGACCGCGAGGCCATTTTGAAATTTGTCAAAAAAGCACAATCTCTATCTCAATCACTTCAAGGTGCGAGCCAAATTGCGGCTAATGCGCAGGAAACGCTCGATGCAATCGAAAACGTAATTTCGAGATCACTCGAACTCGATGCATCACTTTTGAACAATGTTCGCGCTATTGAATTACAACTGATGGACGTAGTGGAGCAGTTCGAAGGCGACCCGACCAAACCACAACGTAATGAACCTGCGGCACCGGGAATCAGCCGTCGCGTTAGAACAATGATGTTTGGAGCTATGGGTAGCACAGAGGGGCCAACCGGAACCCACAAGCGCCAATACGAAATTGCGTTAAAACAGTTCCAAAAAGCTTCCAAAGAGCTTGAAAAGATTGTGAACGTTGAAATCCCTAAACTCAACAAACAGCTTGACGCTGCGAATGCACCGTGGACGCCCGGACGAAAAATTCCGCGCGTGAAATAGGCAGCATTCGTGGAATTGGGGATTTGTCGCACTGCGCTCAAACCCTATATTTCCTGAGACTTACGTCACCAGCCATCCTAAGTGACACCCCCTCCGAGACGATCCACGGGTTTCCCCCGTGTGGTCGTGGGCGGGGCTTCATTTTAGAATACGTCGAAATCATTCGGTTTTTCAGGCGATCTCATGGCACAATTTTCTTCTCCCAAGTCATTCATTCCAAGCTGTGTCTCCGAGATAGAATCGTCAGTTTCCAATCGTCTTAGCTTTCGCTCACGATGGCCCGAAGTATTAGTACAAGCGCGGCAGTTCCAACCACCTATCGCCCCAGATGATTATGTTCATCTTTGGGAAAGATGCCGGGATCAATTTCAATCGGACAACCATTTAACGCCTATCTGGTTCCCGAACGACAAGGATCTCGAAGCATCCAATGTCTACCAATGGATGAGCGAGTTGGGAATGGAGAGGTTTTCAGACTTTCACCAATGGAGCATCTCTTCTCGGGGGGCGTTTTGGACCAAAGCCATCGAAAAATTGGGAATTAAATTTAATCAGAATCCAGTAGAAATCCTTAATGATTCTGAGGGGGGCGCCAAAGCGATTTGGCTTGATCAAGCAAGGCTTAATATCGCAGAGAGTTGCTTTTCAGCATTGCCAACAGATGTCGCAATTCTCAGCCAAAAACCTGGCCATCCAATTCAGCGCCAAACGTATCAAGAGTTAAGAGCAAGGGCCAATCAAGTCGCCAACAGCCTTGTCCGTGCGGGATGTAAGCCGGGGGACGCCATCGCAGTTGTCATGCCCATGACGGCATGGTCAGTTGCTATTTATTTAGGAATCGTTTTCGCAGGCTGCTCAGTCGTATCTATTGCCGACAGTTTCGCAGCCCCCGAGATTTCTACGCGTTTAATAATTTCCAATGCAAAACTTGTGTTCACCTATGACCACCAGAATCGCGCCGGAAAAAAGCTACCACTCTTTTCAAAAGTTGCGAACGCTACGGAAATTCCAGCTATTGTTCTAAACGCAGATGAAAATCTCAGTTGCACGCTTCGCTCACAGGACACGGCGTGGACTGATTTTCTAGTCACAGAAACGAGTTTCGACTGCGTTGACTGTGCCAGCAATGACACGATTAATATTCTCTTCTCGAGTGGCACCACAGGAGACCCGAAGGCTATTCCGTGGAATCATACAACTCCAATCAAATGTGCAATCGATGGATACTGCCACCAGAACATTCAGCCCGGCGACGTTTGTGCCTGGCCAACAAATCTCGGATGGATGATGGGACCTTGGTTGATTTTCGCCAGTCTCATCAACAAGGCTACGATTGCCCTCTACGAAGATGCACCCTCCGGCGTTGAGTTTGGGAAATTTATTCAACAGGCCGAAGTCACTATGCTCGGAGTCGTTCCAACAATTGTCAAAGCCTGGGAGGCAAGTGGGTGCATGAATGATCTCGATTGGTCAAGCATTAAGTGCTTTAGTTCTACCGGAGAAAGCTCTCAAGCAGGCACCATGGTTTTTCTATCAGCCTTGGCTAACATCAAGCCGGTGATCGAATATTGTGGTGGCACTGAAATCGGCGGTGGCTACGTTTCCTCCGTCGGCGTCCTACCCAACGTTCCGGCTGCCTTCAATTCGCCGGCAGTTGGTTTGGATTTCCTATTAATTGACCCGGTTGACCATAATCTTAGCGATCAAGGTGAAGTTTTTCTTGTCCCACCCTCGATTGGCCTAAGTGACCGCCTAATAAATCGAGACCATTTTGAAACCTATTATGCCGAAACCCCCAGTCTCCCCAACACGCCTCAACTTCGGCGCCATGGAGATTATTTTCGAAAATTCATGACGGACGACGGCCCCGTTTTCGAAGCAGGTGGCCGGGCGGACGACACTATGAATCTTGGAGGGATCAAAATAAGCTCTGCGGAAATAGAACGGGTGCTCAATCAAGTCGCCCCCGTGATCGAATCGGCAGCCGTCTCGTACTCTCCCACACATGGTCCTGATCAACTAATCATTTTTGCGGTCCTCAGCCACGCCACAGACGCAAACCAACTCCAGAGCACAATGAACCAGGCATTAAAAACAGAACTCAATCCACTATTCAAAGTCCACTCGGTCATCGAGATTGAAGCAATGCCAAGGACTGCATCCGGAAAAGTCATGCGGCGCAAGCTCCGTGACCAGATCGCCTGAACGAAATTAAACGAATGAGTGGAAGAACTAAACCGAGGCCTCGAGCCTGCCAGTTAATTCCATGATTCGCGCCTTTACATTCGCTTCCGATTCAAACGCTCGTTCCTCGAGCAGAATCCATTTCAACCAATTCAAAGCACCAAGAAAAGCTGAGGGTTGATCAAGAATATAAATTAGATCAATTTCCTGAGCAGTTAACGGGCGGGATTGAGAGTATAAATCGATCGCATACTCCCAACGTGATCGATCCTCCGGAACAAGGCTTCCCAGTACTCGCGAAAGATCGCACGCGACACTGTCCATTTGCATCGCACCAAAATCTACTAATCCTGAAAACTCATTCCCTCGAAAAAAAAGATGGTCATGCCAAATATCGCGAACCACTGGTTGGACAGGAAACACGACCACTCGCAACGACTCGAGATTTGCAGTGATTCGCTGGATATAAGCAGCACCCAATCCCAAAACCAAAGCCCGCAATCGATAAATATAATCTGGCAATTCCAAACCTGAGCACTGCCTGATCGCCGCGATCAATGATGTAGAATTCGCCACCGCCTCGTATCGCGTGCGCAGATTTTTCGACTTTTCAAATCCTAGATTCACTTGCGCAGAAGCAAGATGGAATTTTGCAAGACTCTCGGCCACCCGCGCTAGCCGAGTTTCATTCGGGTCATCCTTAAAGCAAGCAACGCCCTCCATCCACTTCGTCACTTCCCAGAAAAATCCGCCCGCCGAGACAAAACGCTGGCCAGATTTCGTTTCCAATGGTGCAGGAATGAATTCACAGCCCATTCCGGCAGTGTGTACCAAGACTAGGTTTATCCATTCGAGGCGTTCGCGATTGGGGTGGGACAGGGGCCAACGACGGACGCAGTAACTGCTCTCTGCGGTTCCAATTTTCCATAGCTGAGCTCCGCTGAAACCGCCATTGCCTCCGAGATAGTCAATGTTCAGTATTTCAGGAAGCACATAATGCTGCAAAATGGAATGTACAATCGACAGAGCAGCCACCCTTTATTTATCAGTCTCGCAACTGAGAGACAGCTACCGAGATATTCTGGCCACCAAAACCAAAACTGTTGGTTAATGCCATGTTACACTCTGCCTCGCGGGCTTCGTTGGGAATATAATCGAGATCGCACAATGGATCAGGATTTTCGTAATTGATGGTTGGTGGCAGCACGTTGTCTCGCATTGCCATTAAGCAGACGATTAACTCCGTCGCTCCAGCGGCGGCAATCAAGTGGCCCATCATACTCTTGGTACTTGAAATTGGAGTGTTCATGGCATTTTCACCGAACACCTCGCGACACGCCTTTGTTTCCACTTTGTCGTTTACCGTCGTACTCGTACCGTGAGCATTAACATAATCGATTTGCTCAGGCACAATGCCGGCATCTTCTAATGCCATCCTCATGCACCCAATCGCACCGCGACCGTCAGGATGAATATCTGTCACCCGAAACGCATCGGCGGTGGAACCGTAACCCACAATCTCGCCCCAAATATGTGCACCGCGCGCTTTGGCTCGCTCATATTCCTCAAGCACGACCATCGCCGATCCTTCACCTAAAACAAATCCATCTCGCAATCGATCAAAAGGCCGAGACGCCCCCTGAGGGTTGTCATTATTGGTTGAAAGGGCCGTTAATAGATTGAATCCAGTCACGCCGAAGGGATGAATCATGCTGTGAGTTCCACCGGAGAGCATTACATCCGCCTCCCCTCGACGAATGATCTCTGTTGCCTCACCAACCGCCTGATTACTTGCAGCACAGGCGGTTAAGCAATTCGCATTCGGACCCTGAGCATTAAATAAACTGGCAATATGGCCAACGGGCATATTAGGTTCCTGCTCCAATTCTACGACAGGGTTGAGCCGATCGAGCCCCGTACGGGTAAATTCTGCGAGATCGAGACTGCCATCGTCTTTAAGCGATGACGCCATCATCGCGGCAAAAGAAAGAAAATCCTGATTCCCCTCGCCACTTCCCATGTAGACCCCAAATCTTCGAGGGTCCATTATTGAATCACCAACCCCCGAAGCCTGAAAAGCCTGAATCGCAGCTCCGGCTGCAAACTTGGAATGCCGCCCACGCAATTCCCACAACTTTGGATCGTCAACGACGCTGGAGATATCCCAGTCTTTGATTTCAGCTGCAATGCGGGTGGGGAAATTACCTGCATCAAATATCGTCGTATAGCCAACGCCAGACTTACCTTCTTTGATCGCTGACCAAACGGTCTCTATATCATTGCCTAGTGGATTAATGACCCCGACACCAGTGACCACGACGCGGCGACGATTTCCAGATGCGATCATTTTCAACTCCGGTACTTGCTTAAAAGTAAATTCCAACTCGGCAGCGGTTGTAAAGCCGAAACGTCAACCGCTCAAAATAATCTGATGCTTCACCGCTGCCAGGCAACTCGTCTTCGGTGAGGTTGCCTAGACAGCAGAGGTTCCACGTAGGAGTACTGTTCAACCTGACTTCAGTAGCGCCTTTTCCGCGGCCACCATGTGCGCAGGCACCTGAACAGGGTTCCCATCAGCATCAACCCCCACCTCAAACAATCTTAAAGTACGGATCATACGGCAAAACTGAGCCGGCTCAAACAACTCAACGTCCTCAAACCGCTCGTCATCAAGACTGGCAAACATCAGCTCAATCTCGCACTGCAATTCATCGCCAATGTGAGAAGTCCCCTGGACCATCGCCCCGATTCCCTCTTGATTGTCTATTTTTACGCGATAGGTCAAAGTGTCGCCAGGATAAGCTTCCCGATGAAACTTGCACTTCGAAATTTTAGCCAAAACAACACGATCATTGAAATCGCTCATTTGCCCGACTAACAATCCACCCGTTTGGGCGAGACCTTCGACAATAAGTGAAGGGGGGAAGAAGGTTCGACCCGGTGCATAATCGTCAATGACCTCTTCACTAAGCGAAACATTTTTTACAGCCACTGCCGACTGTCCGCTTACCAATTCAGTAAATCGATCTATCCAGAACCATCGCATCGAATCACACTCGAAAGAAACATGAAAGGTTTTAATGAACGAAGGCCCAACGAGCGTCTGCCCGTGGACCTTTTGAATTACTCATCGAGCCAATTAGCTAATTTTTAATTCGACATATTTGCAAAGGTCCTTGACCGTTAACAAATTTCCGAAATCTTGAATCAGCGGATTCGTTTCAAATTTTGTGAAATCCGCAAATGGCATGCGTTCTTTTAGTTTTTCGAGTCCCTCTGGAGTGACTTTGCCGTCGCTGATGTACTCAGCATTGGTCAAGATATCATCGGGGAAAAGTTCGTCTCTGGGAATCGAAATATCAAATGCTTTTTCAAGTTTGAAAACGATATCCAAAAAATCGATAGACTCGGCACCGAGATCACCCACCATCGTGGCTTCATCGGTAACTTCGTCATCTTCAACGCCTAACGCGTCTATCAAGGCTTCTTTAACCTTACCAAATACCTCTTCGTTTACGGGCATTCGAAACTCTCTCCGTTTGGAACTGCTGTGTGAATATGATTTGTAACACCGCCTGAATGGACGATGCTACGAACGTTCAGTTTAACCGGTCGCCAAAGTCGCTCCCTCGTCGGGACTCGAACTTTCGTTTCCAAGTTGATTAAATAACCACTTAAAATTCATTCGAAACTTATGTTTCATATAGTCGTCAATGGCAGGATCCACATCCCCTCGATCCGCCAAATTAAAAGTATCTAGTACTAACCTACCGCTTGTCGCCGCGACTCCGTTAACCGAGCCCACAACTTTCAAACTAGTTAGTGATCCATCCACTTTTTTGATTTCAGCATTCACTATGAGTGAATCGCCGGGTTGTACGAAGCCCTGGAACTTCAGGCTCTTCGTTTCCCGCAGAACAACACTGGAATATTGAAAGTCATGGGACGAGCGAACTAACCACATGCTCGTCTGAAACATGGACTCCAACATCATCACACCCGGCATCACAGGAAACCGTGGAAAATGATCCTGAAGGTAATCTTCGGACAAAGTCAGGCACTTCACCGCGGCTATCGACGCACCTTTCTCCAGCGCAAGTATCCGGTCGAGCTGGGAAAATCGCATTCTCAATGAACCCGTTGTGATTCTGGGATGACCGCGAAACATCCCGTCGATGCTTTCTCTGGTCGACCCAAATGTAGCAAAATGAATGTTTTACCTCAACAACAGATAGCAGCCAGAACTACCGATTTCAACAGTTAAATTCAGCTAAAAACCAGACTTGCAACCCATTTCCCTACCGTCACAGAGACCATTGTAAACTTCGCTTAAACAGAACCCCCAGATGCCCCTAAACCCCAGTAGAATGGTCGTTTTATCCACTCCATGTCCCTCACTCGGAAAATCTGGTAATCTATTGGAATGCGAAGAGGAATAGCAGTCTCACCCGGAGTTGCGATAGGCACAGCCTATGTGATTCACGAAATTTTCGTTAATCCTGATACCAAGCGCCTCGAAGACTCCCAAATTACCGCCGAACTGGCCAACTACGAGACCGCTCGCGATAAAGCCGGTGCGGATCTTCGCGCCTTGGAGCGCAAAGTTGAAGCGCAAGTCGGCCGCGAAGAAGCATCGATCTTTGCTGTTCACCAGGCGATCCTCCGAGATGCTGCGTTCACGAACAAGATTCGCAGTTGGATCGTTGACGATAAAATGAATTCGTCCGCTGCACTTCATCGGTTGCTCGGAGAATACACAACTCTCTTTGCAAGGACCAACGATGAATACCTCCAGGAAAGACTCAACGACGTCCGCGACGTGATCATCCGACTGGGAAGCCACCTCAACGATGCCGCTAAACCTGAGACTGGATCAATCGTGGGGCCGCTAATTGTCGTGGCAGACGAACTTTTGCCATCTCAAGTTGTCGCTTTGGGCGACATGGACGTGCATGGCATCGTCACGCAAAAAGGTAGCCAAACCAGCCACGCGGCGATTGTGGCTCGCTCACGAGGTATCCCTGCGGTTTCTGGCGTTAGTGGAATCGCGCGAAAGGTAAAAACCGGAGATACGATCGTTGTCGATGGTCGCGACGGCCATATCGAGATCAACCCTAATTCCGAGACGCTCAAAGCGTTCAAGAAACTCGAACGCGAATTTTTCGATTTAAAAGACAAACTCGCAACCAATCGAGACCAACCTTCCCTTACAGCCGATGGCTGCGAACTTCGCCTACAAGGCAATATTAACGGTGTCGCTGATGCCAACGCCGCGTGCGCGATGGGGGCTTCCGGTGTCGGCCTTTACCGGACGGAATACCTGTACCTTACCCATCCCAGCGTTCCCGACGAAGACGAACAATACGAAGCCTACCGGGCAATCGTTGCTGCCAGCCCCAACCACAACGTAACTATTCGTACGCTCGATATTGGTGGAGACAAGACGGTCGCCTACCTCGGCCACGACCACAAAGAAGCGAACCCGTTTATGGGCTGGCGAAGCATCCGGCTTTCTTTCGAGCACCCTGAATTCTTCAATACTCAAATTCGCGCAATCGTTCGGGCCGCGAGTGAATTCCCGGAAGGTACGGTCCGGCTAATGTTCCCGATGGTTACCACGGTCGAAGAAATTCGAAAACTTCGCAGCATGGTTCGCCGAGCCTACAAGACACTCAACTCAAGAGGTATCAAAACAAAAGAAGTCCCGATTGGCATGATGTTGGAAGTCCCTGCAGCAGCCGTCTCCATTAGCACGATGATTGATTTAGTCGATTTCGTGTCTGTCGGTTCAAATGACCTCGTGCAGTACCTAATGGCTGCCGACCGCGATAACCCAAAAGTCGCCCACCTTTGCCAGCCCCTGGCACCTCCCGTATTAATTGTCCTCAAAAACGTAATCGAGGTTTGCAATCGAGCAAACGTCCCAATTACAGTTTGCGGCGAAATGGCAGGCACCCCGCGAGCGTTCGTGCTCTTGCTGGGAATGGGACTGCGACGGTTCAGCATGAGCCCCGCCTTCATTCCTTCGATCAAACAACTGGCGAGTCAAATTACCGTTGAAGAATCTGAGCGAATCGTGGCCGCAGTCATGAAATTCAAAACGACGGCGCAGGTGAAAAAATTCGTCGCCCGCCTAATCGAGCGGATCGCACCAGACTTGAAAATGCTTTCGACAGAGTAATCTCGTATTCCCAAAGCTCACCATTGCGAAAGCAGAATCATTCACAATAACATCAGTCACACGAATTTTCGCCTGCTTGCTCAATCGCTCGACAATCGTCGCTTCTCACCCTTGCTAAAAACAACAGCAATGCAATCAATAACACAGTGCTGGATTGAACATGGGTGGATCCAGCAATTTCTGAAAACGCGCCGGATAGACCGAAGCAAACGAGGACTAAAATTACGATAACTCGCTCGCTCCGCATTTTTCGCCAACGAACAAGATTGGTAGTTGAGAGAATTAGCAGAAACGGCAACAACAGAATCGTCAAATCGTAGCCATAAAAATGCGGACTCAACAGCACAGTCGCAATAATCATCGCTGAAAATTGCCTCGCAAACGCATCCGAATTCAAAGCAACCGTTTCACCAATGGCTCTCCACAATAAACAAACCACAAGCAGCGACAGCACGACGGTACTTAGCTTTGAAAACCACAGAGGCTGCGAATGAAACCCGAGGGTCACTGCCCCCCATAAACTGTGTGCATCCTCAAGCTGATAGCCGTGCGTTTGCAAATAGTTATCCATTTGCGAAACGACATGAAGATAATCGCCCCAGAGTTCCCCCTGAAAAAGGCAGGAATAAGTCACAAACGCCCCAACCACCGATACCGCGCCGGCAGCAAAAGACCACTGCCGTTTTGCCAACATCGCCAATCCAATCACCAGGCCTAGGTGTGGTTTGAAAGCGATCAAGCCAAACACCAGTCCCGCAATAAATGGACGTTGGCAGCGAAGCAAAAGATAGGCCCCCAACAAAATCAATAATAGAAAAACAGACTTCTGCCCCATGACAAGCGAATTGAGAAAGGGCGCAAAAAGAACCGCCGCCAGAATATAAGCAAAAATATAATCTCGACTGGCTGGATAAAACCGATAGACAAGCCAGCCAACAATCGAAAACGCTACCGCGCTTAAGACCAGCCACAACTTGGAAGCAGTCGGATACTCCAACCCGGCCAACGGCCTTAGAAGTGAATAATAAAATGGAGGGTAAACCATCGGAAAATAACTTGTTTCCGACCAAGCAAAGCCGACAACCTGAGGATCATGCTGCAACGCATCAACGTATTGCCTTTCATATAACTTCGATGCCTGCTCTCCCGAAAGAACGGTCGCCCCAATCCACTCCTGAAGAAAATCGCCGCCTAAGGGAGCGGTGCGCAACGTTCCAGTTACCCGAAAATTAGGGGAAAAGAAAAAGATCAATGCGGCAGCCAAAATCGGAAGACCAAGCGTCATCCAAGGCACACCAACGCTTGGCAATTGGCCGGTTGCAGTCGTTGAATTTTGCTCGCACTCCGCTGGAGTCATACCAATATCACAATGTTAACAGGTCCGAACTTTTTCTCGCTAAAGAATAGCCGACACATGCGACAAACCGAATGCCGATCTTAGGTTGCTGTCAATCCTTGCCTTTAGGATCGCTTTTATCCGCGCATTAAAAAACCTTTGCTCGAAGGCAAAGGTTAGTGTTTAACGGCAATTTGCAGAGCCAATCGTTAGCTGCTGTGATTGTCAAGAACAGCCTGCAATTCGCTTTTGTCCTTGTATCCGGCGATTCGCTCGACAACCTCGCCACCTTTGAATACCAAAATTGTTGGAACAGCGGAAATTCCAAATTGGACCGCCAACTCCATGTGTTCGCCTACGTTTACCTTGCCGACAACCGATTTTCCATCGTTCTCTGCTGCAAGTTCATCAATGACTGGACCCAGTCTTTTGCAGGGAGGTCAGCCTTGCGACCAAAAATCAACCAAAACGGGTTTCTCGGAGCCGATAACATCCGCTTCGAATGAGTCCTTCGTAAATTCTGCCGCCATATTTTCTCCAATTTTAAAATCGTCGCTATGTCGGGAAATACCCCGAATAACGAATACACAAATCCAGATAATCTCGATCGTTTTTTCGATTCTAGCCGGTTGCCGTTACAGGTCAACAAGCCACTTTCGCAGGATTGGAACGATCGACTCCATCAAACTTCCTACATTAATGATCGACATCAACGACCGAAGAAACTTACACTCCCCTTTTAATTTTCATGAAAAAATTTACAAGGCAAATGACTGAGCCACATCAACTGGCGCGGGAGCATACTCCAAAGGTTCCATCGAACTCCCTGCCCTCCCCTGCGAAAGGGAACGCATGGCGCTGGAATAACCGAATAGCTCAGCCAAAGGTGCATTGGCAATAATCGTCGTTGTTTCTAAGTGGGTGTCCGTACTGACGATCTGGGCTCGCCGCTGTGCCAAATCCCCCACAAACTCACCGTAATAATCCTCGGGAGTGGTAATGGTCAACTTCATAATCGGCTCCAGCAACATCGGAGAGGCCTTTCTTAACGCTTCTTCGAACGCTTCTCCGGCTGCAATTGAAAACGCCATAGGAGTCGATTCCTCCGTCGCCTCAGCATCCAACAATGTCACACGAATTTTCGCCAACGGGAAACTGCCAATCGAACCGCCTCCCTCGCCGCGAGCCTTGATTTCGTCTTTTACTGACTGGACCATTTCCGGTGGCATCGCATCAATCGGCAATCGACTTCGAATTGCAATCCCCGTCTCAATCTTCTCATCGGGTTCCATTCGCAATTTGACTTTAGCAAACAACTGTTGGCCATTGACCAAGCGATGACACTCACCTGTAACTTCTACACTCTGTCCAACTGTCTCCCGATAGGAAACTCGTGGCTTATGAACTTTCACATTCAGGTTAAAATCTCGCAGCAGCCGATTTTTAATCACCTCGAGATGAAGTTCTCCCATCCCGGCAATCAAGGTCTGGCCAGTATCTTCATTTTCATTTGCTTTGAAAGTCGGATCCTGTTTCTTCAACAAATCAAGAACTTCACCAAGTTTATTTCGATCCGCCGTCGACTCCGGTTCAATCGCCATCTCAATCACCGTTTCCGGAAACTCGATCGGCTCGAGAAGAATTGGATTGCCTTGCTCACAAAGCGTATCTCCCGTCACTGCAAATCGAGGACCAATCACGCCAACGATTTCGCCACAGGAAATTTCATCCAATTGACCATCTCTCTCTTTTTTCGTGGCATGAATCTGCCACAACTGAGCTGCATTTTCTTTTTTATCTCTCGATGGACAGTAAACTCGCGAATTACCCTTCAATACTCCCGAGTAGATCCGTATCCAATAAAGGTCGCCAGTTTTTGCCGGTAGAATTTTGAACACCAGGCCACAAAACGGTTCTTTAGGATCTGGCTTACGAGACAACTCCTGTTCCGGTTTTCGCGGATTGGTTCCCACCACAGGTGGCCGTTCCAGTGGATTGGGAAGATAGTGCTTAACTCCATCGAGCACACCCTGTACACCGATTCCATGCAAAGCGGAACCGCAAACCACCGGATGAATTTTTCCTTTCAAAGTCGCTTCGCGTACGGTTTTGCGAATCAACTCGTTGGAAATCGATTTTCCTTCAAACGCCAATTCCGCCATTTCATCACTGAAGTCATAAAGCGTTTCCAACAATTGCTCGCGAGCGAACTCCGCTTCATCAAGCAGGTCTTCAGGAATCGGGGACTCTTTTTGTTTCTTCCCCTCATCCTCAAACGTCACATACCGCATCTTTATCAGGTCGATCAATCCACGAAACGGATCGTCTACGTGTGATGGCCCCAGTCCAACGGGAATTTGCAACGCAACGGGATTGGCTCCCAGACGGGTTTTGATCTCATTGAAAACCCGCTCAAATCCAGCACCTTCGCGATCGAGTTTATTGATAAACGCCATTCTCGGTACGCCATACTTGTTGGCCTGGCGCCAAACCGTCTCGCTTTGCGCTTCCACACCTTCGCGTGCGCTAAACACGACGACAGCACCATCGAGTACCCGAAGGCTACGCTCGACTTCCGCCGTAAAATCTACGTGCCCGGGAGTATCGAGTAGATTGACATGGATGTCCTTCCAGTCAAACGTTACACAGGCAGAGTAAATGGTGATTCCACGTTCCTGCTCTTCTTGATCGTCATCCGTTGTCGTCGTTCCACTGTCAACTTTTCCCACACGATGCTTAGCACCGCTGAGGAACAACATCCGCTCAGTCACCGTCGTTTTTCCGGCATCGATATGAGCGATGATGCCGATGTTCCTCAAATTTTGGAGTTTACGAGCCATAATAAATCAGCAGCTAAAAGCGTAATCGCCTGGAAAATTAATCTTAAACTCGGAAATTTCAATCAGCCAATTTTTAAAATCCAATAAGCGCATAAAAAAACCGCTCCGTGTTCGACGAAGCGGTTTGGATTCAATTTTGTATTACCAAGCGAAGTGGGCAAACGCTTTGTTCGCTTCGGCCATTCGGTGGGTGTTCTCTCGTTTCGTCATCGCCGCACCTTCACGGTTGTAGGCCGCAACCAATTCATCTGCGAGACGCAAATGAGTCGGACGGCCTTTTTTATCGCGAATTGCTGTGAGTATCCAACGGATCGCAAGCGACTGCTGTCGGCTTCGGCTAACCTGCATCGGCACCTGATACGACGCACCACCAACTCGCTTTGAACGCACTTCGATGTGTGGCTTTACGTTTTCAACCGCAGTGGTGAAAACGTCAATCGATTCAGCATCTGGAATACGCTTTTTGATCTCATCCAACGCGTTGTAGAAGACAGCCTGTGCTGTGGTCTTCTTTCCATCCCACATCAAGCAATTGATGAACTTACTCGCCAAAATGGAATCAAACTTTGGATCCGGTTTTAGCTGCGTTCGGCTGGCGGTAATTCTTCCCATGGTACTCTGTATTTTTATTTGAAGTGATTGCTATTGATATTTAGAGTTGCTAACAACGCAACAAACTACTTTTTCGCGCCGTAACGACTTCGCGACTGCTTCCGGTTTTCAACACCCAGTGTGTCTTGGGCGCCACGAACAACCTGATATCGCACACCCGGGAGGTCGCGGACCCGGCCACCTCGTACCAATACAATCGAGTGCTCTTGAAGGTTGTGACCTTCACCAGGGATGTATACCGTGACTTCTTTTCCGTTCGAAAGTCTTACACGTGTGATCTTCCGCAACGCCGAATTAGGCTTTTTCGGAGTCATTGTCCGTACCTGCAGACACACGCCCTGCTTTTGAGGGCAACGCTCCAAAACAGGAGCCTTGGTAAACTTGCGTTTCTTCTTGCGTTTCTTGCGGAGAAGTTGATTAATCGTAGGCATTCGTTCTTCTATCTATCCACGCGCCGAATTCGTCGACGCTACTAATTCCAGGTGAATTTTCATCCGGCCCCTTGCGCCAGCGGCCCAAGTGGAAGCCCGTAAAAATAATAGTTTTATGCAAAATGTCAACCTCAAATTGACATTTCAATCTGTCATTTCAGGAAGGTTGGGGAAAATAGCTTCACCAATAGCAGTGTATCGGCTTGGCTTCCTCATAATTACCCATTTTCCGAGGAAAAAGCGAATTTAGCGGTAACTTTCACCACTTTTTCAATTTCCCCGAAACCTTGACTACTCCCCTCCATTGAGTACGTCTTGCCATTCCTTAAGCTTGTCCCACTCGCCGGCGGCAGCCAGCTGAGCCTGATCCGGCCAGGTCGATGGGTTCATGGTCGCCATGATCCCCCCTGCATGATCGAGGACTTCCTTAATCTGATCCGGTGTCGTCTGAGCCAATTGCTGGAAAGTCATCAAGCCGACACTGTTAAGCAAACCAGCCACCTGAGGACCAATTCCTTCAATCTTGGTCAGATCATCGGATGCCACCACTCTTCCGCCGTTGAGTTGATCCTGCCACTGGCGAAGTTTGTCCCACT
Source organism: Planctomycetota bacterium (assembly GCA_029979005.1). Lineage (GTDB taxonomy): Bacteria > Planctomycetota > Planctomycetia > Pirellulales > Pirellulaceae > Mariniblastus. The sequence goes on along the minus strand of JAPOIJ010000011.1, from coordinate 31,904 downwards.
CACCGACAGCCGCTAATTGAGCTTGATCAGCCCAGGTCGTCGGATCGTGCGAATCAAATCCACCCGCAGCTAAAAAGTCCTTCAACTCGGCTGCTGACGCTTGAGTCAATTGTGCAAAGGTTGTTATTCCTGCCGTCGCAAGATGCTCGGCAATCTTAGGACCAATGCCTTCTATCTTGGTCAGATCGTCGGCAGCAGCCACTGGTGCTGGTGCTGACTCCGAAGGGCGACCTCCGGTCAAACGATCCTGCCAATCTTGCAACTGAGTCCAAGCTCCAACCGCTGCCAACTGAGCTTGGTCGCACCAAGTCGTTGAATCGTGTGCTCCATAACCCCCGACTGCATCGAGTATTTCCCGAATTCGTGCCGGACCGGCTGAAGCCAACTGCGAGTATGACATAATGCCCGCAGCATTTAAGTGTCCCGCAATCGCAGGCCCGATCCCTTCGATTCGGGTTAGATCGTCAACTTCGACAGGTGCCGCTGGAGCGGTAGGGGCATCTGCAGGATTCACGCGACCACCATCGAGACGCGTCTGCCACTCTTTCAACTGTTCCCACTCACCTCTGGCAGCCATCTGTGACTGGTCCGGCCAAGTGGTAGTGTCGTGTGCTCCGTAGCCACCAATATTATCCAGGATCGAGCGGATCCGCGCTGGATCCGTTCCTGCAAGTTCGGCGTAAGTGAAAATACCAGCATCATTGAGATGCTTCGCAATCGCAGGACCAATCCCTTCAATGCGAGTCAGATCATCACCGGTTGCAGGCATCGGCTCAGGGGTAGTAAATCCACCGAGTAGAGCGTCTAGGCCAGCATCGTGAATCGCTCCAGCCATCGGCGCGACTTCTTGGGTTGCCATCGCGTTGGAGAAATCATCACCACCGATGACCGCTCCAGTATCAGCGGGGGCTCCACCATCACCACCAAAGATTTTCCATGGGTCATCGATTTGTTCAGGCGACTGTGACTCAGCTTGCAACTTCATCGCTTCCAGATTGTACTGAACATCGGAATCCTGGAATGTTCGGAATCCTGTTCCCGCGGGAATCAGGTGCCCCAGAATAACGTTTTCTTTCAGACCAACGAGGTTGTCGACTTTTCCAGCCAAAGCGGCTTCGGTAAGAACCTTGGTGGTTTCCTGGAAACTCGCCGCCGAGATGAAACTCGAGCTTTGTACCGCAGCCTTAGTAATTCAGCAGCTGCGTACTGTAAGTCGCTGACTTTGGCTTGGTGCACTTGGCGGGCTTTCCACCGAGAGTCTCCACCTGAGCGTTGGTGTCTTCGAAAACGACTTTAGGGACGATCTGACCTTTTGAGAAATCGCTATCTCCTTTGTCGGTCACTTTCACGCACTTGGCAAGTTGATCATTGACTTGCTGGAAATCAAATCGATCGCAAATCAAACCCGGTAACATGTTGGTGTCACCCGCCGATTCAATTTTCACTTTTCTCAACATCCGAGCGATAATGATCTCAACATGCTTGTCGTTGATTTCCACCCGCTGACTTCGGTAGACCTGCTGAATCTCGTGGCCAAGATACTGCTGAACAGCTTCTTCACCCGACACCCGTAGAATGTCGTGAGGAACTAGCGGACCATCGACCAATTGCTGGCCAGCCTTCACGATATCGCCCGTGTGAACACGGAACCGCTTTCCAGGTGGAACTAAGTGCTCCGCCTCAATTCCACTTTCACTCTTAACAACGATCGATCGCTTTCCACGCTTCTTCTCGGAAAGAATTTCAACAACACCGTCGATTTCGGCCAGAACCGCAGGGTCTTTCGGTTTTCGAGCTTCGAAAATCTCGGTAACTCGCGGTAGACCTCCGGTAATATCTGAAATCCCCGATGCTTCTCGCGGCGTTTCCGCAACAGTCGAACCGGCAGAAATCATATCGCCTTCGTCGACGGTAATGTTCGCACGTTCAGGTAGATAGTAAACATCCGCAACGTTTCCGTTGCTATCCTCGATCACGATCTGAGGATGCATGTCACCTTTGAAATCGATGATCGTCTTTCTAATCGTACCACTGGCTTCCGTTTCGATTTGCATCGTCTCGCCATCGATAATATCTTCGAAGCGAACCTTACCGGCGACTTCCGACAGAACTGGAACCGCAAACGGGTTCCACTCGCAAAGAACAACATCGCTCTCCACCTCTTGGTCGTCCGCAACGCGGAGTATCGAACCCTGAGGAATCTTATGGCTTTCTAATTCACGGCCACGTGGATCCAAAATCGAAATTTCTCCATTTCGATTCAACACCACCGTGTCGCCTTTATCATTCGTGGCGTAACGCATCCGTGTGATCTTGACGACACCCGCACGGCTACATTTCTTTTGGTTTTCTTCGGTGACCGTACTGGCAACACCACCGATATGGAACGTCCGCATCGTCAACTGTGTTCCAGGTTCACCAATACTCTGGGCCGCGATGATTCCAACCGCCATTCCCTCTTCGACCATATCTCCGGTCGACATATCCATTCCGTAACAACAACGGCAAACACCCAGCGGTGCGTCGCAGGTCATTGGACTACGGACCTGAATCTTCTCTAATCCCATTTCTTCGATCTTACGCGCGATCTCCGGCGTGATCATCTGGCTCTCACGAACCACCACCTCATCGGTGACAGGATTAACGATATTCTGCCGGGAAACACGGCCATTGATTGCTGTCGCCAACCGAACTTCAACCTGCTCACCTCGGTAAATCACACCTTTGGTGATTCCGAGCGTTGTTCCACAATCTTCCATTGTGATCACAACGTTTTGGGCAACGTCGGCTAGTTTACGCGTCAGGTAACCGGAGTCTGCTGTTTTCAACGCAGTATCCGCCAAACCTTTTCGAGCACCGTGAGTCGAGGAGAAGTACTCCAAAACCGACAGTCCTTCACGGAAGTTCGCCTTAATCGGCGTTTCAATAATTTCACCGGACGGCTTGGCCATCAAACCACGCATTCCAGCCAACTGTCGAATCTGCTCAACGCCACCACGAGCACCGGAGTGCGCCATCAGGAACACTGGATTAACGTAGCCCATACCGCCACGATAATCAGTTTCCATCGCCGCCATCATTTCCTTCGTGATACTCTCACGGGCGTGCGTCCAGGTATCGAGAACCTTGTTATATCGCTCTTGTTCAGTAATCACTCCGCGTTCGTAGTGCTTGCGGAATTTAAGAACTTCCTTTTCAGCAGCAGCAACAATCTTCTCTTTGGATTCTGGCGTTACCAGGTCATCAGTCGCAAACGACAGACCACTTCGTGTACTTTCGCGGAAACCGAGCTGGTTCATATCGTCCAAAAGATCAATGGTTTCTCGACGACCCAAACTCTGATAACAATCTGAAATTACAACTGCGAGATCACCGCTCTTGAGTGGGTAGTTGTAGAAATCCAGACCATCCGGAAGCATCATGTTGAACATGATCCGACCATAACTTGTCTCAATGATCTGACTCGGCAATCGTTCTTCTTCGTTTACCCGGACAAAACGCCCTTCGGGAAGTCGAACTTTAATACGTGCATGAAGTTCAATCACGCCCTGAGCGAATGCCGTATCGGCTTCGTCAAGAGACGCAAATACCATGCCGTCTCCCTTCTGGTTAGGAAGCACCAACGAAACATAATAGCAACCCATCACCGTATCCTGCGACGGACTCATAATTGGTCGGCCGTTGGACGGAGCGAAAATATTGTTGGTTGAAAGCATCAAAGTATGCGCTTCTACCTGAGCCTCGATCGAAAGCGGCAAGTGAACCGCCATCTGGTCACCATCGAAGTCAGCATTAAATCCTTTACAAACCAAAGGGTGTAAATGAATCGCGTTTCCTTCAACAAGAATCGGCTCAAATGCCTGAATTCCCATGCGGTGAAGCGTTGGGGCACGATTAAGCATAACCGGGTGGTTGCGAATCACCTGCTCAAGAATATCCCAGACCTCTTCATCTTTCCGCTCGAGCATCTTCTTAGCGCTCTTAATCGTATCGGCATGCCCTAATTCTTTGAGCTTGCGAATGATGAAAGGTTGGTAAAGTTCCAACGCAATCTTCTTTGGAAGACCACACTGATGCAGTTTCAAACGAGCCCCCACAACGATCACTGAACGAGCGGAGTAATCCACTCGCTTACCCAGAAGGTTTTCGCGGAATCGACCTTGCTTACCCTTGATCATATCCGTCAGTGATTTCAACGGTCGGTTGCTACTACCGAGCACAGGACGTTTGCAACGATTGTTATCAAACAGTGCATCCACCGACTGCTGCAACATCCGCTTTTCGTTGCGAATGATCACTTCCGGGGCGTTGAGATCCACCAACTTTCGAAGTCGGTTATTGCGGTTGATAATTCGGCGATAGAGATCATTGAGATCCGATGTGGCAAAGTTACCGGAATCCAGCAACACGAGCGGACGCAGGTCCGGAGGAATCACTGGAATTACATCGAGAACCATCCATTCGGGCTTATTGTCACTATCCCGAATCGACTCGACGATCTTCAATCGGTTTGTCAAATCTTTTCGCTTTTGCTTCGAACCGGTCTCCGCGAGTTCAATCCGCAAGTCATCCGACAACTTGACCAAATCGAGTTCAGCAAGCAGTTCCCGCACAGCATCAGCGCCCATGTTGGCGGTGAAACTGCCATCACCAAATTCAGCACGAGCGGCGCGATACTCTTCCTCAGTCAACAATTGCTGCCGCTCAAGATCCGTGTCTTTCGGGTCAGTCACAACGTAATCCTGGAAGTAAATCACCTTCTCAAGACTACTGGTCTTCATATTCAACAAGTTACCCAGCCGACTAGGCATTGCTTTGAAAAACCAAATGTGAACGACTGGAGCGGCCAATTCAATGTGCCCCATTCTCTTACGACGAACGCGTGAGTGGGTTACCTTCACACCACAGCGATCGCAAATCATTCCCTTGTACTTCATGCCGCGGTACTTACCACAAGCACATTCCCAGTCCTTCTCTGGTCCGAAAATTCGCTCGCAGAACAAACCGTCTTTTTCTGGACGGTAAGTACGATAATTAATCGTTTCAGGTTTTTTCACTTCGCCCATTGACCATGAGCGAATATCGTGAGGACGAGCCAAAGAAATTTTGACTGAAGCATAATCGTTGATGCGATCGTAGGTGGTGTCGGCAGTCGCCATAAATTCACCTGCTCCTTTTAAGTATTTTTAAATCGTTTGTTTTAAGGGGGAGCGTTTTCAAGCCTGTCAGAGCTACTGCAACGCAAACAGTCGTTTGGCATTCACGCGGGCAGGGTTAAACCACTGCCCCGCTGTGCCCGCGGGCTTAGCCGCGTCTTTTTTCCAATTGCATGTTCAAAGCAAGACCACGAATTTCATTTGTCAAAACATCGAAACTGGCAGGAGTACCTGCCTCCAGGGTGTTCTCGCCTTTGACCATCGATTCGTAAATCTTAGTCCGGCCTTCCACATCATCACTTTTGACGGTAAGCAATTCTTGAAGAATGTAAGCCGCTCCATAAGCTTCCAGAGCCCAAACTTCCATCTCTCCAAATCGCTGGCCACCAAACCGTGCTTTACCACCAAGCGGCTGCTGAGTGATCAATGAGTAAGGCCCGGTGCTTCGAGCGTGAACCTTGTCATCCACCAAGTGGTGAAGCTTCAACATGTAGATGTAACCAACCGTTGTTTCCTGCGTACAGGGGACTCCGGTTCGCCCATCGTACAGCGTGTGCTTTCCGTGGCTCGGCAATCCTGCTTCGGCCAGACATTCGTTGATTTCCGACTCAGAAGCACCATCAAATACTGGCGTGATAGCCTGGAAACCAAGCTTAGAACCAGCCCAGCCCAAGTGGGTCTCAAGGATCTGCCCCACGTTCATACGCGAGGGAACACCCAGCGGATTGAGCATGATCTGAATCGGCGTACCGTCTTCGAGATAAGGCATATCTTCAACCGGCAAGATCTTCGAGATCACACCTTTGTTTCCGTGCCGCCCAGCCATCTTGTCGCCCACCGAAATCGTTCGCTTGGTGGCGATGTAAACCTTGACCATCTGCAGGACGCCGCTTCGCAGTTCGTCACCCCGCTTCATACTGTTGACGGTACGATCGCGAGCATCAATGGTTTTCTCAACCGCCGGCCACATCTCTTTGTAGATCGCTTCGATTTGGCTGATCTTGTCATCGCTCCGCATCGATCCAATCACGCTGGAGAGCCGGAAGTTAGCTGCTTTCTCAGCCACAAACTTCGGATCCTGATCGCGGCAGAGAGGCGTCTCGTCTTCATCCGTCAACGTCTTGCCCACGACTTTCTCGATCGCTTCAACCATCACACCAAAAACGTTGGCAATTTCTTCATTGCCGTCCGCTTCAGCGGCTTTCAAGTCTTTCTCAAAAACCTTTCGCTCTTCTTCGGAAAGGCTCATCCGCCTGGAGAACCGTTGGGTATCGATCACGATACCTTCAATTCCAGAGGAAACTTCCAGCGAATCGTTTTTCACATCTTCGCCTGCTCGACCGAAAATCGCATGAAGCAATTTTTCTTCCGGCGTCAATTCAGTTTTCGATTTCGGCGAAACCTTACCAACCAGAATATCGCCAGGTTTGACATAACTTCCAACCTGAATCACGCCATTCTCATCAAGATTACGAAGCGCTTTCTCGCTGACGTTCGGAATATCGCGAGTGAATTCCTCACGACCCAACTTCGTTTCTCGTACTTCCACGTCGAATTCTTCGATATGAATCGATGTGTAAGTATCGTTCTTGACGAGCTCTTCGCTGATGATGATCGCATCTTCGTAGTTGCAACCATCGAACGACATAAAGCCGACAAGCACGTTTCGTCCGAGCGCCAATTGACCTTTATAGGTCGCCGCTCCGTCCGCCAGCACATCACCACGTTCGACCTTTTGACCAGGCACCACAAGTGGCTTTTGATTTTGACAGGTTCGCTCGTTAAGGCCAACGTACTTTTTCAATTCGTAAACGTCGGTACCAACTTCGATTCGGGTAGAGTCGACATAAGTGACTTTACCACCACGTCGGGCACGAACCAGCATGCTCGAGTTCTCAGCAACGCGAACTTCCATACCCGTTCCAACGATTGGCGGCTCCGCTACCAACAGAGGCACAGCTTGACGTTGCATGTTGGAACCCATCAAAGCCCGGTTCGCATCGTCATGCTCAAGGAATGGAATCAATCCGGCCGAAACACCAACCATCTGAGAAGGCGCGATGTCCATGTACCTCACCACTTCAGGGTCAGCCAACTCAAAGTCAGCCTTGTATCGAGCAATGATCGCCCCGCCCAATTGCTTACTTCCAACGATCTTGCCGTCTTCGACGTAAGTATCTGCCGGTGCGATGTGTTCTTCCGTCTCCTCATCCGCACGAAGCCAAGCGACTTCGTCCGTTACTTTCCCCTTTTTTACAACCGCGTAGGGAGAAACCAGGAATCCGTAATCGTCGACACTTGCATAAATCGCGAGACTGGAAATCAATCCAATGTTCGTACCTTCCGGCGTCTCAATCGGGCAAATACGACCATAGTGAGAAATGTGAACATCGCGAACTTCGAAACCGGCTCGCTTACGATTCAAACCACCCGGACCCAATGCTGACAGACGTCGTTCGTGGGTCAACTGAGACAACGGATTGGTCTGATCCACCACCTGAGACAATTCACCACGACCGAAGAAATACTCGATTGCTGCTGAAATACTCTTAGGGTTGACGAGACTACTAGGCGTCATGTCATCTTGCTCTTTCAAGCTCATGCGCTCTTGCACTGTTCGTCGAAGCTTCAAAAATCCTTTACGGAGTTCGTCGCATGCCAGCTCATCGATGGTACGCAACCGTCGATTTCCAAGGTGATCGATATCATCAACATTAGCTGATCCACCCGGGGTGGAAAGCTCCAAAATGTACTTCATCGATGCTAAAATATCGTCCGGACGAAGTGTCATTTCCTTTTCAGAAACACCGAGATCCAGTTTGCGATTGATTCGGAATCGACCCACTCGCCCCAACCGATAGCGATTGGAATCGAAGAACTTTTCATGGAACAAAGTCCTCGCTTTTTCGAGCGCAGGAGGATTTCCGGGACGAAGCCGCTGGTAAATCTTCAGCAACGCCTCTTCATGGCTCGACGTTGAATCATCGATCAAAGAGTTGAAGATCAATGGCGACTTCGGTGCCGGCATAATCTCGCAAACCTTGACACCTGATGAGCAGATCGCTTCCGCAGCATCTTTGGTGATCTTATGTCCAACTTCGACGATAATCTCACCGGCTCGATCGCTCGTGTGCGGGTACACAATGTCGTCTACAGCAACTTTTCCTTCCAACTTGCCAGCGCTTCGACGATCCACGACTTTCACTTTCGCCGTGTCATAAAACGCCTTCAAAATTGCAGAATCCTCACCGTACTTCGGATCCATTGCCCGCAACAGTGTTAACGCAGAAAACTTACCACTCTGATCGATACGAACAGTCAAAACGTCTTTCTTAGTCGCATTAACTTCGATCCAACTACCTCGCTCGGGAATCACGCGGCAACTTGCCAATTTCCTGTCAGAGGTCGTATCTGTCTCCCTCACAAAGTCAATTCCAGGACTTCGATGCAACTGGCTGACCACCACACGCTCGGCACCGTTGATGATAAATTCACCGCCGCCCAGCATGATCGGAATATCACCTAGGAAAACCTCTTCTTCAACCGGCTGCTCTTTCTCTAAACGCAACCAAACCCGAAAGGGCTGTCCGTAAGTCAACCTTAACTGTCGGCACTCCGACGGCGTGTAGCGCGGCTTTCCCAATTCGTAACGAACATAGCTGAGCTGCAGCTTCTTGTCGTAACTCTCGATCGGGAAAATTTCCTGTAGAACGCCTTCAATGCCCTGCGCTTTACGCTTTTCCAGCGGCACATCCGACTGAAGGAATGCTTGATAGCTGTGGGTTTGAATTTTTGTGAGGTCCGGCGGAACTTGATAGTCCCTGCCACTACCAAACACACGAACTTTTTCTGGTGCTAATCGTCGCTCAACTGGGGTTGCCATAAGCGCAGAATCTCCGGTATCAGATTAGTCGAGTAAGTGATGGTTCAATCGCAATTCCAGCCGTCCGCGAAAACGCGAAATCTACCGACTGAACAAACGGCAATGTGAAGGCAGTCAAAACCGGGAAAACAACAGCCGCAGGAATCCAATTTAACGAATCCGCGCACGCCGGTTTCAAACACAAGTCCTGGATTTTCAAAAAATCTCCAAGTGTGCGATACCCGAGCATATCGTTCCCTGAATTGGCCAACTGCTTCCGCACCCTAAAAAAGACACGTCACGGTTGACTTTGGTGAATGAACAACACATCGCTTGAATTGGCTATTTACGAAGACCTTGAAAATCAAAATCCTCTCAAGACCCAGGGCACCGCGGAGCCGTTCCATTCCGCGATGCTTGGCCTACTTCATTCGGTTGCCAAAAACAACCAAAGTGACCGCGTCAACCACCCTCATGGATAAACGCGGCCCGAGCTCTGGCTTTCAAGCCAGAGCCAGTCGCAGTGAACTACTTAAGTTCAACGCTTCCGCCAGCACCTTCGACATCCGCTTTGATCTTGTCAGCGTCCTCTTTCGAAACCGCTTCCTTAAGTGTCGCTGGGCAGCCTTCGACCATTTTCTTGGCTTCCATCAACGATGCGCCGGTGATTGTCTTAACAACCTTGACAACATCAAGCTTCTTATCGCCAAAACCAGTCAAGACTACGTCAAACTCAGTCTGAGCTGCAGCAGCTTCTTCGCCGCCACCACCTGCAGCGGCGACCATTACACCACCACCACCAGCAGCAGCCTTAATGCCGTGCTCGTTCTCGAGGTAATCACTTAGCTCTTTAGCTTGCTTCAAAGTCATCCCGGCGATTTCGTCACCGAGCTTCTTGGCTTCATCAGAATATTCTACAGTTGCTGCTTCTTCGGACATTGGAGTCACCCTTTCGTATCGTCGAGAAAACAGGCTGCGGAACCCGCTTCTCAAAATTCATTATCAAACTGAACACTTTTATGAACAAGCCAGCCAGTTTAAACCGACCAACTTCTATTCGACTTGCCGACTCCGCGATTGGGCAAACGAACTCTATATCCACGGCCAAGCCGTTTATTTCTAGCCCTCTTCTTCGCCGACCTGCTTGATCTGGCTTACCAATTGACCACCAGGGCCAATAAGTTGCGCTGCCAAAGTCGAACCTGGACCAAGAATCTGACCCACCAACATGCTGAGCTGTTCAGCACGACTTGGCCACTTACTGATCTCCTTAACACGCTCGGGAGTCAACTGCTCCCCATCCATGACTCCACCACGGGCTTCGAACTTCTCAAAAGCCTCTTCATCCTCGTTAAGCTCCGTCACCTCCTTGACCAACGAAACAAAATCCTCCGCACCCCAAAGCACTGCATGAGACCCTTCGATCCCCTCAAATGCTGGAGCCAGTGAAGTGCCTTCTGTCGCACGGCGAGCGAGGCTGTTTTTCACAACCATCATCCCAATCCCTTTGTCACGAAGACGCCTTCGAAGATCAGTCGAGGAAATTGCATCCATTCCTACTACATCTGCCAGGACACAATCCGTCACGCCATCAAGTCGACTGGCGAGATCCTTAGACAACAAATCTTTTACGAACTTACTCATAACTTTTGCTTCACTTCATTACGTTTTCAAACTGTATGTTTAACTCGAGAGCCACCTAAACCCCAACGACTAAGCAGCCAATGGAATTCCGGGACCCATCGTCGAGGTCAGCGCGATGTTCTTCACATAAGCCCCCTTCACCGAACTCGGCTTCAAGGAATCAATGTACTTCAAAAAAGCACTGACATTTTCTTGAATCTGCTCAGGAGTAAAGCTCAAGCGACCCAAAACAGCGTGGACATTACCTCCGCTATCGTTTCGGAACTCCACTTTTCCGGCCTTATATTCTTCAACAGCCTTGGCAACATCAGGCGTCACTGTACCTGCCCGAGGAGAGGGCATCAGACTTCGCGGACCAAGCACTCGCCCCAACGGTCCAACAACACCCATCATATCCGGCGAGGCAATGCAGACATCGAACTCCAACCAACCGCCACTGATCTTCTTGGCCAAATCCTCCTGACCAACTTCATCAGCTCCAGCTGCTTTCGCCGCCTCAGCCGCAGCATCCTTCGCAAACACAACCACTCGCTGTGTTTTGCCGATGCCGTGCGGAAGCACGATCGAACCACGAACAATCTGATCCGCCTGCTTCGGGTCTACGCCGAGATGCATGTGAATCTCAATCGTCTGGTCAAACTTAGTCCCATCAAAACCCTTCAAGATCTCAACGGCTTCACTCAAACCAACCGGTTGCTCAGGAATCTTAGTCAACAACTCTGTGTATCGCTTGGAACGCTTCATTACTCTGAACTCTTTATTGTTTAACGCCTAATAAAGCTCGACGCCGTCTCCGTACTCGCCCAGCACACCAATCAACCGCCGGGCTTAATCGACGACATCAATTCCCATACTTCGAGCCGTCCCCTCAATCATCCGGCAGGCATGATCAAGATCACGGGCATTCAAATCCTCTTTCTTCTTCTCGCAGATCTCTTCAATCTGCTTGCGAGTTACCGTCGCCACCTTATCGCGATTAGGAACACCAGACCCCTTTGCAATCCCAGCAGCAATCTTCAACATCGAAGCCGCCGGCGGACTCTTGGTAACAAACTCAAATGTACGGTCGTTATAAACCGTGACCACAACCGGAATCGGAGTCCCAGCATACTCTTTCGTGCGGTCATTAAACTGCTGCACAAACTGGCCAAGATTGATACCAAACTTACCCAACGAGGTTCCAACCGGAGGCGCAGGAGTCGCCTGCCCACCAGGAACCTGAAATTTTGCTTCACCCGTTACTTGCTTCGCCATAACACTTTCTACTTTTCTTTTACGGTAACCAGCCAGCCCCGAAAAACGCTAAACGTTTTCAACGTGCCAGTGATCCAACTCAACCGGATTAGGTCGACCAAAAATATTAATCATCACGGTGATGCGGCCATTCCGCTCGTCAACCGCAGACACCTCACCCTCGTGATTCTGAAAATAGCCTTCCTTAACTCGGACACGATCACCCACCTTAAATGGAATGGCCGTTTTAATATTGTCCTCGCCATCCTCCTCAACCTCCGGCTTCGTTGTCGCGATAATCCGAGACACCTCCTCAGGCGTCAATGGAGCAGGCTTTCCAGCTGCCCCCGTAAAATCACCAATCCCCGAAGTCTCCCGAACCAAAAACCAGGAGTCATCGTTGATTTCCATATTCACAACAATGTAACCAGGGTAAAGCTTTCGCTTTGTAATCCTCTGCTTACCCGCCTTATTAAACTCTCTAACGTCTTCGGTCGGCACCAAAACCTCACCGAAGTAACGCTCAACCCCCGCAACCTTCACGCGACGCTTCAACGCATCGCAAATTGAATTCTCCCGGTTAACCTGAACCTTCAGGATATACCACTTCATCTCAACGGCTTCGTCCTCATCCACCACCGCACCGTCGACAAACTCCTCAATCGGCGACACATCATCGTCGCCCTCTTCCTCCTCCTCTTCATCCTCATCGCTGACCATATCCGAGGCCGCAAACCCAAACTCATTCAACTCTTCTTCAACAACCTCCTCTTCAACGACCTCTTCCACCGTCCCTTCACCCGCGGAAACCTCCGCGTCAGAACTGACGGGCGACTCAACTTCAGGCGACTCAACTTCAGCCGACGGATCCACCGAACCAACCTCCTGAACCTCAGGGGTAACGACCGAATCGTCCGAAACTACCTCGTCATCTGCCATCTATCTACTCACTAGCCACCGAAAAAGATTGCAACCACACAAACGAACGACCAACCTCTAACTGGAATACCGAATGCCAATCAGTTCAAACACCTTCGTCCACAGTGCGTCAAACAAAAACAAGAACGCCGCCATCGAGAAGATCACAAAAATCACAACCACTGAAGCATTCCACAACTCCCGACGCGTCGGCCAGGAAACCTTATTCATCTCGGCTTCAACAGCAACCAAAAAGTCAGCAAAGACAGAATAGTTAACCAAGCGAAACGAAAACCAAACCATTACCGCAGCAAGAGCCAACATGACAAGGTACCCCTCGGCACCCAAACCACCCATCAAAGGCGACCGCTTAATCTCCCAAGCAATCAAAACCCCCAAAAACGCAGTTGTCAAAAAAGTCACCTGCCGGACAATCCGCCCCTGATTCGGCTTATAAAGCCCAAACTGAAACAACTCCGACAAAAGACTCGGCCTAACCGCTTCCTGCTTCTGTTTTCCTGCCGAACTCATAAGCAACCTCACAAACAATCAACTCAGAACACGAACAACGCACCCAAAGCCAATTGCAACCAATACTAAACTTGCCGACTAAACAACACCGCTTCAAATGGCAGGGGCGGAGGGACTTGAACCCGCAACCGCTGGTTTTGGAAACCAGTGCTCTACCAATTGAGCTACACCCCTCCGCTTGACCAACAGCAACCCGATCCAAACGAACGAGCCTGCCCTTAAATCGCCGGAAAGCGCCGCGCGGAAATCACCACACGACGCTTACCAAATTGAAATCAACCGGCCAAACAACGACCAGCCATCCATCGCAACTAGTCGACAATACTCGTCACAACACCCGAACCGACCGTTCGGCCACCTTCGCGAATCGCAAATCGAACACCATCATCCATCGCGATTGGCTTCTGAAGCTCAACCGAAATCTTGACGTTGTCACCAGGCATGCACATTTCTGCTTCTGTCAAATTCGCAGTACCAGTCACATCCGTTGTGCGGAAGTAAAACTGAGGACGGTAACCGCTAAAGAAAGGAGTGTGACGACCACCCTCATCTTTGCTCAAGCAGTAAATCTCAGCTTCAAACTTCGCGTGCGGAGTGATTGAACCCGGCTTTGCCAACACCTGACCACGCTGAATGTCTTCTCGCTTAACACCACGAAGAAGAATTCCAACATTGTCACCAGCCTGACCTTGATCGAGAATCTTGCGGAACATCTCCACACCCGTGCAGGTGGTCATACGAGGCTCAGCCTCAAGACCGATGATCGCAACCTCTTCACCTGTCTTGATCACACCACGCTCAATACGACCCGTCGCAACCGTTCCACGACCTTCGATCGAGAACACGTCCTCAATCGCCATCAAGAACGGACGATCTTCTTCACGTTTCGGCTCAGGGATATAACTATCAATTGCATCCATCAAATCAGTGATGCACTGAGAAGCACCCTCATCCGCAGGATTATTCAGTGCAGGCAATGCACTTCCGCGAACAATCGGCAAGTTGTCGCCATCAAAGTCGTATTTACTTAGAAGCTCACGCGCTTCCATTTCAACCAACTCCAACAACTCTTCATCATCAACAAGATCACACTTGTTTAGAAATACAACCAAAGCAGGCACATCAACCTGACGAGCAAGCAAAACGTGCTCTTTAGTCTGTGGCATTGGGCCATCAGCAGCAGATACGACCAAGATCGCACCATCCATCTGAGCAGCACCGGTAATCATGTTCTTCACAAAGTCGGCGTGACCCGGGCAGTCAATGTGAGCATAGTGACGATTTTCCGTCTCGTACTCAACGTGAGCGACCGCAATCGTAACGGTTTTAGTCGCATCACGAACCGTTCCACCCTTCGCGATATCAGAGTAGTTCTTAGCTTCCGCTAATCCCTTCGCAGCCTGAACTGCAAGAATCGCTGCAGTGGTAGTTGTTTTACCATGGTCAATGTGCCCAATGGTTCCGACGTTAACGTGCGGTTTAGTCCGCTTAAATTCTTCCTTGGCCATACCTTCTTATTACCTGTCTTCTGTTTTTAATCTCAACAACCAAGTTAAAAATCGACCAACCAACCCGCCGCAGCAAGTCACCAAGCCGAACCACAATCAGAGCTGCTGATGGGATTTGAACCCATGACCTCGTCCTTACCAAGGACGCGCTCTACCACTGAGCTACAGCAGCGAAGCCCGTTTTGATCGAGCCCAAATCCTATCAATCTACAAATGAGCGGGTGAAGGGAATCGAACCCTCACCACCAGCTTGGAAGGCTGGAGCTCTGCCATTGAGCTACACCCGCTAATCACAACACGCAGCAGCTCCTGCGTGTTACAACCAACTTGACTCATCAATCTAACAACTTAGGCGAAAACCCCAATGACAAGTGAGCAAAAAAACCCAAATTTCAGCGGACATTTTCCCTAATTGACACCAAATCAGCCACTTCCAGCTACGAAACAGGAGCAAACCACCCATTTCGCCCATTTCTTCCCTTTCGGCGATTTCAAATTCGCCAATCGAAAAATCTACTTGAAGCAGTGGGGGGTGCAGGATTCGAACCTGCGAAGGCATAGCCAACAGATTTACAGTCTGTCCCGTTTGACCGCTTCGGTAACCCCCCAAAAACTCAATGCCGCATGACAAAAACCCAGAAAACACGCGAAAAAAAGCCTTTCGCGCAATCCCACCGATCTCTGACACAACAATCCACAACCCACTCCCCTGTGAAAACCACAAGGGAACGAGAAAAGCCGGCGGAGGGACTTGAACCCACGACCTGCTGTTTACAAAACAGCTGCTCTGCCAACTGAGCTACGCCGGCGTAAAGTTTAGTCGGGTAAATATATCTAAATAGATTTACCCTGCAATACGAATTGCAAGAATTTCAGTGGAACAATCCAAGACCCAACGAAATTACCCCATCTAAACGGGGACTCGCTGACTATCGGCTAAATATCCACGAGAAGTGAGCCGATTTCGGGGCATTTCTCGACTGGACGTTCAATTCGGCCTTTCTAGGCAACAAACCAGCGCCCCTGGACATCTCAGCCACTCCATCAACCCGCTGTAAAACGACTTCAACCCCCACCCCTCCAGTTCGCCACCTTCGTATTCATCCCAAACTAGCAATGAATCGTTAATTATTCTTCACCTCAAACGAAAAAGCCGAAAACAGAGACCTTTTTGAGAGAATTCACGTAATGACCCGTAGGCATCTTCGAATAACTCCTCAAATCACCTCTAAGCGAAAGCGATACAATGTTTGAGATAACGACACCAGCCTATCAATTTGAATGCCCCCCGGACTGCAATTGGCTTCCATCGCCATTCGAACTGCTCCCAACAAACGAAAAACGGTGCAGTGAACTGACAAAAACGACCACCCCCGAACCGGTGCAGCGGCCAAACTTGAAGTGGAATGAAGAGCCCAATCAAGGCCCCGATTCTTCACTCAACGCCTAAATCGACTGCTTTCATTCCGGGCATTCAATTTCGAAGAGCAGCGCGGAACTGCGCGTCTCCCCGCGCACGCCCGTCTTTTGTCCGTCTGGCCCCTGGATTCCGGAAACTAGCCAGACGATCTCGACTACTAACGCACACAGACCAGCCCTCCATAAAAAAACACAGCCACTGCAACGCAGTGGCTGTGCATCAACTCACAATACGAAACTAAGCGTCTGCTGATTAGTTCCCTGACTCTAGTTCAAAGAAGATACTGTCAGGTAGATCGATGTTTTGCTCTTTAGCAGCAGAACGGAGTTTATTGAGTGCCCGAGCTTCAATTTGACGAACTCGCTCTTTGGTAACCCCGAGTTGAGCACCGACTTCCTTCAAAGTCTGAGGCTCAAAACTGTAATCCAAACCAAATCGGCAAACGATAATCTTTTGCTCACGGTCATCCAGGATCTCAAGAATCGAATTGACCTGCTTTTTCCTCAGATCCTGCTCAGACTCCAACAAGTAACGGTCGGTGCGCTGATCCGCTTTTGCTAGGAAAACCTCCTCGGAGGTGGGCCGGAACCGATCGCGCTGTTTGAAAGCACCTGGAATGGTACGTGCAAAATTCTTCATAATCGCCCAGCTGGAGTAGGTACTGAACTTGTTACCCCGAGAGTAGTCAAACTTTTCAACCGCTCGAATAAGCGACATGTTCCCATCGCTGACCAGCTGGAAAAAGTCTTCACTTGCTGCAACATGCCGCTTGGCGATCGAAACCACCAAACGCAGGTTTGCCTGAACGATCCGATTCTTAATTTTTACAGCGTCATCATAAAGCTTCTCGATGGTGTCCATCTCAGACGACTTCGCATTGGACGGATCAAGCTTCCCGCGCAGGCGACTGGCTTGAAACTTAAGAAAGTTGTATTTCCGGAAAAGGTATTGCTCCTGCTCCCGAGTCAGCAAAGCGACTTCGTAAAGCGAGGCCAAATAGCGTGGTAAACCAGCTGGTGGCTTTGTCCTCCGAGTTTTTGTCTCAGGTTCAGGCATCTCAGAATCCACAATCCGCTTTTCCGCGGCTCGCCGGTGGAATTCCGGGTTGTCCATAAAATCAAGAGGCAGCTCCATGATCAAGTTAGCACGCACCTCGTTGATGACACGATAAATCGTTGTCTTCGTTCTGCCGTAACGCTTTGCAATCGAATCGGCAGATCTTCCAGCGCTGAAATCCGCATACACACGCTCTTTCATCTCCAAATTCAACGGACCCGTTTGATCCGGGAACACTGCAATTGTTGGATTATCGCTGTCAAACTGCTTGATTGTGTAACGAATCGTCTCAACACTTCGATCCATATGTTTGGCAATCCGACGCGTAATATCGGCGGGACAACCACCGGCCTTGGCAAGCCGGCGAGCGCGTTCGATGATCTCGTCCTTGTCTGCTTTTCTTAACTGGCTGAACCGTGCGCCCCGCTTGACCTTCTGCCGATTGCGTTTGATGAACTGATCGACACTGGTATGGAGAAAACCAACGCGCCGACGCCCGCCGTTAAAAATAAACTTGCGGCTGACCAAACCCTGCTGGCGCCATCTCGAAATCGTTTTAGTCGAAACGTTAAACATCTTGCTTAAATCATCGACGGTATGAACTGGCTGTCCGAATTCTTCCGCGCTGACGTTGGCCGAATCAGAAAGGTCTTCGATAAAGCAATGCAAGTCGTGACGGAGGTTCTCACCTTTTATTTTTACAATCGCTGATTTTTCTGGGCGGAAACCAGTAATTCGAAAACAAACAAATTCAAAATTATAATCTCGATCGAGCTGAATATCGCGCAGCAGTTTTTCGGCACAATCGACTTGCTCAATTTTCTTGTCCCGTGGTGCAAAACGCACCTGCTGATCGCGTAAATCTCGAATTGAATCACATTTGTAATCGGAGTGCATGACAAGCCTTATTTCCTTTGTGTCTCTTTGCTCCAACTAAGCACGACTATCCAATCGCACTCAATTCAAAACTCCGAGACTCCTAACATCTACGATCATCCTGATCATGTAAACCGACCGAACCTCAGTGTTCTTACGGTTTTAGTTACGAGCCAATCCAACAAAGGTTCGATGCACTCGTACTCGCTCACCCCGACAACCATCCGAAAGTCGCAACGACTCACCGACAGCAATTCCTCCCAAAGCTCCCAATCAACCGAAAGTCACTTGATAAAAAGGCTTTGTTTCGCCGAAGTTAACAATTTAAGGGCTGCAAAATACGTTCCAAAACGCCCTGAAAACACACGAATAAACACAAATCACCTGTTTTTTCCGCCTGAAATTGAATTTTCTTCCTAAATCCGACTGATCAGAGGCCCTGGCAAACATTTCGGATCGAGACGAGATTGTTCGATTTGAGACGAAAATTGGTCGATTGTTGACCAAACAGCGGTGTTTTTGAACACACCCCATAATTCGCGCCTTTTAGACGACTTCTTGGAAAGAATAATGCTTAAAAACCAACGATTTCCGACTTTTTGCTGCCAACTGACTCATTTCGCCTTAGTCTTGGTCGTTTTTGCATCCTCCGCCTTTGCCCAAGAGACCATCGATCTCCGCGTTACTTTTGAAAAAGGGTCCCAATGCCGGGTTACTTCGGATTTCATGCACAGCGGAACCGTGACGGTTCCCAACGATGAGACGGGAGAAATTGTACCTCTCCCGTTAAATGTCGATGCGAAATTATCATTTTTCCAAAGAACGACCAGCGATGAGCAGTCGATCCGCTTTTTCGAAAATGCAAATGGACGGATCAAACTTGATCGGGGTACGACGAAACCTGAGCTTAATTCAAACAATCAACTGATCGTTGCTCGACTTAGGGAAAAGTCTGGCGAACAAGTTGAACTAGCCTCAATGTCAGGCGTCTTAGACCAGGCAGAGCTTGAGTTAATTCAAAACCCCGCGGATCCAATGACGCTCTCTGCCGTCTTTAGCCGAGAAGCGGTTAAAGAAGGTGACAGCTGGGAGCCGCCCGTTGAAGCGCTCGCCAAAATGCTTCGACTGAATCGAATTGAAGAATCCAAAGTAAAAATTCTGCTTAAGAAATACGATTCCAAATCAGCACGTGTTTATATCATCGGCACGTTACTCGGTGACGTGAACGACGTCGTCACGGAGATGGAACTCAGTGGAATTGCGACGATCAACCGTGTGGATGATTCGTTGTCGAGCCTCAAGTTGACCGTCCGCGAGCGCCGCGGCCCCGGCCAAATTGCTCCCGGGTTTGACGGAAAGACCAAAATCGACATCCGCATCACGAACGCCACCACCGATAAACTTTCCAACGAATCACTGGCCAAATACACCGGAAAAGACAATAAAATTCGTCAACGTGTTCGCTGGCAAAGTGAGGCGGGAAAATTCTCGGTGACTTACGAACCTCGCTGGAAGATGATTGCAACTGAGCAGGATGCTGCGGTTCTTCGCTTCATCGATGGAAACGAACTTCTCGCACAATGCAACATCGTCCAACTCCCTTCGCGTCCAGCCGACAATCCACTGACCCTTGATGACTACAAAACCGAAGTTGCCAAAATTATTTCGGCGGACGAAAACGCCGTTCTTTTGGCAGCAACAACTCTCCCGACACTCGCTGGACACATGGCACTGCAAGTCGTGGTTGGGGGTGAGGAAGAGGGCGTGCCGGTCAACTGGTTCTATTACCACGTGGCCAATGAAGACGGCCGAAGAGTAACGCTCGTCTTTACGATGGCGGAGTCGGTTTCCCAGCGAGTAGATCCGATCGCTGCACAACTCGTCAACGAATTCAAGTTTGAACCAATGGCTAAAAAAATTGCCTCAAAAAAACTGGAAGGCTCCGAAACCAAGTAAAAAGCTCTGCAAAACAAACACGGCACGCTTTTGCCACTCCGTTTCGACCAATGTTTTACACCGGTTCAACCGATAGCCACTTGAGCACTAAAACCAGTGTCGGGTAGGTTGGAGCGCTGAACTTCAGAACTCAGGATACAGTTATGCTTGATTTGTTTGATAAGATCCAGGAATCAGTTGCCTTTATTCAATCCCAATGGTCCCAAACACCGAGAGCCGGCATCATCCTTGGCACTGGTTTGGGATCACTTGTTGAAAAAATTGAGGACGCAGTCTCGATCGACTACGCCGACATCCCCAACTTCCCGCAGTCCACGGCAATTTCCCACAAAGGGCAACTCGTTTGCGGCACGCTCAATGGTCTTCCAGTCATTGCGATGGAAGGGCGGATTCACATGTACGAGGGCTATCCCCTCAAAGAAATCACCCTTCCAGTCCGAGTTATGAAAGCGCTCGGTGCCGACCTCCTGGTCTGCTCTAACGCCGTTGGGGGATTGAATCCCTACTTCTCCGAGGGAGACATCATGCTGATCGAAGATCAGATCAACTTGATGGGAGACAATCCGCTGATTGGAATTAACGACGATCGCTTGGGGCCGCGTTTCCCTGACATGTGTGAACCCTACTGCCATCAACTGATTGAACGCGCCCTTCGCATCGCGAGAGCCCAGGACATTGTCGCACACCAGGGAGTGCTCGTCGCCGTAGCCGGTCCCAACCTGGAAACTCGAGCGGAATATAGATTCCTTCGAACAATCGGCGCCGATGTCGTCGGCATGTCGACTGTCCCCGAAGTCATCGTGGCAATCCATGCCGGTATGCGGGTCGTTGGTTTTTCAATCATCACAGACATGTGCCTCGCCGATGCACTCAAACCAGCGGACGTTAACGAAATCATTCGCATTGCCAACGAAGCCGAACCGAAATTGACGGAACTGGTGCTCGGCGTGTTAGCAGAGGAAGTAACCTAGAGATACTCGACTAAAACAAATACGACTCCCGTTACACCATCCATTCGATTACCGCCTTCATTTTCACCCCCTTTAAATAGTCGCTCGCGCCTTTGGAATTCCCCACCATCATCAAGAAAGCCGCGGATTATATCTCCAACCATTGGGGATCTAGTCCCGCTTTCGGTATTGTTTTGGGAACTGGCGCGGGACAAGTTGCCGACGAAATCGCCGTCGATTTGGTTCTTCCCTACGAACAAATCCCGTTCTTTCCACAAAGCACAGCAACCGGTCATCAGGGGCAACTGATCTGCGGGCGGCTCGCCGGCGCAAATATCATCGCAATGCAAGGGCGGTTCCATCTCTATGAGGGCTACCCAGTCGATCTTTCGACACTCCCCATTCACGTGATGAACCATCTGGGCATCCAAACTCTTTTCATCAGTAACGCCTCCGGAGGAATTAATCCCAATTACAAAAGTGGCGAGATCATGCTGATCAAAAGTCACCTCGATTTCATGTTTCGATCCACTACCCACCTTTCACCGCCCACGAATCAGCAGCGGCCGACGCAATTGAGCGATCTGTACGATCGGAAATTAATCGCCCAAGCCATCGCTTGCGCACGAAAGCAAGATTTCACGTTGCATCAAGGCGTTTACGCATCCATGCTCGGCCCAAACTATGAAACTAAGGCTGAATATCGATTTTTGAAAAAAGCGGGGGCCGATGTCGTTGGAATGTCCACGGTTCCGGAAGCCAATGTTGCAAGCCGTTATGGAATGCGCGTTCTCGCGATGTCCGTCGTATCGAATGTCGCCAAACCAGATGTACTCGAAGCGACTTCCGGCCAGGAAGTCATCGATGCCGCTGCTATCGCCGCCCCCAACCTCAGAGCCCTCGTCGTCGACGCCATTGGTGGAATTGAATCAAGCCACCTCGGTTAGCTCCCCTACCCTGCCCTCCAAAAATGCTAGCGGCTCGATTCACCTAGGTCACTCCTCAACGAAGTGATAGACTCAGCACCGCACGAGGATTCCGTGCGCGATAGAAAAGGCTTTGATTCAAGGAAGAAGAAATGCTTAACGGGTGTATTAATTCAAAACTGGCGTTTTGTCTGTCAATGTTAGCGGGCTCGATCCTTGCCAGCTCAGTTTTGGCACAGACTCAGTTACAAGAAACAACGAACCAACCTCAAAAAGTTCAGCTTTCACCCGAACAAATGGCCGCTACGGCTCAAGCGCAACAGCAAGCCCTTGCCAACCCAACCAGGCAACCCCCAGGGTTTCCCCTCGATCCCGAACATGAAAAATATGTCAATGATCTGCTAGATTTCTGGGAACAAAATAGCAAACGAGTTGAAAAATACCGTTGTGGTTTTATCCGATATGAGTACGACAGTGAGGCTGTTAATTGGCGTGACCCTCGCAGCAACCGACTTGCCGCTCACAAAATTACCCAAGGCCAAATTAGATTTGCAGCCCCCGATCGAGCTCGTTACGAAACGACCAACGTACTTCAGTTCTCCCGCCCGCCACAGACGCCCAATGGCGACGCAGAATATCGACAAGCCAATGATGCGGTGTCGCAAGAGCGTTGGATCTGCGATGGCAAAAGTCTGTTCGATTTTGACTTCAGCACAAAACGTCTTTATGAAACAAAAATCCCTCCAAGTATGCAGGGGAATGTTGCAGAGAGCCCTCTTCCATTTATTTTTGGTGCAGAGAAAAAAGTAATTCAGGAACGTTACTGGGTGCGTTCAGCAACCCCCGAAGGTGTTCAGGATGAGTACTGGCTCGAGCTTTACCCAAAACGAATCCAAGACGCCCGAACGTATTCCAAAATTGAACTCGTCATTGCCCGGAAAGACTTTCTCCCTTCTGCAATGCATCTTTATTCGGCTAACTACGACCCGGCCCGCGGTGATGAAACCAGTACCTATTTCCAGTTTCAGGATCGCGAATTGAATAATCAATTATTCAAACTTCAAGATTTCTTCGGAGCTTTCGTTCGACCCAGCGTTCCGCTTGGTTGGAAACGGGTCGATACACAGGTCGAATCTTCGCCTCGTCAAGCAGATTCCACCAACAACGCAATCAACAAATAGTTAAAGATATTTCGTTGAATCAAAGTCATTTACTGAATCAAATGCTTGGGGGTCATTAGCGACGAGTGACGGAAGTTACATAACCTGCGGCGAGCCCTACGATCAACCCCACGCCATGCGCCCAATTGGCGACATTGCTACCGAATCCAATTCCAGCTCGCATTTCCGCAGGTAGCATGCAGAAAAACATCCATCCCATCAAAATGATGATCGTTGACTGTGAAAGCCGGTAACCGAAATTTGGGTCAAAAGTCGATTTCATCCAAATGAATCCAAACAGCCCGTAAACCACTCCGGACATCCCGCCAAAAGCACTTATCCAATACCCGCCAGCGGTGAGAAACGGCACACTCCCTCCGACCCGTTCGGGAACTATCCCTTGAAGCAGGCTTGAAAAGATTGCCGTCGCCAGCAGAAGCGCTACAAACTTTGATGCGCCGTAACGATTTTCAATCAAAGTTCCAAATTGGAAAAACCAAATCATATTGAAAATGAGATGGAAAATTCCGTAATGAATGAAAACATTGGTAAACAATCGCCAAATTTGGCCGCGTCGAATACTCGCAAGGCGTAACCTAATATCATCATTTGGGTCGGAGCCATCCCAACTCTTAAGTTCGTTTCGCAGATCAGCTTCACTTAAACAGACAAATTGAAGCGCTCTGTAAACCGGATCATCATACTTCACCCGAGCACCTTCCCCACTGCCCAAACCTTCACCAAAGCTAGTCATTAGCCCAACCACGGCGCAGACGATGATGATTCCAATCGTTAACTGATTGCGCTTGGGCAGGGCGCCTCCTGAAACTTTCACCATTCGCTTCTGCGCCTGTTGGCGTTTTTTTTCCTCTGCCCGCATAAGAACCTGAGCCTGCTGTACAGCTCCGTCATACTTGGAATCGTCAGGGTTCAATTGAAAAGCTTTGAAATCAGCCAGCGCGGAGTCACACTGGTCTTCATCCTTCACCCAAATCTCACAACGCTTCCCTTCGTCAAGCTCGTCGACCTGAGTTTCGATACCCTTTACGAGCAAATACGCAGAAAACTTCCTTGCCTGCCGAGAGTCATCTAGTTCGCCAATAAATCGCATAAATCCACGCCAAACATAAGTTAATTAATTGCAATGCTCACTCGATCCCTAAGGACTCTCCAGCAGTAACAAAGTGCTGTCGCCAAAGAATCCTTACCATACCCTCGCAAAAATGCTGGCATTAACGAATCAAGGTTGCCAAGACCAACGATTTCAAGGAAAGTCCCCACGCATTATCACTTAAAGCGGGTCCAACTGTCCATCGTCATCGAAGCACAATCGCTACTTTTCAATGTCGCAACCTTCTCCACAATTTAATACCCCCAATCTCGGCAATTTCATTGCAGACCCGACTGGGCCACCCGCACCTCACCACCAACCGACGAACCCTGAAACCGTATCAGTCTCTCCCCCAGAGCAGCTGAATTCAAACATTGAACCACAGAAACAAACCGGCACCGTCGACCCGGGACTGGTTAATCAAACCAAAAACCATATTAGAACTCTCGTCGAAGAGATCCATCAATTTGCGCAGAACAGTTCGACCGTCGATGAATTCATGGATGGATTTACCCCGCGCATTACGACTGCCCTCGCTTCGACGGGCGCGGCCATTTGGATGGTCGATTCCGAATCTGGAAACCTTGCACTGAAATATTATATCAATGTTCCAGAAACCTTGAAATTGACCGATCAAACTGCAGCGATCGAACATCAACGACTGCTGCAAAAGACGCTTAACACACAACAACCGTTGCTGGTGCAACCCGCCTCCGGTGCCCGGCGAGATAATCCGGCAGGGAACCCGACCGAATATCTCCTGATATTACAACCTCTTAGAATTGACAAAACAGCCGTTGGCCTTATCGAAGTATTCCAACGGCCCGGCGCGGGACTCACTACTCAGCGAGGGTATCTAAAATTCGTATCTCAAATGGGTGACGTCGCCAGCGAATTCCTCAGCAATCAAAAAATCCGCTCCTATGCATTCGAACGTGCGATGTGGAAACGTCGCGAACAATTCATTGGGACTATTCACCAAAGCCTCCATACTCAAGACGTCGCCTATGCCATCGCCAACGAGGGACGTCGCCTCCTCGAATGTGATCGCGTGAGCGTTGCAACAGGCCGCGACCGGCAATGCCGAGTCGATGCCGTCAGTGGTTTAGATACGATCGAACGTCGAGCAACTCAAGTCAAGCAACTAGCTCACCTCACTTCCTTAATCATACGAACGAGAGAACCGCTGTGGTATTCCGGCACGAGCGACAACCTGGCTCCGCAATTAAGAGAGCCCTTACACGAATACGTTGATCGTTCACATACGAAAATGCTTGCGATCCTTCCTCTTTTTCGCGAATCCAATCCACCATCAGACCCATCGTTGCCTCAAAATAAACCGCCTGCCGTGGGGGCACTGATCGTTGAACAGCTTAGCGATTCCCGCGTCACCCCTGAATTAAAAAACAACATTGAAACCGTTGCCCTTCACTGTCAGTCGGCACTGACCAATGCAACCGAACACCAGCAAATCTTCCTACTTCCCGCCTGGAAGATGCTCGGGCAATTCGTTTCGCTATTTCAATCCAGCAGACGTACCAAAACAATCTCAATCATCGGAACAATCACTGTCTTGTTGGTTTTTCTAACCTGCTTCCCATGCACTTTTGGACTCGGAGCGAAAGGGAGTTTGATTCCGACAGAACAGCACGAAGTGTTTGCAAAAATTAATGGCACGATGGAGACCATCTTCATTTCAGACGACGGCGATACGTTAGTTCAGCAAGGTCAACCGTTGGCACAAATGCAAAACAGTGACCTCGAACTTGCGATCGATCAAATCAACGGCCAAATCGCAATTCAAGAAGCCGAAAGAAACTCCAACCTTCAACTTCAAAACCGAAATGACCTAAGCCAGTTCGAGTCAGTCGAAGTAAGCAACAATATCGCTCTGGCAACCAAAACCATCGAATACCTCCAACGTGAATTAAAAATTCGTTTAGAGGAACAGCAACTTCTGACGGTCACAAGCCCAGCAACCGGACGTGTCATCAACTGGAACGCCAAGCAAAATCTAATGCATCGTCCCGTGACTCGCGGTCAGAATCTCATGACAATCGTCAATCCAAACACTGAGTGGGTTATCGAACTGGAAATGCCAGAACGCCGTCTTGGGCATCTTACTAAAGCAATGCAAGCCAGCGAGCAACCACTTAAAGTTACTTTCGCCCTGCTCTCCAATCCTGGAACGGAATACACCGGAGTGGTACTGGACATCGATGAAAAACTCGATGTCCACTCAGATGAAGGAAACACGGCGCTGGTCCGTGTTGAATTCTCCAACGATGCAATCGACCCCCAACTGCTTCGTGCCGAAACTCGCGTTAACGCGAAAGTCATTTGTGGCACACGAGCAACAGGATTTGTGATTTTCCATGAGATGATCGAAACGGTACAATCAAAAGTGTTGTTCCTGTTTTAGCATTACCGCCGTCAAACAATCCGATCGGCTTCCCATGGTTTATTTGCTGTTTGCCCTATTCATCATTCTGCTGATCTTTTTCTGGGTCCTTAACTTGATCGGCTTGCCTGGAAATTGGCTCATCGTCGTTCTAAGCCTGCTTTGGATGCTGTTTGGCCCCGAACAATATGACATCACCTGGTTAACCATCGCCGTTCTCATTGGACTCGCCGCCCTTGGGGAAGCAATTGAATTTGGCACCTCCGTTGTCGGGACCAAAAAAATGGGTGGCTCCAGTCGCGGTGCTACCCTGTCCGTCATTGGCTCAGTCATTGGCGGAATTGCTGGAGCAATACTCGGCCTCCCGATACCCATTCCGCTGGTAGGCAGCCTTATCGGCTCCCTGTTCTTTGCCTCACTCGGAGCTTTCATTGGTGCTTTTATCGGTGAAAAATGGATAGGCAAGTCTAACCCCGACAGTGTAAAAATCAGCACCGCCGCCTTCCTGGGCCGGCTTTTTGGCACCCTCGGAAAGTTAATCATCGGCTCGACCATGGTTGTAGTCGCTATAATCGCCAATTTCATCTAACACTTCGGCTCGCTCGATTCTCAAACAAAAGAAAGCGACCCAAAGGCATGCTAGCTCGTATAGACTGAAACGTCTGCTGCCGGAAAGCGGGTTAAATATCTAAGGCCGTATTTCCGATTTTTAGGAAAAAGCAGTTTAATTTTGAAGCAAAATAACCGTTTTCGTGATCGGTAAATTATGTCAAGAATTCCGGCAACACCAAGGTTTTTGAAATCGGTGCTCATGCTCCTTACGGTCGGCTTAACAGTTACCGCAACCCACGCGCAAACGTCCAGTCGTATTCTCCAGCCGATCCAACCGCGCGCAGGATTCAATACAGTACCCTTCCGTGCTGCGCAACCTACACGCTCATCTTCCGAATCAATCGACAAGACCACGACGCCTGCCATCTCCGCGGCCTATGCATCAACCCCAACCTTTCAACAACCGGGCAACGCCGCTTCGACCGGCACCCAAGGCTCTGATTCTCGAGACAAACTCGATCTCGAAAATTGCACCATTAGCTTTATTGATGACATCATGCTTCCTGCCAAAGAAAGCGGCGTTATTCTGTCTCTCAGTGTAAAAGAGGGAGACACAATCAAAGCAGGAACGGTTGTGGGGAAAATTGACGACGACCTGTTTCAACAAGTTCTCCAGCAAGCCAAATTGCGATATGAACTTGCTGCTGATGCCGCTGAGGATTCTTTAGCGATTGAAGCCGCCGAAAAGAAATACAAGGTCGCCGCCATCGAGGCACGCAAAACTTCCGGACTGGCTGACAAAGGATCCAAATCTGAATCCGACCGACTGATGGCAATATATACGATGGAAATTGCTGCTCTTGAACGAGACAAAGCCATCCGCGAACAACAAAAGGCAGGTTTAGAAAAACGACTCGAAGAATCAAGATACCTCGAAGCCAAAAAACACGTTGAAGGCCATATCCTGCAATCCGAGTTTGATGCGTCGGTTATTAAGATTATGAAAAAGCCTCAGGAGTATGTCCAAAAAGGGGAAGCCGTGATGCGAATCGCGAGAATGGACCGACTCTGGGTACAGGGCGCTATCGAAATCACTGACCTCAATCCGGAAGAAGTGCGAGGGAAGCGTGTGACGGTCACCGTTCAACGGGCTCGCAACGAAAATGCCACTTTCGATGGCGTCATCACCAATGTGGGCCTCGAGCGACAGGGACTGACCCGTTACATGGTCAAAGCGGAAGTCCAAAATCGCCCAATCAATGGCCACTGGGAGTTGCAACCGCTTAGCGGAGCCATCATGCGAATCCATCTCGACGATGCTGGAAAGTAAATCAATTCGTATCAACAGAAATACTTGACGATTGATTCTTTACTTCGACGTAATCCACAAAAAGGGTTTCCCAGTTTCATCCATTCGCAGTTCACACGAAAGGCGCGGCTTGGCTTGCTTCAACGCATTCGAAACTGCAACCAGCAAAGCCACCTTGTTCTCAACGAGCGTCACTTTTGTCGTCGCCAGGTCGACATCTTTTCGGGCAAGCGTGTTGTAGTCAATTAAGAAATTGACTCCTGACTTTTTTTCAATCGCACTGAGGACGGCCGCGAGCGGAAAGTTGCGAATTTCAAGCGGTATCTTGTCAAACAATGTCGGTGCCACTGCTACAGGCACTCGTTCTAACGGCCAACCGACTGGCCAATTTTCTTTTGCTTGACGCGTATCCTGCAAGTGGATCTCCAGTTGTTTACCCTGCTCACGCTTTGGCTCAATCACCAAACCAAGTGGGCGAACTACCGCCGCTAGCGCCGTCCCCATTGACAGCCCTTTCAGCTCATCGAGAACTAGTTCATCACCATTCACCGCCGCCCTCGCCGATGAATCCAACACGAACGGAATCCCGATTTTTTTGACCAGTTCCGCCGTTACCTCGCCCGCCTTGCGCCCTTTGGTGTCAAAATCCACAGGCTGCGAGAGCCGCTGGTGAAGTGCCACCAACTGCACTGAAGTTAAGCCAAACGCTTTCTTCTCAGCCATCGCGACCTCTGCTCCGTCATCTCGAAGCCGCTTCAATAATTCACTAATGCCGGCTTTGTCACGAATGGAAAAACTCCCTCCGGGCAACTTGAGACGGTCGCCGGCAATCACTCCCGAGACCTTAATGACCGTCGCAGAAGTCATCTTCGTCTCTTCAATCCCGACCCGTCCATCTCTCAAAGTTCTCGAAACAACCCGGTCCGCCCCAACGCCTTGAAGCATCTCCAGCCACTGCTGCTGTGCTCCCACTCGGGCTCGCGAATCCGCAGAAATTTCCAAGTAAATAATACGCCGAGGACTCGATTGCGCTTGAGACTCTGCAGCCAAAAATGCCATCAAAGAAACCAGCAACATTCCAACGATTTGAGATCGCTTCAGCACGATTTACTCTCTCCACAGTAAGATGAAAATTAAAGCAGGAATATTAATTCCATACAGCAACTTCATGAAATAGAAATTCCAGCGGCACGAAGTCACTCCCAGCAACGAGACATTGCCACCGATGTAATCAAATTATCACCGCCGGTCAGATAATGGCAAGCGAGCGCGTCTGGTTCAGTCAGAAATCCCGTAACGACCAATACAATAAATCGCGTTAATTAAATCCTTAACGCCAATCTTCTTGCCTTCGTCATAGCCTCGACTGTCATAAGAAATCGGAACCTCAGCAAATCGATAGCCACGCCTTGCCAACTTCGCCGTGATCTCTGGCTCAATTCCAAACCGATCTTGCTCAATTCTAATCGCCTGAATCACTTCTCGATTAAAGGCTTTATAGCAAGTCTCCATATCCGTTAATTTTAGCCCACTGAAGAGATTGGAAGCTCCAGTCAGAATTGCATTGCCGGTTCGATGAATCCAGGACTCATCCTGTTGCTCATCGCCAATAAATCGAGAACCATAAACTACATCGGCTTCCTTGCGCAATAGCGGTTGAATCAACCGAGGGATATCGCGTGGATCGTACTCC
Source organism: Planctomycetota bacterium (assembly GCA_029979005.1). Taxonomy (GTDB): domain Bacteria; phylum Planctomycetota; class Planctomycetia; order Pirellulales; family Pirellulaceae; genus Mariniblastus. The sequence continues at coordinate 1,642 of JAPOIJ010000011.1, read as the reverse complement.
AAATCGGCATCCTGAACGACCACTAAATCACCCTTAACATGCATAAACCCGGTACGCAGTGCGGCACCTTTGCCTTGATTCTCATCTTGCAAAATGATTTTTACATTTGGCATACCAATCAGCTTCTTAAGAACTTCTCGCGTGCCGTCGGTACTAAAGTCATCAATGATGACCAATTCCAGATTCAACGGCAGCGCAGCAACTCGGGTCAAAATTCTGCCGATCGTATTAATTTCATTGAAAACCGGAATTACTACCGAGAGCAAGTAATCCGTACGTGGGCTGGCATTATCACCTGGGTCTGCCGCCTGATAGGAATCCAACTCTTCTTTGACCAGTTTTGCGCATCCGTCAATCCGACTTAGCACCTGATCAAGATACTCAGATTTAGCATTTCCAACACTTGAACGACCTGAGGTAAACTCCGAAGTACGCACCGGATTGATGGACGTAAAATTCCCGGAATATGAAGAGGACGATGTCGAATTTGAGTTGGCTTGATTCACGTTTGCCTCGTTACAAAATTCAGAACTTCTCTTAAGAAAGATTCGGCTCAATAACTTGGAATCCTGATCCAGAAATCATTCTTGCCAATTATTCACGCGAACGGCCCGGATGACTGACTTCCGGTCAATTCAATCTGCTCTACACGGTCTTTAACTCTGACAAAAATTCCAATTACAACGATTAAAGAGGCGCACGCAAGGAATTGGAGTCAGAGAGAGTCTTCCCCCTCTCTGCCGTAGACCATAAAAAAACCCGCCGCAAATTTGCGACGGGTTATTCGATTTTTATCTCGTCCGGCTAAAAGCCGGCGGCCTCAACCAAGCTTCACTAGTCCCAATCCAGTTTTCCACCGGTCTGGTATTCAGTGACGCGTGTCTCAAAGAAATTCTTTTCCTTTGCCAAATCCATCGTCTCGCTCATCCAAGGGAATGGGTTCGGGCTGTTGTACTGAACTGGCAATCCGATTCTCTCCAGACGACGATCAGCTACGTGCTGAACGTAATCCCGGAACAAATCTGCATTCAATCCAAGCACACCGTTAGGAAGACAATCCTCTGCGTAAGCCAATTCCAGTTCAACGGCCTCTCGAATACGATTGGTCATTTGCTCCTGGAACTCTGGCGTCCACAATTCTGGATTTTCAGCCTTAATGCCATTGATCAGATCGATTCCAAAATTCAGGTGGATCGACTCATCACGCAGGATGTACTGGAACTGTTCACCGATCCCCTTCATCAGATTCCTGCGATGGAAAGAGAGAACCATTACAAAACCTGTGTAAAAGAAGATACCTTCCATAATGATATAGAAACCGATCAGATTCTTTAGCAGTGCCTGAGCACCCTCAAAAGTCTCCGTCGTAAAGTCAGGATCAAGAACTTCCTTCGTCAATTCCATCTCGAACGCATCTTTACGAGCGATCGCGGGAACTTCATTGTACATGTTGAAGACTTCGCCTTCGTCCAAACCCAGACTTTCAACAACATACAGGAACGTATGAGAGTGAACGGCTTCTTCAAACGCCTGACGGAGCAAGTACTGCCGGCATTCTGCGTTAGTAATGTGCTTGAACACTGCGAGTACAAGATTGTTTCCAACCAAGCTTTCCGCCGTTGAGAAGAAACCAAGGTTTCTC
>JAPOIJ010000227.1 GCA_029979005.1 Planctomycetota bacterium | reverse complement strand
TGTTGATTGCCTCATCGGCCAATGATCGATTGGTGTCAATCGATCCCTCCGATGGAACAATTCGTTGGCAATGTGTCACGAGGGCTCCCATTCGCTATGCTCCTTCGGTATTTGAGGGGGTAGCCTATTTTGGCTCGGACGATGGGTTGGTAAGAGCAATTGATATTTCAAATGGGAAACAACTTTGGCAATCCAAAATTGGACCTTCCATGCCATTTATCATTGGGAATGAGCGTCTCATTAGCCCGCATCCGATACGCACCTCCGTGATTGTGGAAGACGATCAAGTCTTTACCACCGCGGGACTTTTTCCAAGTCAGGGTGTTTATTCTGCCGCCCTGGATCGCTCAACGGGGAAAGTTAACTGGAGGCGGAAGATTCCACAGTCTCCCCAAGGCTATTTGCTGGCGGATTCAGAAAAAGTTTTCGTCCCAACAGGCCGAGCGGAACCGTTTGCTGTTAAGAAGACAGATGGAAGTTTTCTTTTTAAATTACCATCACCGGGCGGAAGTTTCTGCATGTTGACCCCCGATGCATTTTTTGCCGGGCCGGGGAATAGCTCAACAATTCAAGGCAAAGCGAAGAAATCAAATGCAAAGATGCTCTCTTTTCAGGGGAAACAATTCGCAGCCGGAAACGGGAAGATATGGACCGCCGACGGAGCGCAGGTGGTCGGTCACGACATGCGTGCGGTGTTGAAGGGCGAGAAATCACTGGCCTGGTCAGTGGATTGCAAACTGGATCAAGCTTTAATTGTCTCAGGCGAACCCGGCGCACTAACGCTGTTTGTGGCCGGTGGTTCCAAGATCAGACTTTACGACGCCCAAACTGGGCAATCGAAAGGTGAGTTATTTTTAGAAGATCCATCAGCCAAGATTAAATATCTAGCGGTAGGACATTTGCCGGACACGAACCACGAAATATTAGTCGCGTCGACGAGAGAAGGAAGCGTGTTTGCCTGGCGGGGTGATGAAGCGAATCGATCAGTCGCATGGCCCATTCCTCAGACAAACAAGACTGATTTGTATTCCCCTGACCAAGATTCTATCGGGCGAATTGAAGCCGTCAGCGATTCATTAAAATCGCCAAAAGGCTGGGCGCTTGTGCTTGAAGATCGCGACGGCCAGTTCGTGGAAGAACTATTGCAGCAGACGGAATTGAGGGTAGTGTCATTGGTGACGCAGCCGGCGGATGTTGAGCGTTTGCAAAATGTATTTCAGCGAAAAGGCCATTACGGGCATCGCGTCTCGGTGTGGCAACATGACATGACAGAACCCATTCCCTTTTCAAAGGGTCTGTTCAATCTCGTATTGGAGGCAGCCCCCATTTCGCGTTTGAGAGACGAGCTGCTCATGTTGGTTGCGCCTGATTCGGGAGTTTTGTGGCGGTTTGGAAACAAAACGCCGTTGCGGGTTCCAAGTTTAAAAGGTGTTGGAGTTTGGCGACATCAATATGCAAACCCGGAAAACAGCGCTTCGACCTCAGACCAGATTGTTGGTTCGGCTTCCCAATTTCAATTGCTCTGGTTTGGAGGTGTCGGCCCCCAACGCATGCCCGATAGGCACCTCAGAGGCCCCGCTCCTCTAACCGCTGGCGGTGCGGCGGTCATGCAAGGAGATGGAGTACTCATCGGAATTGATCCTGCCAACGGTACAGAGCGTTGGCAACTCGAAATGCCGGAATCCGCAATGCGGTACGTGACGCCGTTTGATGCGGGTTACGCCTGCCTCAACGGTAACGGCAGTCGGCTGATGGTTGCCGCCCACCGAGAACTTTGGCAAGTGGATAGTTATTCCGGAGAAGTTACGAATGTAACGTCCGTCGATGTCAAAAATAGATGCTGGGGTTATGTTGCCGAGCAAGATGGAGATCTTTATGCGTCGGTGATGAAGACATCGGCTCCCCGCACCTCGACTGATAAAAAGACACGATTTACTTACGTCGATTCCGATTATCGATCCGAGCGACCGCTAGTGACCAGTCGTGAATTTCGAAAACTAAATCCAAATGGGGCTGGCAAATGGGCATACGAAGCCAGGGGGGTAATCCTTAATGGGACGATTTCGCTAAATGATCAGCAGATCGTATTTGTCGAAGCGCGATCGAAAGCTTGCCTCGAGCATGAAACCGATCGAATTCCAATGGCGATGTTGATGGAAGAGGCTTACCTGGTCCTTTTGTCACCGCAGTCGGGCAAAGTTGTTTGGGAAGCCCCTTTGGAATGGTCGGGCGCACAGAATGTCCTTTATTCGCAGCTATTTGATGGCAAGATTGTGCTAACCACATCCAAGAGCATCAATGACAAGGCGCACTATATGATTCGAGTGTTGAGCGCGAAAGACGGATCATTGATTTGGGAGTCCGCGCACGAGCACGTCAAAAATGGTCTGTTCCACGGAGAGCAGGTTCATCACCCGGTTATTTTAAATCGCCCCGGGGGACAAGTCTTACTCGTGGCGGAGCCCTACCTTTATGATTTGAAAACGGGCGAAAGACAGGTGCCATACGGCGCCGAGCCGGATTGGGCACTTCGCCGACCCGGCCACAGCTGCGGAACGATAACGGGTGCCGGCAATTCTCTCTTCTTTCGAGCGAGTAACCCGACTGTCATGAATCTGGCGGATGCTAAATTCACTGCGCTTGCGCCAACCCGGGCGGGTTGTTGGATTAATATGATTCCGGCCGGAGGGAGGTTATTGATTCCTGAGGGTAGCGCGAGTTGCGTTTGCCAGTACTCCCTTCAAACTTCCATGGCATTTATTCCGATTGAGTCTGATGCAACTGAGTCGGGGATACCCACTCTGCCGGATATTATTCCGGCGGTGAAGGTTCTTCCAGCGAGGCCACTATATCGCTGGGAATTTAATTCAAAGAGGGCAAACAATCAATCGGTTCAGCCCGTAATCGGAGACGTTTCGCTTTCGGCGGCGGAACGGCTCGAATTCTCTTCCAGTGGTCTTCAGTTTAATGGAACTCAATGGTTGGCCAACGATCTCAGCACGCCGCGTTTGCCACCCATGCCGGAGACCGTCACCTTAGAGGCCCGTTTGTCCGCGGGCGCATGCCCGGAGTGGACCGGGATCGTTGGCGCCGTGCAGGATAATGGTAGTTACGAACGGGGCTGCATGCTTGGAATCCATCAGAACAAGTTCTTTTTCTCGTTAGCCTCATCTGAAAATCAGAAGCTGACCTATTTGATGGCGCCGACGGCTCTTAAAAAAGGAGAGCCAACCCATCTTGTTGGCACCTATGACGGACGCACCATGCGCTTGTACGTCGATGGAGTTGAAGTTGCCCAAAGCAGTGAGCAGCAGGGAAGCTTGCGGGTTGATGAAAGGAGTTGGTTAACGATTGGTGCTTTTAAAGACAATGACGAGTTGTATCCATTTCAAGGCGAAATTAAATCGGTCTCCGTTTATGAAGGTGTTTTACATCCAGAAATGATGAAACCTTCGAGCGATAGCCCTTAAATTTGAGAATGATAGAAAGTCGGAGATCATAATTAACTATCAATTGATCGATATAAAAGCCGCCAAGGCACCCTCCACAAAAAATTCAATCGCATAGCATTGCAGCCATTGATGTTCGATTGGAGTCAACCATCTTTGAAAGTGAAATCATTTCGTTGGCCAACCAAAATGAACCCGTCAGTCAAACTGAGCGAATTACGTCGCTCGATGTTCTGCGTGGTTTCGCATTGCTGGGAATCCTCATGGTTAACATTCAGTCGTTTGGACTGATTGACGCAAAATACATGAATCCCACCGCGATGGGCGAATTGCAAAGTATGTCCTATTGGTCTTGGTGGATCACATTTGTGTTTTTCGATTCAAAATTCATGGCGATTTTTTCGCTGCTATTTGGGGCTGGCACCGTTTTGATTTGGCAGCGAAGCAGCAAAGCAGGGCGAAAATCAACGTGGTTGCACTACCGGCGGATGTTCTGGTTGTTGCTATTGGGGTTGGCTCACGCCCATTTGCTTTGGTTCGGCGACATTCTCTTTCTTTATAGCGTTTGTGGAATGACCGTTTACTGGTTATGTGGACTAACGCCGCGTTGGTTGATACCGCTCGGATTATCCTTTGTTGCAGTCGCATCCGGCATCTCACTTTTAATTGGTTTTTCAGTGCCCTACTGGAATGAACCGCAGTTGACGGAAATGATTACGGACTGGAGGCCGACATCGATCCAAATCGAAGAGAATCTGGCGATCTATCGGGGCAGTTGGCTGGAGCAGGTTTCACACCGCAGCGAAAACGCGCTGTTCATGGAAACGTTCCTGCTAATCATCTGGGGGTTTTGGCGAGCCGGTGGATTGATGTTGATCGGAATGGGACTCTTCAAGTTGGGTATTTTCAACGCTGAAAAATCAAACCGTTTTTACATAACCGGTAGTATTCTTGGTTTTCTGTTCGGCTTGGCAATCATTATTGCAGGCATAGAAAATTTTGAGACTGCAAGGTGGAGTTTCGAGTACTCCTTCTTTTTTGGCAGCCAGTTTAATTATTGGGGAAGTCTGTTTATCTGCTTCGCGTACGTCTGCTTCGTCATGCTGTTTTGCCGAAACGGTTGGTTGAGGTGGCTGCAGAATTCACTGGCGGCGGTTGGCCAGATGGCTTTGACAAATTATCTACTGCAAACCCTTGTCTGTACGACTTTGTTCTATGGTCACGGTTTTGGCTGGTATGGTTATCTCAGTCGCAGCCAGTTAGTCGGAGTCGTTTTGGTGTTGTGGATTGTTCAAATGATCGGATCGCTTTTGTGGTTGAAGAGATTCCGTTTCGGTCCGTTTGAATGGTTGTGGCGTTCGCTAAGCTATTGGCGTTTACAACCGATTTTTAAAAATTAAGTTAAACGCAGGGGCTTACTTTTAAAGTTTAATCCAGCGCAACAGTCATTTCTGCGGAGAAGACCGATTCGGGATCAAATCGCTCCGATAAAGATTTGTAGATTCCCGCGATCGTTCGCTGAGGGGTTTTCGTTATTTTTTTCCCGGACGGGAGCACCACCGTCACCGGCTGGTCCAGATCAACAAAGTTGTCATTCAATCGAATGGTCAATGATTTAATTTTGTCTGCTTTGTCGATGTTGAATTGGGCAGGCATAGGGGACTCGGCATTCGATTTTGAACTAATTTTTCCCGTCACCGATACCGAAACGTGGCTGCCTCCTACTCGGTTCTCTTTATCAACTGCCAACCAATAGAACCTTGAATGGGTTCGGCCGGATTGGAACCAGACAATTTTTTCGGGTAGCGGTTCACGGGTAAACTTTGACATCCAGGGGACCGCCACCCGGTCATCGCGATTCATCCAGTGCCCGTATTTTTCATGAATGGTTACTTCGTGTTCGTATCCATCCGGGTCATTTTTCTGTAGTTCTGCCAGTTTTTCTTTCCATTGACGTGCGATTCCATTGCGATTGTAGGCTTTATCTTGTCCGCCCATGTGCAACGTAAAGCCAATGTTTCTTAATCCAAGTGGAGAAGCATTGTTGGGGTGACCCGCCATCATCGCTGCGGCGGCAATTTGATCGGCCATCCGAGGAGCGAGTTGGTACACGCCATCTCCCCCAGCCGAATAACCCATGATGTAAATCTGGTTTGGATTGACGTCCTCAAACAGAATAGCGTCTTCAATGATCCTCGTAAAAAAGTCATCAATATGCCCCTGATGCCAAAGGTTCCATGTATTCGTCGGCGCTCGCGGGGCTAAGTAAACTCCTTCTTTCGGCTCATAGAGACCAATTTGGTTTCTCCATTGCTGGTCATTGACCCGTGCCGCCGTTCCACCTCCACCGTGCATCGATATAAATAGGCGTCGGCCTGTCTTTGGTTTTTTCCCGAAGACGCGGTAATCAAATTTCATTTCTAGGTTGTCTAACCGAATAACTTTGTCGGTCCACTCTTGCTTGCGTTGATCGGTTAATCGATCGCGAAAGTCCTTCAAGAGGATGTCGGAAGCTTGCTTCGCT
>JAPOIJ010000264.1 GCA_029979005.1 Planctomycetota bacterium | reverse complement strand
TACCGCTTGAAGAATTCGTTCCTGACTCTGCAGTGTTCCAGTGCCGTTGGTGGAATTAGCGACAGCGTGTTGGGATGCAGCGTTAAGGTCATCGCAAAGACGTTGCAAAACAGCGAGTTGAGATTTTTGGCGCTGGAACCGGTCGTTTAATTGACGGTGGGTGGCATGAGCAAGTGTCAGGCTACTGCGTAGGTCGTTGTTGTCTTTTTTGAGTGACTTCTGCAATAAGGTTTCATTGCGTTTGTCGCGATACCAAAGTAGATAGCCCGTTAAGAGGCCGGAGAAAACAAGAATTAGATTTGTCATGTAGACCGGCATAGCAGCTCCGTCGGACGCTAAAATCAATCCGATAACCGCTAGCATCTTGGTAATCTATAACGGTTACGCTCTTTATTTCGGTCGGATTTAATTTGCGATCATCTCCAGCATAATTTCCTGTAACGGCAGAAGTTTTCCGTTTGTTTCTTTAATGGGTTGGTTTTTTAGCTGGCCCACTCAATAAGCTTGCGAAATCCCGTTTGAGATGGAAGAGATCAATTACAGCCAAAAGGGAGCTGGCAGAAGAAATACGTGGTTTTCAAACAGGCTCAGTGCACCGTTCCAGCTCACATATCGCGTTAGGGTCAGGATGATGGCAAAAGCAAAAGCGACAGGGGCGCAGGCCAGTAACATTGGATACCTGATCCACCAACGACGTAAACCAGAAGCTGTTTTGCCCCGACGATAGGCCCAGCCAAGCGCGAGGCGAGCCGGCCAGGAGAAAATGATAAAGACGAGACTCAATGTCCATAGAAGTTCGGTGGGGATGGTTTCAATTTTCAATAAGAACAGCGGCAAGGCGAGAACCAAACTAACAGTAAGGGCGAAGAGATGGGCGATTGGAGCATGGCCAAAATTACTCCAAACTTGTTTCACTTCGATGAAGCGAGATAATTTCCCATCAACCGAAAAATGGGTTTGTAAAAACAGGAGAGTTCCAAAGATGGGAATCGCAAACAAGACACCAAGAATACCAAACAGAATCGAAAGCCCGCTTTCTTCATAGCTGACTGCAACCAGGAGTAGCGTTGGGATAAGTAGCCAGGCAAAAGATCCAACGAATCCTTTGAGGCCTAACACCATGTAGTATTTTAGATTTAGACTGACGAAAAAATCCCAGGTCTGGTCTCTGGTTGTTAAATATATATTTTCGGTGCGCAATCGAGAAAGAAGAATAAGAGGTGGAAACCAATCACTGATCGGTTTCGCGTTACTAATATCTTTTTCGATATTGGGAGCAAGTAACCCAAGTGTGTACTTGATGACGAATTGAAATGCCTTAATGCCAGTAAGTCGGCGGGCTATCCAGATGGAAAGCGAAACGGGGGCAATGAGTGGCCAGAAAAAATATCGCAGCCGAGAACCACAAATGAGTGCAATCAAGATGTGGCAGACTGACAAAGTGATGAGAAAGAACAAAGAATATTTTGCAGTTAGAGTCTGCGAGCTGTTGGGATCGATCAAGTAAGCTTCCTGCCAGATGTTGGAGAGAAACCTAACAGGTAGGCAGGTAAGCCAGCAGCCAACGATCACACTTCCAAGTTGCGAAGCTTTAGAAAGTCCAATCATCGCATCGCGGAAAGTCCGCTGTCGTGCAAGTCGACCGGAGACTTCGATTAAGTAACCGAAGCTAATGAATTGTAAGATAGGAATGCTTGCCGTTATTGCGAGTAGAATAACAATGCTGACAATTCCAAAAATTCGGGAGCCGAAGGTTGTTATCGAATTAAATAATCGAAACGGCCAGCTCTTTCGTAGCGGGGACTGAACGTCGTGCAAAGTCTCGTCGCCCGTGGCTCCCGTTTCACAGAAGTGGTTGGGGGAGGCCGTAGCGTAATTGCTTGACGATTGGTGATCAATTTGTCCACGTTGAACCGGAAGATTTGGCCCTTCTGGTTGCCGTAGTACGTTGGGATTATCAAAATCACCTGAATTGGTCATTTAAATGAACGTTTAAAAGGAACGGATTGGATATTTTCTGGGGGTTGTAAAACTGTAGGTCGGTTGGTCGAGTATAACTAATTGGCTGGGTCTGGATAACTAAACCCAACGCTAAGGGGTTTTGTTTCGAATAAGAGCAATCCCTAACGACTATAATCGAGCTGTTTTTTAGCCAAGTGTGTTTTCGCGCTAAGCTTTGTTTAATTTCAATTAGAGCCGATATCTAAATCTGATAGGGAACGCTAAGCGTTCATTGACGATCATGAAAGATATATTTTTTTTGAGCTTGTTGTTTGGCGGGATTACTGCATTTGCGTTTACATTGACTCGGGTGGAAAACTCAGTCTCCCCCAAGGCTTTTAGAGACAAGAATCTCGTTGTAGAGGACGTGACTGCGGTCACAGAGGCAGTTGATGCTGCGTTCGCTAAGGACTGGTCGGTCCGTGGTTTGTCTCATGCTGAACAAGTTAATAATCTTTTGGTTGCCCGGCGGATTTCACTTGGGATCGCAGGCACCATTCCGTCTTTAGCGGAAATCAGGGAATTCGAATTACAGCCGGAGTCGGAGCAAATCGACTGGTGGCTAACTCGGATGCTTGAGGATCGGAGAACCAGTAATTATCTTGCGGAACGATTAACGCGAGCTCTGGTTGGCGTTGAGGATGGGCCTTTTCTGATTTTTCGTCGGCGCCGATTTGTCAGTTGGCTTTCGGATGAGTTGTTTTTGAACCGACCTTATAATGAATTGGTCTCCGAGATTTTAACGGAGGAAGGTCTCTGGACGGATACTCCGGCTGTAAATTTTTATACGCGAACAATCGCGCAGGGAGAGGAGAGTAATAAGCCTGATCCTGTGTTGCTGGCAGGGCGTACGTCGCGTGCTTTTCTTGGGATGCGAATTGACTGCTTGCAATGCCATGATGATTTTTTGGATTCGGTTGCGTTAGGAGATGCAGAGGATTTGAGAAGCGGAACTCAGGTCGACTTTCACTCGCTCGCAGCATTTTTTAGTGATGTGGAAAGTTCACTCCTTGGTATTCGAGACGTGAAGGAACACTCTCCTTATGAATACCAATTGCTGGACGAGGAAGAGGACTCGGTTGTTGTTCCGATGGTACCCTTTCACAGTGAGTTAGATGGGAAGGAAGCCAATCAGAGGGTTAGGCTTGCTAATTGGGTAACCCACAAAGAGAACCGCCCTTTTGCTCGGGCTGCTGTGAATCGAGTCTGGGCAATTATGTTTGGACGCGGGTTGATCAATCCGGTAGATGAAATTCCTCTTGGAGGACCCTTTCCAGAGGCTTTGGAAATTTTGACGGATGACTTTGTCAGTCACGGTTATGATTTGCATCGCTTAATTCGCGTAATAGGATCAACTCAGGCTTTAAAATTGAACAGTGCTGCTGATTTTACGGTGACACCAAGTCATGAAAATGCTGTCGCTGTTTTTCCTACGATTCGCCTGCGTCCCGAGCAGGTTGCCGGTGCAATTGGACAATCTACGAGTCTAACGACGATCAACTCGGGGGCGCACATTACGACGCGATTGATGAAGTTCGGTCAGCAGAATGAATTTGTAAGTCGCTTTGGAGATCCGGGAGAAGATGAGTTTAGTGATCGGGGCGAGACTGTTACTCAGCGATTATTGATGCTCAATGGTGAGATGGTGGGCGAGCGATTAGAGAATATTCTAAACGCTCCTTCTCATCTCGCGAGTCTCGCACCGGATTTCGACGCGGCAGTCGATGTGATCTACTTAACAACCTTGACGCGGTATCCGAATGATGATGAAAGACAAAAAGCAGTCGGTTGGCTGAGTGAGCAAGGCCGCCAACAACGTGGTCAGGAAGTTATTGATTTATACTGGTCGCTATTAAATAGTGCTGAATTTCGCTGGAATCATTAGTTGGACGTTGAGTTGGCAACCATGAGACTCGGCGGTTGTAATAATATAGTAGTTTATTCAAGCAGTTTTATTGAATGGGCAGCGTGGTGATGCGATGGTGAACCCAATAGATATTATTCAAACGGAGCAATCCCATTTTCACCGCCGTTCTTTGTTAAAGATGGCAGGGCTTAGTGGTCTCTCCTGGTTAACCCCACTGGCGACCCGTTTGGCCAGAAGTGCCGAGAGTGACCGAAGGGGCAAAGCGAAGTCGTTAATCGTCCTCTGGCTTGAAGGTGCTCCGAGCCAGCTTGAAACTTTTGATCCGCACGAAGGCACCACGATTGCAGGCGGAAGTAAGTCTCGAAAGACTAACGTTGAGGGTATTAGGCTGGGGGAAGGGCTTCAGCAAGTCGCTGAGCAAATGGATAGCATCTCTTTGATACGGTCTGTGACCAGTAAAGAAGGCGATCACGAACGGGCGATCTATAATGTCAAAACCGGTTTCCGGCCGGATCCTACCTTGATTCATCCGTCCATCGGTAGCGTTATCTGCCATCAAATGAATCATGAGCAAGATCGCCAGGTCGATATCCCGCGTCATATC
>JAPOIJ010000152.1 GCA_029979005.1 Planctomycetota bacterium | reverse complement strand
CTTCGATGCGCGGCGGCGAAGTCATTGGCGAGTATTAGACCGCGCGACTCAGTTTGATTTTTAATCTTAAACTAACGCAGGCTCGCTGATTTTGATCAGCGAGCCTTTTTTGGTGCCCAGAAGGTTGTTTTTTGAAAACAGTTGACGTTAAGGACTAGACTCAATAAGTCCAAAAATGTAAGGCGAATTTGTTGTTTGAATCAGTGATGTCGAGCTGTGGTTCAGGCGGCAGGATTGTACGGTAGGTGAGATCCGTGCAGAACAATTTTTAGCTTTCCTTCCGAATTAATCGTGTAGGCAAATGAGTATTCGACTTTTACATCCTCGCCACCCTCATGCGGCGTGAAATAATAGTTTCCCATCGCTACGCCCATGTTACCTGTGATTTTAGTACCAATGTTTTCCCATCGCACGTTTGACCAAGGTTTAATGGCGAATCCGTGATCCTCAGGATAGTCTTCGTTTCCGCCAACAAAATAAGAGAGTGCACCTTCAAAATCCAGACGGAATTGTTTTTGAGAAGTAAGCGTTGGTTTGAAAAGAACGGTGCCCTCTTGGTAGTTGTAAAACTCTTGGATGTGGGATTCGGCGGCAGCTTTATAGTCGCCCTTTTCGAGGAACGCTTTGCCGATTTTCACAATGCCTTCGCCCCAAGCTTTTTGAGCTTCCAAAATCAAACTATCTGCGATCATTTCTACTCTCCAGAATCAGAATTTCTTTACTGTTTTGGGAATTAACTCATCGAAAAATAATTTATCCAAAACCGAATTTAATGCAAGTAGTATGCAATTGCATGTGTGTGGCATTTGTCGGGGGGGGCTGCCTGAGGTTTTAATTGTGTTTAACAAAAGAGGGTGCCTGATATTTGCTCCTGGCGACCAATCTCAATTTCTCCGCTATGCGGGTATTCAATTGTCAAGTTTGTGTGAAGGCCAGAACTGCTTTAAGCTAATGGTTGTTAATACGGCAGCCCTATTTGAGGTGTTCCGATGCAGCCACATGAAATTGCTATTTATGTTGTGGTTCTTACGGCGGTCAGTTTGGCTGCCGCGCAGGCTGCTTTTTTGAACCTCTCAGAGGATCCCAGGGAAGTACCACTGGTCAACAAAGTTATTGGCCAGGTAGGGGTGATGGCGGCCGGTTTTGCTTTATTCTTGTCTCCCTATGTTATTGGCATAGGAAAGGGGCTTTTATTATTGCTGTTGGTTGTGTTAATCGCTGCGGCAGTTTCCTTCAAAAATAAGATCAAGAAAGGTTGTCAGCCCCAACCAGAAAAGATACCTCCGCCCGAGAACGCCCTCAGTTCTCACGAACCGAATCCAACGGTGGCCTGGTGCGGTAATTGTGAGGCTCATACTCTGGCCGGACAAACAACCGTTAACCATCGTAATGAGTATGGATCGGTTACATCGAGCTATCAGACGGCGTGTTGTGGCCATTGCGGGGGCCGGATGTTGTGGAATGTCCCTTCGAACGTTCGCCAAGCCAAAAACTGGACACTTGGTTGTGCCGCGATACTTGGTCTCATAACGGTCGGCGGTTTTCTGACCTACCTATTCTCGAATAATGATGGTGGCCTCGTGTTAGGATTCTTGGCGGCGTTTTTGTCTCTGCCGGTTCTGGGAATGCTGGTTTGGCTACTTTTCCTGAGATGGCAATGGTGGAAATGGAATCGCCAATAAACACCGAAAAACAGATTCAACCAGTCGAGACCGTCAGGCTGACGTAAAGGCCTGATTGGCAGAAATTTGCTGGGCTGGAGCTACGTAATAATTTGCTTCACCACATGGCCGTGTACGTCGGTTAGGCGGAAGTCGCGGCCGGCGTGGCGGAACGTTAAACGCTCGTGATCGATTCCGAGTAGGTGTAGCATAGTGGCGTGGAGATCGTGCGTGTGCACCGCATCTTCAGCGGTTCGAATTCCATATTCATCTGACGTGCCGTGTACGATCCCACCCTTTACTCCTCCGCCGGCCATCCAGGAGGAGAAGCAATGTTTGTGGTGTTCGCGGCCAGGGTGATCGGCTCGCTCGTGGAAGGGGGTGCGGCCGAATTCGGTGGTCCAAACCACGAGCGTGCTATCCAGCATGCCTCGTTGTTTCAGATCCGTGAGCAACCCGGCAATCGGCTTATCGATTGCCTTGGCTAATTTCTCATGATCTGCCATGTTTCCATGCGAGTCCCAATTATTGCTTGACCCAACATCGATCAGTTCAAGAAACCGCACCCCTCTTTCGGCAAGTCTGCGGGCAACAAGACATTGCCATCCAAACCCCGCCGTGGTGTCTTGCTGAATACCGTAGAGTTCCAGCGTCGCCGCGGTTTCGCCGGAAAGGTCAAAGGCTTCAGGAGCCTCGCGTTGCATGCCAAATGCGGTTTCGAAAGATCGAATGCGGGCATTCAGCATTTGATCGGCGGCGCGCGTTCTGAGATGAGTTTCGTTCAGCTTGTTCCTGAGATTTAGCTCCATTTGCTGTAGTCCTCCATCGGCCAATCGGGGGCGGATGTTAGGTAGCGGTTCTTTTCCCGGGAGAACGTGAGTTCCCTGGTGGCACGCGGGTAGAAAATCACTGCCCCAGGTTTGTGTACCGGCATAGGGAGCAGAAGGCGCCAGAACCATGAATGAAGGCATATTCTGGTTGACAGTGCCGAGTCCATAACTGATCCAGGAGCCGGCGCTAGGTCGCGCAAACTGGGCGGAACCTGTGTGGGCAGCGAGTGTTGCTTTATCGTGACCATCGCTATCGCAGTGCATCGCGTTTAGGACGCAGATGTCATCAATCACCGATCCAAGGTGCGGAAACAGTTCACTGACCCACGCACCGCTTTGCCCGTATTGTTTAAATTGATAACGCGGCTTGATCAGAAACCTCTTGAACTCTCCAGACGTGTTGAGCCAGCGTGAAGCAGTAATGGATTTGCCATGATCTTTGGTCAGCTGAGGCCGATGATTGAATGTGTCTACCTGTGATACGCCGCCCGTTGAATAAAGAAAGATGACCCGGTCTGCTTTTGCCGCATGATGGCCGATTCGTGGTTTGAGGGGATCTTCGGCAAGGTCAATGTTTTGACCGAGCATTCCGGCCAGCGCGATTGTTCCGAACCCGCCGGACGCGCGACTCAGAAACTCCCGGCGAGTTGTGCCAATGTTGTTCATAGGAATGACTCTTCTCAATCGACATATAAAAATTGATTGCTTGTGAATAGCACTCTAGCTAACGCGGACCAGGCGGCTATTTCGTGATCATGTTCAGCAGATTCTTTCGCAATTTCATTACGATAGGCAGCGAGGAAGCGAAGGGATTCCTGAATGTCAGCCTCGACGGGTATTTGACCGTGTGCAGTCTCGAAGGCCCACAAGATTTTGCTTCGGTCATCCCCCGATACCGTCGCAACTCGGCTTGCGAAAGCCTTTGCCTGCTCGTGTACGAAAGGTGAGTTCAGTAGAAAGAGTGCCTGAGTGGGAGTTGTGGTTGGTTGGCGTTTTGCCACACTTTGGTTGGGGTCGGCAGCGTCAAATAAGGCTAGATACGGGTGTCTTTGATTGCGTTGTACCATCAGGTAGACACTGCGATGATTAGAATCGTAAACCGCATGAAAGGGGTTGTGAATCGTAAAGCCCCATGTCTCTACCGGAGGGAAAGGGTGAGCGGACGGAACCTGTCGATCGAGTTTTCCACTGATTGCGAGCATCGCATCTCGAGTGGACTCAGCATCGAGGGGGCGTCTTGAATATCGCCAATAGAATCGATTACTCGGATCCATGGCAAAGTTGGTCTGATTATCAGTACTTGCCCGTTGGTAGGTTTTTGAACTCATGATCCAATGATGAAGTGACTTTACAGACCAGCCCGATGCAATAAATTTTTCGGCCAGCCAGTCCAGCAATTCTGGATGCGTCGGTAACTCGCCTCGCGAACCAAAATCACTTGGTGTCGCGACGATCCCTTGACCAAAATGCCATTGCCAGACGCGATTCACAAATACGCGTGCCGTCAGCGGGTTCGTAGGACGCGTGATCCAATTGGCCAAGTCGAGCCGACCGCTGCCCCCACCTTCGGAAATGGGATCTCCTCCAAGAACTTTGAGATTGCGACGCGGGATCTCATCTCCGAGTCGATGAGGCTCGCCGCGTTTTTGTAAACGAGCGTTGACGGGCGAACCTTCGGTGACGCCGTAAGCGTAGGGGTAAGCAATTGAAGCCGCAGCCATTTGTCGGTTGTTCGTTAATTCCTTGAGTTTGGCGTCGATCTCAGCGAGCCGTTTTTGGGAAGCTGAGTCCGTGATTCGGAGAAAAATCGGTCCTGTCCCCGGTGCTTTGAAAGCGATAGTTTGGAGCCCAACGTTGTCGATGTCTCGCGCACAGGCAGGTCCCTCGATAAATCCAAACCCATCACAGATAAAGCAATCGGCGACGCCGTCCCAATTCGCGCCTGTACTCTTATCTCGAAAGCTTATCAGGTTATCGACGGTTCCAATGATCCCTGAGTACTTTTTTAAATCTGGGTCAATTGTGAGTTGTAGCGTGTACCACGTTCCGGGTGTAAGCTTGCAGATGGTTTCCCACTTGGTTCCATTTCGAATCGCAAATTCCGTCGATGTTGCACTGCACTCCACGGCGAGCGACTGGATGACGCCCCGTCCGAGATAAAATCGAAAAGCGCCTTTTTGGAGCGAGTCGGTGACTGTCCGGAAGTCGACCGAAAAATGCATTTGACCTCCCGGAGTTGCCTTCAGGCCATTTTCGAAAACGTAGCGGAGACCGTCGGTGGGTTGGCCGCTACCGAGTCTGACTCCAACTTTTCCTTTTGGATGAATATGATCGAACGGGCTCTGTGCTTTAGTGGTCACTTCAATTGGTCCGGCGCTAACCCACGGTTGACCGGGCGGTTGTCCGGGTTTCTGTGATTCGAATCCGAGATCCGCACCACCAGCAAGAAATTTTGGATTGAGTTCGGCGCGTTCTTGTTTTAACGCTGTGATTTCGCGGTCCAGTCGTGCCAGCGTTTGTTGCTTGGCTTTGTCTCGCTTCGCGGCTTCTTCGGCAGGTACAAGCGGTGGAAAATCCGCAGGCCGTTTCTGCTCCTCGCCACCGGGAAATGCCCACTTTGTGCTCTGCATGATCCCGTAAAGTGCGTAGTAATCCTCCGATGATACGGGGTCGTATTTGTGATCGTGGCAACGAGCACAGCCAATCGAGAGGCCCAGTAGGGAGCGACCTACAGAATCAATTACGTCGGCAAAGTCAAGGTATTGGTAGGTGGGCGAAGCCTTGTAGCCATAGCGTTTACCGATCGCGAGGAACCCGGTAGCAGTTACCCGATCCGCATACTCCTCGGCGGAGCCATCCCGAGCAAGAATATCGCCGGCAATTTGTTCGCGAATAAATTCGTTAAACGGCTGATCCTTGTTGAAGGCGTCGATCACCCAATTGCGGTACTGATAGGCTTCACGAACCGGATAGTCGGAACCATCCCCGGCAGTATCTGCATATCGTGCGACGTCGAGCCAATGTCGCCCCCAGCGTTCGCCATAAGCTGGCGAATCAAGCAGCCGTTTTACAACGGTTTCAAATGCGTCGTGGGATTTGTCATTTACAAAAGCCTTGATTTCGCCCGGCGTTGGTGGAAGACCTGTGAGGTCAAACGTTGCTCTACGAATCAACGTTCGCCGATCAGCGACAGGAACCGGTGATAAATTATTTTTTTTAAGCTGGGCGAGCACAAACGCATCAATGGGATTTTGCGTTTGAGTGCTATCAGTGTCGTGAGGTGGGGTGGGTTTTTTTAAGGGTTGGAATGCCCAGAAATTTTTAGCTTCTTCGAGGCTCATGGCCGTCGACGTTGCTGATTCGGTTCGTGGATCCGTGGCGCCACGTTTAACCCATGCTTCCAAGACCGCAACTTCCTGCTCGGTCAGCGGGTTTGAGGGGGGCATCTCTAAGTCGGAATCTTCATACTTCACCGCTTGTATTAGGAGGCTATTCTCAGGTTGCCCTGGATGTATTGCCTGGCCACGCTCACCACCCCGCAACCAACCGTCGCGAGAATCAAGCCGCAGGCTACCTTCTTGTTTTTTCTCCCCATGACATTCTTGACAATGCTTAACAAGCAATGGCCGCACGTTCGACTCAAAAAAATCTTCATCGCTTTGCGCCGAGCAGGTTGGTAACTTTGAAATCGAGCAGATTGTGATTGCTATGACCAAAGATTTCCAAATCGAAGTATTTCCCCGTGATTGCCTTACCATTGGCAACCATTTGCGAGTCTCGGGTTTCATACTAACTTTGTGAGTGAACACACCTGTTTCCTGGTTAAAGTTTGAGGAACCCGCCGATCGGATTGCTGTTCAATATAGACTGATGATATCCCAGATCGATTTAATTTAATTGCAAAATCGCAGCATATTTGTGTAAAAAAAGCGGATGAAAATTGCAATTTTCATCCGCTCGGTATTTATCAGTCGTCTGGTCAAGTCGACCGTTGTCTAATTTCTGGATTGAGATTTTGGTGACTGCGCAATCCGGTCAGTTAAACTAAAAGCTTTAAACCATGAACTGATTTATCGGACCCGTTTGGTCCAGCCGGTTACGTTGCATCGTTAGATCTAGGCTGCCGTAGTGTTCGATCGGATTTCCGTATGCGTTGAGCAGGGTGGTGTACCAATTGCTCAAGGTTTTGTGGCCGCGCGTACCGTGGAATGGCAAACGGATGTATCGTCCGGCAAGATCAAGCTTGGAGTTTTTGCCGGTCATCAGGACCATCGGTGCTTCCGTGTCGGGGCCGTGATGACCAGCACCGGTCTCTGGCATGTAAATAATCGTCGTATTATCAAACAATGTACCGTTACCTTCAGGAATGGCTTTGAGCTTAGTCACCAGAGTTTTGACCTGATTCATATGATGGGTTTTGATTGCATCCCTCATTGTTGTGGCACCGGCAATTTGTCCTCCATGTCCAATCTGATGGATGCTTGTCTTTTGTTTATTCTCAGGAAGCGAGGTGATGTCGGTACCAAGGTCATCGATCGTGTAGGTGACTACGTTAGTTAGTCCCGAGGCCAAGGCTCCGATAATCACATCGGTAAAGGCGCTCTGTTTTTGCGGGAGCGTTGCGTCTTCTCCCCCGTTTGCGTGAACGGGGTCAATTTTTGGTAGATATTTGTTGATTTTATCGCCCAACAACGCGACTCTCCTGTTGCGGTCGCGAATCGATTGAAGTGATTCGATCTGGTCGCTGATCTTGAGACGTTCCTCGCCATCGAGCCCTTTTAGTCGACGAGTTTCCTGTTCATGTAAGTAGTCTAGAAGAGCGCTTTCCGAAGCAGCTTCATCAGTTTTAGTTACAGATTTAAACAACTCCTGGTAGGCGGTCATCGGGTCGGCGTAGCAGTAGTTGCGCTGCTTTGCCGCTGGCGCGGAATATCCCGAAACAATTCCAGTTCGGTGATCTCGACCATGAGGAACCGCCAGAGACATCTCAACATGACCAAACGGAGAGGGAAATAGTTTGGCCAGTTCAAAATCAACCGTTGCCCATTTGATGTTGCTTAAAATGTCACGTCCGGCTTTATACGCACCCATGCAGCCGGAGTAAGAAAAGTGTCCACCACCGCTGACAGACATCGAAATTCCGTGAAGAATCGTCATGTTCTCTTTATGTTCGTCGAGCCCGTTGAGCCATGCCGGGAGTTCGTGTTTGGCCAGATCGACTTCGAAGGCCTGTTTTTCGGTGTGCTTCTTCAATTCTTCGGATGAGAATGAAGGTAAACCAAACTGGTTGGTCAGGTTGCCGTTGGATTTGCGAATAAAAATAAATCGATGCGGAACCTCCCCCGCCAGATTTTCGGGGGCGCTCATCAAGTGATTGAATGAAGGCGTGAACGCGAGGCTGGCGGTGCCTAAGGCGGTCGTTTTCAAAAGTTCTCGTCGGCTAATAAACATCGATTATTCCTCGGTGTTGCGTTTGCGGTAGATGAACGAATCGGAGGTTAGCAGCGAGACGATCACTTCGTCAAAGCTGCCGTTACTAGAGCGGTAGGCATTATCGGCATCGATTAGGGTTTTCGAGTCCGAAAGGGTTTCATTGCGGCCGAGGAAATAACGGAATGCATGGCGGATGATTGATTGACGGACTTTATCCGATTTCGCAAGGCGGTCGATCAGATCAAAAGCATCGACGACATTGCCATCGAGTGTCGCGTCCTCCGTGCCTTGCAGTACACCGTTTGGCTCGACGGATAAAGTTTTGTAAATAGGAAGTGATGCACCAAATTCGTTGACCTCACCGCGTTTGGCCTCCCGGATTAGATTGTCGGGGTGTTCAAGGTTCTCTTGCGTGCGGAATCGGCCGAAGTCGTCATAAATCTCAAAGGGAAAACCAAGAGGATCCATCTTTTGATGACATCTCCAGCAGTAGGTAGTGCCCGTCCGATTTTCCATTCGCTGTCTAAGTGTTTTGTGATGATCGGGAGGAATGACGGCATCCACGGTGATTGGAACATCCGGTATGGTTCCGGCCAGCAGTTTCTCTTGTATCCATTTGCCGCGATGGATGGGATCCGTTTCCAAATTCTGCGAGTGGGCAATCAACCAGGCGGGGTGGGTTAATATTCCTTTTCGATTCTCAACGCTGGCTGGTTGGTGAGTTGGGTAGTCCCACGTTTTCCAATCGAGGTTCCAGTAGGACGTGACCTGCTCGCCCCGCATTTGTTGTCCGGTTCGGCCAACTACATTTCCACCATGCCAGAATCCCATCCCCATTTTCATGTAAGGCATCCCGTGGGTCTGCCCTTGGCTAAAATGAAGCTCCAGCAAAGGCATTATTCTTTTCAGTGCGGTAAGAAGTGATTTGTTATCACCACCTCGCACTTTTTGAAATTCCCAAATCGTCAGCATGAATTCCCTGTGAGGGGTAATGTCGTCGGGTTCCCATGTGTCCCACGGAAGTTTTCTGAAATGCTGGTAGACTGTTTTTAGCTGATTAGCCCCCGATTTCATCGCTTGGTTATCACCCGAGTGGTAGATGAAAAATTTGTCAGTCGTAAGCAGTTCTTCAAGAACGTTTTCGTCCTTTTCGAGAACGTGTTCTACCAACATATCAGCTTCGTCTATCAAGCGGCTAACCGCCTGCTCATGACGACCGGCACCGAAACGGGAGTCATCTTTGAATACTTTCAGGGCTTTGGGATAGCCGAAAAATTCTCTAAAAAATCGTAACTTTCGGATTGGCTGATTAGTGACGCTTGCGTTTAGATTGGCCGCCTGAACATTTTCGTCAACAATGAACCATTGATCTCGGCGATTCAACATACGACGAATTTCCCGCTCATAATCCTCACGTGAATTCAGCCGTTCTTCTTCTACCGCTTTGACAAGTTCTTCATCCGGGCTGGCATCCGTCAGGGCATAAGCCAGTGCGTAGCTCGCATCACGGGGCGCCATCAACCGTCGGCCATGTTCATCCGGTTCACCTTGCCCGAATTCATGGCGGTAGGCAAATTCAGTGCTTAAGAACAGTGACTCGATCAGTTTGCCGATCGCTTTCTGCCGATCAAGCTTATCCATGTACAAGTTGAGTTGTTGGAGGTTGTCAGTAATCTCTTGATCAGTTGGGCTGCGTTCCAACATTTTTTCATATAGCTCAAATATTAACTGCTCAAGCAGCAACTTCTCATCTTGCCGGGCGGCCTCGCGCTGAGCCTTGAACGACACGTTCCAGTCTGCAAGGCATTTATCGATGATCTGTAGAAAACGATCTCCCTGTTCGCGGTGTTTTTTGATTGCCTTCTGGATTTCCATCATTTCAGCGTCCTGAAGTGGTTTATATTTAGCCGCTGAAAAGTTGCCATTTTGAATGTGCTGATAGAGCCGGTTCATATCCCACGTATCGTAGAAGAGCTTCATGGTGGCGATTCGATTTTGAATTCGGTAATCAGTCACTCCCTCCATAAACCAGTCTCGCTCACTTTGCTGAATAATACTGTCAAATTCAGCACGATTCTCATCGCTGTAAGGAGCCCAGACGGGATTGCCATTGCGATCTAATTCAAACGAGTCTGTATCTTCGTTGACCTCGTACGCGGATTGTTTGAAGGTGGCAATTCCCTGAAAGATGGCACGAATGTCTTCGCGGTCAAAACGGTCAAGGAAGCCGAGGTTTTCGTGCCGTTTTTGAATTCCGTTTTTCGTATGTTTAGGCGGGCCGGGGTATGGGATGTCTTGTCGGATCAGTTCCGGAAGGAGCGCGTCATGCTGATCGCCATAAGTTTCTCGAAGCAGTCTTTGCATGAAAGGGAAGGTTTTCAGGAATTGCTCCCGCGAACGCAATGTCTCGCGGTCGTCTAATTCCGCCTTCATCAAGGCGTACATGGCTGGGAAATTGGCTTTCATTGTCGCTTCAGAAGACATATGATTCGCGACTCTTTTGGCATTACCAATCATGGTCAGCAGATGACCCGTCGTCAGCCGGTTGTGGACGCTGTAACGCACTCCCACTTTTTCAGGCAGTAGATAAGGATTGGTGATCGTTCTGCGGAACTTGTTTCCTCGTTCCGTCTTGGGGCTCCAGTGAATTCCACTATCCCCTTGAACGGGCTGCGTAGTCCCATAAATCGTTCTGGTCGGATGGTAATCTAACAAGCGATTGATTTTTTCATTGAAGATGAACTCGCTGATCAGCCATCGGCGATCAGGTGTATAACCTTTCAAGTCCGCGTGCTTGCCAGAAAAGAGTTCCCCGTGACTAACGACGTTGCCGTATTCGAACCGTAGCAATTTTTCGGAAAGCGCTTTCGAGGCATCACCAGTCAGTTGCTGAGCTAACCATCGCAACAGAATCTCTCGCTGACCCTGATTGGGCTGCTTAGATTCTTCCGGCGGCATTTCATTCAATTGAATGACTTCCTCTAGTTGTCCGAACAAGGATTGTCGAGCGACCGCATCAATTGTCTCCAGAGCATCCAACTGAACTTGCCCGTTTTGTTTGACGGTTCCATGGCAAGATACACAGTAGGTATTAAGCACTTGGGTTGCTTGCGCTTCCAGTTCTGTCGGATCGAGATCGACACTTGCCGGCGCGGTCTGGGCAACCAAATGATCTGTCAGAGGTGACCACAGTAAAAGCGAGTACAGCAAAAGGAATCGCAGTTTTACGATGCAGCGAAAACCGAATGTACAACTTTTCAAATTCATACTCGCCTTTGTAAAGTCGTTTTGTCCGGTGTCCATTTTTGATTCTGTTTCCGGGGTGCCTCAGGGACAGTCGTTTCGTACCTGAAGATTGCACGGTTGGAT
>JAPOIJ010000288.1 GCA_029979005.1 Planctomycetota bacterium | reverse complement strand
GGTATCTTAAGTTAACTAAGTAAACAAACTCGGTAACTAAGGAGCTTGCTATGACCGATAGTTTAAATGATTTCGTTACCAACCGAGAGATTCAGCCCCAGGATAACCCTGTTTTACAGGGTAACTTCGCTCCCGTTGGCATTGAGAACAGCTTTGAACAGTTGGAAGTAGTCGGCACGATTCCTGAGGATTTGCAGGGCACCCTTTTGCGCGCTGGGCCAAACCCGGTGGATCCAGGCCCCAATCACCATTGGTTCCTGGGCGACGGGATGTTGCATGGGATTCAACTGCGCAACGGTAAGGCGATGAGCTACCGCAATCGATGGGTTAGAACCAAAGCGCTGGAGGAAAAAACGGGATTGCCCGCAGCGAAAGGCGGCAGCCAGCTAGAACTGTTCACTCAAGGGTCTGGCAACGTCAATGTTGTGGGCCATGGTGATCGCGTGTTGGCGCTCCCGGAGCAAGGTTTGCCCTATGAAATGGACATTCAGCTTAATACCAAAGGACTCTACGATTACGAGGGGAAGCTGAAGAGCAACATGACAGCGCATCCAAAAATCGATGGGCGAACAGGTCAAATGTTGTTTTTTGGCTATGAATTGCTTGAGCCGCTCGTTCGTTATCACGAAGCATCGGCAAATGGTGATTTGGTCAAAACTATCGATATCGAGTTGCCAAAGAGCATCATGATGCACGACTTTGGTGTCACTGAGACGCGTGTCGTGTTCATGGATCTACCCGTCGTGTTCAACCTGGAAGTTCTAGAACAAGGGTTCGGGTTTCCATTCCAATGGAGCGATTCACATCAATCTCGACTGGGCATCATGAATCGTTCGAGTGACGAAGATAACGTCCAGTGGATAGATGTTGATCCTTGTTTCGTTTTTCACCCCCTTAACAGTTATGACGATGGTGACAAGATCGTGATGGATGTTGTGCGCTACTCAAAGATGATGGCAGCTCCCGGTGATCATGATTACGAAAAAGGTACAAACCTGGTTCGTTGGGTTATCCACCCCAATGCGGGGACGGTAGAAACAACGACCCTAAGTAATATTGATATCGAGTTTCCTCGCGTTAATCCTCGTTTTGAATGTTACAAACATCGATTCGGCTATGCATTGAAGCAAGGCGGAGCACACGGTTTCTCAGATTTGGTCAAGTTTGATCTCGTTTTAGGCACAACCCAAACCCATCAAGTCGGTAACCACTGCGCGGGTGGCGAGCCTGTGTTTGTTGAATCTGCAAACGCGGAAGCAGAGGACGCCGGGTACATCCTGTCAGTTGTTTACAACGGTGATACCCAATTGAGTGAGTTGCACATCATAGATGCACAAAATTTTCAGTCCGAACCCTTGGCTATCGTCAAATTAAATGCCCGTGTCCCTTTTGGTTTTCATGGCAACTTTATCTCAGAATGAGGAATCAATAATGATGAAATATTTATTTTCACTCTCTCTTATTCTGTCCGCGTTCGAGTCAAGTGCCGCCACGTTGGACGTTGAAATCCAAGGCATCAGGAAAGGAGGCATCCTCAATTTAGAAATCTCCAGATCCAAGGAAGCCTTCGAATCAGATGGAGATGACGCTGGAGTGGCGGCTCGGATTACAGAAAGAATTGGCAAAGGAGCGTATCAGCGCTCCTTCGACATCCCGCCCGGCACTTACGCAATTAAGTTACACATCGACGAAAACGAAAACGGAAACCTAGATACAAATTTTTTAGGGATACCCAAGGAACAGTATGGGACCTCAAATAATGCTCTGTTTTTAAATTTCGACTCTTCGTCATTCGACGTCGACACCTACAAAAAAGTGCAAATAGATTTGTGACTAGGTAGGCACACGGACACCTAGAGCATGAAAATTCGAAGGAAATTTTCAAATGTCAAAGATTGACAATCAAAAATACAAAACACTGTTTCAAACCGTCTGCGACGTATCAATTAAAGCACCCAAGGAAGCGTTTAATCTTCATGAATGGGTTTTTACGCTATCAGATAAGGATTATCAGACTACCGCGAGAGGACATATTGCCGCTGGAGCAAGCATCCATACCGATGGGACTCAAACATCTGTCAACGTAGAGAGTGTAGGGGGAAACCTGTTAGTTCAACACTACGTGGCAGAAGTTAAAGAACCTGATTACGTCAAGATGGTGTCGTTCTCTGATATCTGGCTCATGAAGTTGGTACACACTGTCGTAAAAGTTACATGGGAAATGCGCCTGATTTCTGTCTCTGAGAATGAATGTAAGTTTCAAAATACCGTATTGGTTGAACACCCTAACTTCATTATGAAAGTTTTGTCAGCTTTAGCACTGGGCGGTTTTTTTGTGCGCAAACACAACGAAGAAGAGACCCCTCTGTTTGCGGAAAACCTATATACGCGAACTTTCAAAGAAAACATTGATTAAAAGTTTGAACGTTTCGTGAGTAACACTCCCTTCTGGTATCGGTTTACCCCTTTTCTGGGACGGCCACCTGAACTAACCAAGCATCAGTGGAAGCTGCTTGGGTTGTTGTCCGCTGTGTCGTTTTTCGAAAATTACGATATGTATTTGTTCACTCTGAATTTGAAGCAAATACAAGCTGAACTGCTCATTGCGGAATCAGACCTTGGGTTATTGGGCGCTATTGTCAATGCGGGTGCATTTTTGGCAGTTTTTCTGGCGATGGCGGCCGATCGACTCGGCCGACGATCGCTCCTGTTGATCACGATCGTGGGTTACACCTTTTTTACCGCGGCGACGGCATTGGCTCCTAATACGGAGGCATTTGTTGTTTTTCAGATGCTGGCGAGATGCTTTGGCACTGCGGAATTATTGATTGCAGCGGTAGTGATTGCTGAAGAATTTGCCCCAGAGAATAGAGGATGGGGAATCGGTGCAATGGGCGCGGTAGCGGCCTGCGGTGCAGGATTCGCGTCGATTATGTTCGGGTTCGTTGAGTCCGTGCCGTACGGCTGGCGTTCTCTTTATGCGATTGGCGTGATTCCACTATTGTTCATCGCTTACTGGCGTCGAGTGCTTCCGGAGACGCAAAAATTTGAGTCTGCAGTGCAGGTCCGTGAACCTGTAATGAAAAATGTCGGCGATCTTTTCACTCGTATGCCCAAGCGCACGATAGCCTTTTTTGTTGCTGTTTTTGGACTAATACTCTGCAGCAGATCCGCCACGTTTTTTGCGCCAAAATATTTACAGGATGTGCAGGGGTGGGAGCCGTCAAGCGTTGCGCTGCTGAGCTTTGCTGGCGGTGCCTTAGCCATCGTTGGCAATCCGCTCGCGGGTTGGTTAAGTGATCGATTCGGACGCAGGCCGATGACTACCCTGTTTACCGCTATGTTGCCGTTAGCAGCTTTCGCTTTTTATTCCATGACCGGGGTGATTGCTCCGATTTTGTGGATAG
>JAPOIJ010000138.1 GCA_029979005.1 Planctomycetota bacterium | reverse complement strand
CGTCAGAAGTTAGCGATTTGCTGTGCTTACCTTCAGGCCCCGACCGCACTTTTACTTGATGAGCCGATGACGGGATTGGACCCTCATGCGATCCGAGTGCTAAAGAATACGATTGTCGAGCGAGCGGCTCATGGTTGTTCCGTCATCATCAGTTCTCATCTTTTGGCGATGGTGGAAGATATATGCAGTCAAATTCTAATACTGGATTGTGGGAAACGTCGCTTCTGGGGAAGTAATGAAGAATTGAAGCAGAGGTTTTCCCAGTCCAAAAACAGCGAGTCAAATTCCCTTGAAGCGGCATTTTTTTCGTCACTCACCGAACTTGGTGAAGATATTGCCTCAACGATTCAGGCAGGCAATTCGCAAATCGTCGATTCCTCTACAGCGTATTAATTAAAATATATCGAGTTGATTTATGGAGCGACTGTTTCCGAAAACCCTGAATCATCTTTTATGGATAAGATTCGAAGGAAAGCTAAGACGTTGGCTTGGTAGTTTTCAATCACCTCGTCGGCGTGTGATGGCTCTAATTGGGTTTGCTCTCGGTTTAATTTGGGTGTCGCAGGCAGTCGTTGGAATCCTCTTTCGAAAAGCAGCCGAACACCAGTCGATGGTTCGGTGGTCCGCCGTCGCCTTAACTCTCTATTTATTCTGGCAAGTACTGAAGACGGTTACCCGAAGGGCGTTAGAGCCTCACGAGTGGACGGATGCGGAGCAAGAGTTGTTAATTACCGCACCCATTCCTCGTCATCAGTTAGTGACCTATCGTCTTACCGGCATCGCGGTTGGAACACTCGTTAAATCGTTGTTTATGTCCATCATTCTTTGGCCAGACCTTTCTGTCTGGCCTGTTGGATTCGTCGGACTATTTCTCGCGCTGGTATTTATTGAACTTTTTCGGATTTGTTTCGAACTGGTTTTTGCGGGGAGCAGTCAGCGTTTGCAGTGGGTATGTCGAGGGGCGGTATTTTTGATGTTGCTTGGACCGATCGCGCTGATTTGGTACCGGACTTTGATGGTGATGAATTCTACATTAACGCAGGATTTGCCCCTGTCCATTTTGTTGTTCAAATCCGTATTGGCGGAACTGAATTCGGTAATAAATTCAAAGGTTGGCGTCGGCCTGATGGGATTGATGACTTGTTTTAGTGAAGTCATCTTTGCTCAGGCATTTTCACTAATCGGCTTGATAAACGTATTGAAAGTCCTCCTGATTACAGGTACAAGTTTTGCTCTGGTTTATCGAGTCGATCGATGGGCACAATCACGGGCGAAAATAAAAGAGTCGCTTGCGGTGAGGCAAGCCTCAGACGGATTGATGACGTCCGTCGTTAAATCGAGAAAAAACGGTGCTGGAATCCAGGTTCCCTTGCGCATGAGGGGCATGGGAGCCGTCGCTTGGCGGCAATTATTAGGTGCCTATCATTACCGAATGACCTTGGCGATTAGCTTGGGTATCCCGGCAATTCTATGTTGGTGTCCCTTGTTTCTAGATGCCAACCCGGAAGCCACTCTGGTCAGCGTGGTCGGTGGTCTACTATTTTATTCATTCCTTTTGTTGCCATCAGCTCTCGTTTTAGATTTTCGCCGGGACATCGATCGGTTCGATGTTCTTAAATCGCTTCCAGTGTCGACGTTCTGGCTGGTCGTTGGGCAACTAGCCACACCCATCATTTTGGCGACCGGATTCCAAACGGTAGTTTTAGTTGTGGCAACCATGTTTAGTTCAATCGTTTGGTCCCAAGCAACTCTAGCGGGGTTGATTCTCGTTGGGTTTAATCTGCTGATATTTACCGGGGAAAATCTGATTTTTCTATTGTCGCCTTATCGTCGAAATCAGGAAGGATTAGATGTCTTTATCCGTACGGTTTTGACCTTCACCGGAAAAGGGATTGTGTTTGCAATCGCGGTTAGCGTTTTGTTTTTCTGGGCGACCTTATCCGTAATTATGGTGGGCAGTCTTGGCTTGTCCATCGTGTGGGCCGTTGCGCTGTTTTGTGTTGGGCTTTGTCTAATAATTGCTGTGGTAGAAGCAGTGCTTCTGCTTGGTTTGGTACGCCTTTTCGAGCGATTTGATCCAAGCGAAGATTGTCCAGCAATGAATTGAAATTGATTGACCGTCGCGCTTATGCGATTCCGTTTGGAGAGATTTGAAACGGTCGTTGATAACTTTTTTCTCTACTGAAAGTTATTCGGCTTCGATTTGGCAACCCTGAATGATCCCAATCGGCACCATTTTACAAACCTGGCGAGGCACGACACACGTGATCTGGTAGGGAACATCGACCCAATAGGTTTCCACACGATCACGTGGGATTTGCTTGGCTTTGCGAACCCAAGTTACTTTTTTTCTTGTTTCTGGTTCAGTCGTCCAGTAATACTCGGTTCGGGATTGAGGGACATCGCGATTTTTTGTTTTATAAACAGATCGTGTTCGAACTTCAGGCACCATCACCATAAATGTCTTGATTACTTTGTCGGTAACGGTTTTGGTTTCCGTCCGGAACGTTGTTCGCGTTTTAATTCTAGGTACCATTTCGACGATTTTTTTGGTCGTAAAAACTGGAACTTTTCGTTCGATATTTCTGTATTCGGTACGGGTTCTGAGTTCTGGAATCAGCTCGGTATATTTCTCTTGTCTCAGGTTGGGAACATCCACATATTTCGTTTGGCGAATTTCTTGATAATCCATCTGTGGGATTTCCACTGTATAGGTTTCTTCCGTAACCTTTGGGACTCGAATGGTGTATTGTTCTTCAACTATTCTTGTTTTCTCAACCGGAACGGTAACAACGACGGATTCGGTTACCGTATAAGGCTCTTTGACAGAATAAGTCTCGGATATTTGCCGTTCCAACTCTACTGGGTTCCTGTATTCCTGAGTTATCTCTTTCTGTGTTTGAACCGATTCGTACTCAATGAATGGAATCGTTTTTTTGCGAATTTCCGTTTTGACACTGCTGCGGTTGACCTTTCTTGTTTTGGCGACCCAGCGGTATTTTGTAACGGTAAAGGATTCAGAACGAGTGGATGGAACAGAGTCGAGGACATCGAGTTTTGCGCTTCGGCTCTCCGGTCGATAACGAGTGACCGGAACCATTTTGGTGCGGGTTTCCTTCCGTTGAACAATGGTGCTGTATTGATAAGGTATTTTTCGTTGCACCGTGACGTAGTCAGTGTAGGGTACTTGATAGGTGGTAATTTGCGGGCACCAGACTTGTGAATGGCAAAGCGTCGTTCCCGATTGGTAAGTTGAGATGCCGCCTGTCAAATCGTTTAATGGATTAATTGTTGTTAAGGGGATGCTTTTCCAGCATCCAGTGTCCCGTGTCACACAACGGTATCTCGTTACCGGGACCTGCTGGTCAATGGTTCGATAAGCTGTTTGGATGACCTGGACAGGAATATCGACTGTGTAAGATTTTGCAATATGTTGTGTGTATGGGAGGTTGACGACATATGATTTCGTTACTTGCCGAGGTTCTTGAATAAGAGTTGGAAATGATTTAGTGATCGTTTCCTGATAGGGTTCATTCACATAATAGGTTTCGTCTTCAGTGACGGTGTACGGGGTTGAAACTTTATACTCGTGAATTTTGTCGGCGTTTACAGACTGTTGGCTTTGTTCCTTGACCGGGAAAACCTTAGATATCCTCTCGTAATCGTAATACTTTTGGGTAACAGGTCTCGTTTTTTCAACCATGCGATAACGAGTTACCTCACGAGGGACCGTACGTTTCTCATATTGAATGTACTTTTGTTCTACCTGCCGTGTCCGTGTTTCTGTTGTGTATTCTACTTTAGGCCGCTTAAGTTCTTGTTTCAGCATACGGATGACAGGCTTGCGCACAACCTCTTCTACTGGCGACTTTTTGTAATCAGTGACGATTCGGACGCGGTCAACTGGAACCTGGACGGTGTATGTAACTTGATACGGCTCTTTTTCAATAACCGTTTTGTAGGTCGTCTCTTGAATTTCACGCTGGACTGGTTGGTTTACGGTGTAAGGGGTTTCTACTGGAACTTCATAGCGTTCTTCACGGTCAACGGCGACCATGCGTTGCTGTGGTTTGGGTACCATGACGGTAAAGCTCTCTTGAACGGCGGTTTGATATTCCTCTTGCCGGTTCACCGTTATCGTCCGGCTTTTTTGCTTCGGGATTTGGACGGTATATGTTTGAACCTGGGGTATGTTTTCGTAAACCGTCTCATAAACCCGAATGGTTCGTTGCCGAGGTTCTCGGCAGTAACGGGTTTCAGAAATTGTGTCGTATTCGGTTGACCACTGTGGTACGTAAATCGTTTGAGAATTATCAGTATCATTCTGTCCGGTAGTTGAAGGGGATTCATTCATCAAAACCGAAGCTTGATTCGAATTTTCGTCACCGGTAACGAGCGTAGAAGGAGTCGATGGTAGATTTCCCGGTTCGGAAAAAAGCGCGGAATTGCCTGTTATAAAAAATGATGTGAAGACCAGTGGGAACGCCATTGGCAGGATTGATTTTGAAAAGTAAATCATTCTTCGAAACACGGCTGAGCTGGGCCGTAAGCAGACGGTGCAAGGAGGAGTGAACGACCAAATAAAGCCGAATCTCTAGGCTAGTTGGAAGTCAGGGGCTTCTCAACTGCTTTGTACTCATTATTGAGCAAATTAACTTTGCTCGATATTTCTCATCTCCAGATCATTGAGGATTTGTTGCCCCGTGGGTGAAAGCCCGTAGAAATTGAAATTACGCGTATTTACGGTAGGCGCTTCAATCTTGATTTCGAGATCAATGACGGGTAATAGATGTTTAATCAGCTCAACCCATTCGACAATCAATGACACCCCATTCTCCAGCATTTCATCGAGTCCCAATTCATCAACTTCTTCGGGATTTTGAATTCGATAAGCGTCTAGATGCAGAAACGGAATTCGACCCTCGTGCGGAACGCAGATTGTAAAGGTAGGACTTACGATTTGCCCGTGTTTAATGCCAAGGCTCTCTCCAATTCCTTGCGTTAGTCGCGTTTTCCCAGCACCGAGGGTTCCGGTCAAGCCAATCAAACTCCCTGCGGTCATCGCGTCGCCGATCGCAAGGCCAATCCTGAGCGTATTTTCTTCCGAATCAGATTGTAAAACGAGAGAGGGAGTCGGTGAATTCATTGGATCGTTAGTGAATATATCCACGTGGAATCAGAGTGTTGGGGTTGCCGTGCCTGTCTAAGATTCGTAGCCCCTGTTCTTTGGGAGTTATTTCGCCAATATCGGTCAATTGACATGGCACGTCGGTGTCGAGTTTGATTCGTTCAAAGACAGCCGGCGCAATGGTAAGTATGAGTTCAAAATCTTCGCCATCATAGAGCGCACCGTCAAGCGGCGTTGGGGAGATTGTCGCCTTTAAACGGTTTGAGATCGGGATTTTTTCGGCTTCTATATCAACGCCCACGTCGCTTGCCCTGGCGAGGAGTTGTAAGTCAAGCGAAAGTGAATCACTGACATCCGTGGCGGCGTGGATCTCGTATCGTCCAGCTAGGTAATTTGCCAGTTCAATCCGAGGTTCGAATGAAAGGTGATGGCCGTTTATACTGCCACCAAAACTCCCCGAGACAACCACACGATCTGCTGTTTGGGCTCCGTCTAATTTCCAACCGGAAATGGAAGGCGAGCGGTGGCCCATCACCGTGGCGCCGATGACGAGCTTTCCATCCCACCTGTTCGTGTCCCCGCCGATGATCGCTACATTATAATTCGAAGCAATCTCAATGATCCCGGAATACAATTGTTTTGCGTCATCGAGAGAAAAATGACGAGGCATCAGCAGTGTCAGCACGGCATGTGTAGGAGTGGCTCCCATGGCTGCAATGTCACTCAAGTTGACGGCGATTGCCTTGCGCCCGATCTGTTCAAGTGAATGAATTGAAGTGTCAAAATGAGTGCCTTCGGCGATGGTGTCGGTTGTAACCACGGTGTGTGAAGATGACGCAGGTAGAATTGCACCGTCATCTCCGATACCTAATAAGACACTTTTCTCCATGCCTTGAATTGAAGTGTGATTTCGCAACCAATTGTGGAAGTCATGTTCCATAGCAAGGATCGGAATTGAATACGGTGAGCGCCGCTCTTAAATACTGAGGTAATTAATTGTAATCTCAGTGGGCATAAATACGAACTGGATGCGGTGCATCGTAATTTGAAATGCATGGAAATTCCAGCACGCTGCCGCGAACTGATTGTTAATGGATCAACTTGTGATAACCAAAAAAGAAAACCGCCAGCCATTCGGGTTGGCTGGCGGTTTCCCGGTGATAAACCGTTGGGGGAGGTCAACTCGTCTGGGCGAGTGTCAGCAGCAGCCCTCCTCTAATGCGTTGGCAATTCGGCCACACGCATCTGACCCCAAAACGGTTCTTTATCTCGGATGATGTAGAACATAAAATCTTTTCTCTCAACGACATCCGGTCGTTGGAGAACGTAAGCGAGATTTTCGAGCGATTCTGTTTTCCAACCATGCATTGCAACAAGAATATCGCCGGGCATGATTCCTTCTTTTTCTGCAGGACTATTGGATCGCACTGATTTGACCTTAAGCCCACGCTTGTAGTTGGGGTGTTGGTCTGCCATTTGTGAGGCAGGAATCGGTTCAAGTTTCATGCCTAAAGGAAGCCAGGCGATTGAATTTGGTGCGGACGATTTGTCTGATTTTTCAAGACTCACAATAAAGTTTTTCGTTTCGCCACCCTGAACCGCAGTTACCTTTACTGACTTATCTTCGGCCGCAAAGAGTAGCGCGGTTTGAAAGTCAAGTTCCAGATTGACTTCGGCTCCGTTTACTTTGGTGATTCTATCGCCGCTTTTGAGTCCTGCTTTTTCAGCAGGGCTTTGGGGAATGATCGCATTAACAATTAGGCTGGGCGAATTAGCTTCATAGACGGTTTGGGTTGAGATACCATGGAAGAGATCGCCAGGGACAATTTGGCTCATCAGTTCGGCGGCAATGTCGATAGCGTCATTTACCGGAATTGCGAAGGCAATTCCCTGAGCGCCGATTCTCACGGCGACATTGATACCAATCATATCGCCGTTGATATTTAGTAACGGTCCACCGGAATTTCCTGGATTAATTGCCGCGTCTGTTTGGATCAAATTCCGATAGATTTGGTCGTCATTCACCTGGACGGTTCTGCGAAGCGAGCTGATTATTCCCAAAGTGACCGTGTGTTCGTACCCGTAAGCATTCCCAACGGCGATGACTTGCTCTGCTAACATTAGATCGGATGAGCTTCCGATCGTGATGGGTGGGAGCGGGTTCTTTGTTTTGATTTTTAGGATCGCCAGATCCGTTTCGGGGTCGTGGGCTAATAATGTTGCAGTGGTTTTCTCGCGTTGTGCCGTAGTGACCTCAATGGTTTTAACACCTTCGACTACGTGGTAATTGGTTAAAACGTAACCCCGTGAATCGATAACAACGCCGGTACCCATTCCGTTTACCTGCTTGGTATCTTGAGACGACCCGCTACTAGGATCGACGGGGACAGTTTTCCGACCTCGCAAATTAACGACGGAATTTCTGCAGTTTTGGACGGCGCTGACCAGTGGCGAGACTCGATTCGCAGTCAGGTCAGCACGATCGTCTGCTGATAAACTGGCCGGCAGATTGATTGAAATAACAATCAAGCTGGCGAGCATCAGCAGATGCTTATGGTTGGGTCGAAATTGCATAAAGCTAGTTGCTTCCTGATGGGCCTCAGCGCGTTGATTGACCATGCGGGATAGGTCGCTCGCGGCGGCATCTCTTACAATGCTTTAAATCGGACCGATGTGTGCATCCCGTTAAGACGTTAAAGCTTGCCGGAAAAGCTTACCAAGTTTGTCATCGCTGGCTCACGGAGGTGGAATTGGGGGCAATTTCTCTAAGGAAATTCAGTGTTAGTTCCAATAATGGCTAAAGTCGCCGGAAATTTAGAGGATTTGATGCGTTTGAGCTTTTGGCATTACGGAATTACCGAGAGGCTGTTGTGCCGGAAATCCGACGAATTATGGCAGGGGGAGATGCCCGCATTCAGGCAAAGGAAGGGGAGCTGCTTCAATTGAAGCGTAAACTTTTTACCGCTGCTTAATTATTTATCAAGCTGCAACCATGCCGGCAGGCGGACGACTTTACCGGTTGGGTTAATCGCGGCGACTACGGTCTCACCGTCGGCGACGAGTTCGCCGTCGAGGGTTATCTCATAGCGGTGGTGAATTCTAACCCCTTTTGCCCGCGTAACGGTCGTTTTGATGTTCAATAAGTCGTCATCTTTCGCACCGAGATGGTAGTTGCAGTGTACCTTTTTGACGACCAGCATAATTCCCTCAGCTTCTAGTTCACGGTACGAAAGTCCTGAAGCTCGGAGCATCTCGACACGGGCAACTTCGAAGTAATTGAGGTAGTTGCTGTGGTGGACGCGGCCCTGCCCGTCTGTTTCTTGGTAACGGACTCGAATCGTGATTTCATGTTCACGGGGGACGATTGGGGATGAGTTGACCAAGGTCATAGAGTGCCTTAAAGTTAGGGACGTTGATTTACCGTCCAGTATGAATGTTGAGATTCGGCATGCCAGTCGAATTGAACGGTTTGCATTGTTGGTTTTTTAATCGATGATTCAAATGAGATTCCTGCGACACGCCTACGCTATTGTTATGAAAAACAAATCATCAAATCAACAGGTTCCGCTGAGTTTTGGAACCTGATGATGCAAGGGGTTACCATTAAAGTTGCTTTATTGATGAGAACAAGATGAGCCAGGGAGAAGATTTTGGATCGGGTGTTGATTATCAGACTTTACGAGGTCGTGATTATCCAACGATTTGCCAGTATACCGTGTTTCTCGAGAATCGTGTCGGTGTCCTGTTAGGGCTGATTCGACGGTTTCGGGGAACGCCAGTCAAGATTATGGCGCTGAATATTATCGATTCGACAGAATGTTGTATCGTTCGATTTATACTCAGTCATCCGGAGCAGGGACGGGAAATTTTAGAACGTGCCGGGATGGCGATGATCGAGAGTGAGTTGATCGCGTTGGAATTAGGTGATTGTGATCAACCATTACTTGAGGTTTGTGCAGCCCTTCTACGGGCTGAAGTTAATCTCGTGCAAACTTATCCGTTGATGGTTATGAACAACGAGCGTTCTTTTGTTGCGATCATGGTAGATAACATTGACATCGCTCAACAGACGCTCCAACAAGAGGGTTTTCATATGATCACTGAGAATGAGTTAATGGATTTGAGTTAATGGGTTCCAGTCTTAGGTCGTTTGACGAATTATTTTGCCGTGACTGAATCGGTGAACTAACCTTAATTGCACTCTGTCGGACTGTATTTCAACCGCCACATATTTTTAAGATTCAGAATACGCTTATGCCGATTCGCGTCACATGTACGAAGTGCTATACACGATTTAATGTCAGCGAAAAGTTCGCAGGCAGAGAAGGGCCTTGCCCGAAATGTAAAACAAAAATCCGGGTGCCGGAAAAGGCTGAAGAAGTTGTAATCGAGGCGCCCAAAACGGACGGACCTGTCGATTCGACCGGGCGAGCGGTGCTTGATCCGCTAAGACGTAAAGAAACCAACCTTTCTTCGGTTCAGTGGACCTTAATCATTGGTTCGATCGTTGGTTTTTTGGCGATTGCCTTAATCCTACGTTTTTCGATCGAAGACGTTTCGAAGTTCCCATTGTGGCTGATGGCGGTTTCTGCCATCGCGGTTGCTCCGCCGCTGGTTTTCATTGCCTATACCTTTCTACGGGACCAAGAACTTGAGCCCTATCGGGGCGGGGAGCTTCGGTCGCGAGTTGGTATTTGTTCGATCATTTATCCGATTACTTGGCTCGCGATGCCGTTGGCATGCTTTGCATTTAACGATAGCTATGAAACGGGTTCCTATATCGCTGCTGGAATCGCCATGATTGGAATTGGTGGATTCACGGGGATGTTTTGTTTTGAACTTGATTTTCTAATGGGTGCGGTGCATTACGGACTCTATCTTGGTGTGTGTTTATTTGGTCGATTTTTATCGGGAGTCGGTTTGTTACCGGTCACACCAGAGAAAGTGCCCAACGTGGGTGAAGTTGTATCCGGTCTGAGCTGGGAATCGGGAGTTGAGCTGCTGTATAGCCTGAGCACACTCCTGATTTGAGCTTGATCGTGGGTCGAGAAGTCAGCGAACAACGCATTTGAAAACTTGACTGGGGTGTGCATGAGTTCGTTGCTTGATATTCCGGAAATTCGTGGTCTCGACGGTTGGTCCGACTTAATACGGATTCCGAATCAAATTGATGTGCCAGTCACGCCGCGAATAAAAAATCTAATTGATACGCCTGAATTTCAAAGGTTGAAGAAAATCAGCCAATTGGGGATGGTTTCTTTTGTCTACCCCGCGGCAACGCATAGTCGGTTTGAGCATTCGTTGGGAGTGTACCGAAACTCACTTTTGTTTTTACGACAGTTTGCTGAGCAACCGGAATTCAATTCGCTTGTTTCGAAGAGAGATGCAGAGATATTGATTCTTGCGTCTCTACTGCACGATGTAGGGCATTGGCCCTATTGTCATCCGATCGAAGACATTGAGTTGGAAGGAATTCCATCTCATGAAGTTTTCGCCACACGCTATTTGGAACGTGATTCGATATCTCGAAAGATTCAAGAGCAGTGGGGAATCGAGGCGTCCGAAGTTCTCTCTGTGATCAATCGAAAAAGAGAAACGCCCGTTCAAGCAATTTTAAGTTCGATTCTTTCAGGGCCAATTGACATCGACAAAATGGATTACCTTTACCGTGATAGCTTGCATGCGGGTGTTCCTTATGGTCAGAATTTCGATTCGCTGCGGTTGATTCGCAGTCTCTGTTTAAATAAAAATTCTGACCGCTTGGCGATTACTGAAAAAGGCAGGACGGCGGCGGAACTGATGGTCTTTGCTCGGTATGTCATGTTCAGTGAGGTTTACTGGCACCATACCGTTCGCAGCGCCACTACGATGTTTCAACGAGCCTTTTACCGCTGGTACGAGGCGAATCGGCACGAGGGTGATTTTGAGTCCCTGGTCTCTCAGCTTTTTGAATCAGGAGAGACGGAAATGATTCAACAGATGGGGCTCGATTTAAAGAGTGAATCGGCCTCGGGAATGTTGGAGCATTTGTTTGGTGTAAATCGACGATTACACAAGCGTGCAGCTAACTTCAGCTTTAATGAAAACGCCTCTACCTTTGAAAAGGTGGCTTACCATCCCTATCCTTGGTTGGTCGCTACGAGTGAGCGATTGACGAAGCTCATTTCGGAGGAGGTTGGGGCATCGATTCCCCCGGATGCGATCTTGATTGACGCGCCGCCGGTGGGTTTAGAAGTTCAATTCAACGTCGATGTGTATTCTCCGAAGTCGAATACGTACCGCCCACTTGGTGAGGTATCACCGGTCGTTAATACCTTAGCCAAGAGGCAATTTGACGACTTTGTTAAGCAAGTTCGCGTGTTTGTCGAACCCAGCCTGCTTCCACTAGTTGAGAAACTTGATCTCGAGCGTTTACTCGTAGTGGCTTCTGAAAACTAGCCAATCTGGATGAGCGATGCTAGAGCTTGAGTTCCATCAACTCTTTGTCGCGAAAATTGACGAACTTTACATGTTCGATAGTCGATAGTTGGTGGTCGTCTGAAGAAGTGAGAGCTGTCTTGAAATGGCGATCTACGTAACCCTCATCTATGAGTTGAATTAACGTTCTATCCGACTGTGGAATCGTTGACTTCAGAAGAATCAGCTCTTCGGCGTTCAGAAAACGAGCAAGGATTACCGCGATGGAATCACTCGTTACATCCCAGGACTCAGGAAGGCAGTGGATTTCATTTCGGAGCCAGTTTTCGACTCCAAAAAAATTGATGGTTGTAGGCGAAATAAATGAATATGAATTCAGCGAATCAAAATATATCCAGTTCGGGGAGCGTTGGCTAAGTGAGCGTGCGTGCACGTCCATTTGCTGGACGGCAGACCAATGAGATTCTGAACTGTCAGCCGAGCAACCCAGGTCTCTTATATTCTGAACTGGTTGTCCTCCACCCACGATGCAGAGATTGAACATGGGAGGTTGTCGGGTCAGCCATCTCTCTAGTCGGGATGTAAGATCAGGCAGTGTTAAAAGACTACCTCCAAGTTTTATTACACGGACTGGAGTAGAGGGTGACCGTTTCACGTTAACTAATTCCCTGGTCGTATTGCGCTCTAAAATGGGCGACGGCAAGTGCTGGAACTGATTGGTTTAATGCAATGTCAGAGGAGTAAGCGATGATGGCTGGCGGAGTCGTTGAAAATTCGATGATCGCTTTATGAATAACTTCCTCAGCGATAAACGAACCTCGCCCGAGTGTTTTGAAGATGAAAGGAACCTGTGGATGATTCTGTATCACCTTGTTTAAATGCTGCGCAATGGTCGAGACAAAGGCATTTTTTGCTTGAATTGAAATTGAGTCAATCTCATTGGCCTCCAGTTCCGAGGAATCCGCGCAAACTAAGCGGGCGATTCGGTTTCGGCTGTCGTGGCGGGATGCAGGGCGACCGTCAGCCGTGGCAGTCGATTCGCGTTCTTCTTCGATTGCATTAAGCCAACGAAAAATGTCAGCCATCGTCGCGAAATTTTCACGGGCAATGGAAACAACCGCCCCGCGCAGATCGAATTCGGATGAGATACCAAATACGGGAGTGCGCCCGACACCCGCATAAACTAATTGACCATTGGAAAGGCGGTCGAGATCGTTTTGGTTCGAGATGACAGGCTCGCCTTCGATGACAGGGATGATATCGGTAGTCGTCGAGCCAATGTCGAGCACAAAACCGGAGTGGTTGTTCGGATCAGTTGAATAAAGGTAACTAGAGGTTGCATGCCAGTTGGATGCTGCTGTTTGTTGCCAATGCTCGACGGCTTCCGCACCCGTGCATAGGCGACCGTTAGTTTGATAAAAAAGGGGACTGAATCGAGCGAGTGCGGTTGTTACGGAGTCGACAATGAACTTGACTCCCTCACGCTTGGTTACGAAACAATCGGCGAGTTCGGCGGTCATGGTAATGCCAATTTTTGCACCTTCGGGGAAGTTCGAGGTGATACGTTTGAGTGTGGCGGGCAGGCGTTGGGGAGATTGCCAAATTGGGAAAAGGATTTCGACAGCGGTGCCATCCAGATCGCTCCATTTAATATTTTCGCCACCGATATCGAAAACGAAAAAAATCATCTGGCAGAGCCTT
>JAPOIJ010000312.1 GCA_029979005.1 Planctomycetota bacterium | reverse complement strand
GATCCAACAATATATTAGACCTGGACGCAACAACCAAGCTGATTGTCCTGGCCGGTGTATCTAAAGCATTCGCTCATGCCGACGTTTGGGTCTCAACCCGGGCTGAAACACTCCCTTCAGCGGTGCAATCCACGATAGTTGCTGGCGGTGATATCGTCTTCGACAGCGAGACTCTCTTTACTGCCGACGCCTACGCCAAGGCAAAATCACCAACACCATTAGCTTTCCGGAAAGCGTCGTCAATTATCGACACTTATCTAATGAACACCCTATCCATTGCAAACTCAGTGGATTTATACGCAGGCAACGATCTGACCATGGTTGCTAGAAAAATTAAGAATGCCGCTTCAACTGCTGTTGTCTTTTTCGGCGCATCAGAAGCTCTGGTTAATGACTATCTCATCTTGACGAAAGCAAATATAGAGAGCAGCGCTACTTACACTTTCGGAAGTACTTACTCGGAAATGGAAATCCATCCCTTTGACCCGATTATTTCCAAAGCGAAAGCTATTATTCTCGACGATCTTCGGGTAAGCCAAACTGACTTTGAAACACTTCTGAAGAAGGGCTTTATTTCAGCACGGGCGGACATCAATACCAATGCCTTGATCTTCGCTCAACTGGACAGTGACAAGGAACCAACCTCGGGATACACCATCAAGGTAATTGCAGAATTAAACAAACTAAAAACTGATTCAATTGCGGAATTCAGAACGAAACGAAAAGGAAAGTTCGATGTCAAGGCAACCGAAAATCTAAATCTAACCGTGGTGGCCGACTTCCCCTTTATGAAAACTATCAAGAAAACCTTTACCGAAAGCCCTGACAGAGCGCTCAAATATAAGGCAAAAATTATTTGGAGAGCGGGTCGAAACGGTAGAAACAACTTTTCGCTCGATTCCCATGGAGGTCAGGATAACAAATCGAAATATCGTCCTTCATTCCAGGCTTCAAATGAACGGGATCGATTAAGTGAATCATCTGACCCACGATCTTCATGGAATAAAAGTTTGCCACACGATCAAAATCGCAGAAGCGATCGAGACAAAGCATTTACCGAATGGAGCAGAGAAAACGATGACAAGAAAAAGCACACCGATTCGCTAACGGATCGCATTTTCGAAGAACAGTTTTCTTTCCAAATCAACTAAACGACACAAAACCTGCAAAATAAAATTGCACACGAGAGAAAGTACCGGAGGAAATATGTTTATTGAGACAAATGCCTGCCGCAACACCAAGAGCCAGCCAACACCTTAATGCCCGCAGCGGCATCCAATCTATGGGCCAAGCCATCCATGACGGGACGATTTAATTGAAAAACCGAGCCACAATCCAGCAAGAAAGATAACAACGCATGGCATGATCGCTCCCGATGGACCCATCACTTTCAAGCCACCCGCAATCAACATGGTGTAGGCCATCTGAACCAGGACGGCGATAAAACTTATCAAGAAGAGGGCAATGCAACTTTTCTTTTTAGTTAACAAAAGAACGCTACCCACAATACCGGTTCCGACTGACAGCCCAAAAACAACATAGATCCAACGTGGGGTCGAACGCATCCATTCCTGTTGGGCCGGTTCGAAACCGGCAATCACCGCTTCTTGCTGGAATGTCTCTCCATAAAAAATCACAAAACCCATTAGATTCCAAATTAAAGCACAACCGGCAATCACCCAAAACCACTTAGGATAAACTCGTGCTGTTCCTTCATCCATTTCCGATCCCATCTGTTTGTTCCCTTGCTTCATCCGCGTTGCTCAAAGAACGATTGACAAGTCCGTTTTAACCGAGAGAGTCAAAGTTTGACCGCATGCTCGATAACCGATCAATCCAAACCTCACCGAAAATAAAAATGGCTCCGGCGCCTACAACTTATTTGTTTACAGATCACCGTGCAAGAAAATATCCCTAAGGGGATTTCCCTTCCCTGTCGAAAACACAAGGAAACGTCAAACCATTGAATTTTTCCGCAAAAAAAAATCCGGACATCGAAAACAGTATCAATGCCCGGAGCAAAAATATAAAAACCCAAAAAGCTATTTCTTCATGGATGGACGTTGCGGTCGTTTAGGGCGAGTATCTTGAGTTCTGCCACCATATCCACCACCTCCTCGACTACCACCACCAGCTCCACCGCGACTGCTTCCACCCGCACCGCCGCGGCTAAAGAGTGCCGAAATGCCTGTGCTGTATTCTTCTTTGGAAATCACATCATCGCCGTTTTTGTCCAGTGTCTTCAATCGATCAGCCATGCGATTACCAGCTAACTCAGCCGAAGTCACTTTACCATCTTTGTTGGCATCCAGACTATTAAACATACTCATCGGATCGAAACTACGTCCGCCGCCCGGACGACTCCCGCCTGAGGGTCTACCCCCGCCGAAACCCGATCCGCCTGCAGGACGACCGCCGCCCACT
>JAPOIJ010000236.1 GCA_029979005.1 Planctomycetota bacterium | reverse complement strand
GGCTTAAATGAATGAGGTGATATTAGGTGCCCCGATGAGCCGTCTGTATTTTTTTGCAGGTAAATTACTCCGCTTTTCGCCTGGTTTAGTTGATCCAGCCGATTGAGAATTATCACTTTAGGCTTTGAGCTGGGATTAGCTTAGGAAGAAACTATCGAACACGCTAGAATCTGCATGATAATGAGATCAACCGTTTAGTTGAGATTTGGATGATTCGATTTCGCTGTAAAAATTGCGGGAAGAAGCTGAAAGCCGATGAGCAGATTGTGGGCAGGCGTGTGCGCTGCACAAAATGCGATAGCGTCGAGATTGTTCCTAAGCCGGTACCTTCTGCGGAGTCGTTGATAAACGGGCATTCACGGGAAAAAGATGCTGGGAACGAATTGTTAGAGGCAGCGAACGCGGCGGTGAATGTGAGTTCAGCACCTGCGGAAAAAGAGGTTCGGTCTGAAGGCAACAATTTTGAGTTTTCGATTCCATCCCTAAATCCATCAGGTAAAGAAGGTTTGCTGGGTCAACCGTCAAGCCAGAACCAACAAGAGTTTAAGCCCCAGTTTCAGCTTGCCAGTAAGAAAGTTTCACGTGCCCGGCGAATAGTCATGTTTGCGATGATCGGCGGATTTTTAGTCGTGACGCTGTTGGTGGCAATAAATTTCAACGGGCTGATGAAGGCTCGTAAAATGCTTTCAACGGATTACGAACAGTTGGAAGAGGTTGTTTATTATCGTAATGCTGTAATGAGGCTCGAGAAATCGTACCGGATGATGGACGTTGCCGGACGAACCTATCTGGCGATGAACCCCAATGACGAGAGTGTAGCCAAAGAATTTGAAGAAGCTAAATCTGCAACGTTGAGTCGAACGCGAAATTCAGATTTGGAAAAAGATGTTGAATCCTATTTTCGCCAAGGGGAGGAAGTAAAAGCCAAGGCTTTGTTGGTTAACACCGCA
The DNA here is from genome assembly GCA_029979005.1 of Planctomycetota bacterium. Classification (GTDB taxonomy): domain Bacteria; phylum Planctomycetota; class Planctomycetia; order Pirellulales; family Pirellulaceae; genus Mariniblastus. The sequence goes on along the minus strand of JAPOIJ010000236.1, from coordinate 4,429 downwards.
GTAGAGTTGGATGCCTGGCGAAAAGAAATTGATCTAAAAACCAAGGCTTTCTCGGAAGCGTCTGATTGACTCGGACACTAGTCCAGGTGGGCGTAAAACTCTATCTAGTCATTTAAAGGAAAATCTGACTTTCCAAAAAACATCATGTGTTGCCACGGCAGATTGTCAAATTCTTTCACCAGAGTAAAGCCGTTGGCGCTGAGTTCCTTGTTGACTTGCTTTTTGCTCATCTTGTGAAGCGGCTTGATTGGAACTTTGGGGTCTTCTTCGCGGTACTCAACCAAGACGACGAGTCCATCCGGTTTTAAACTCTTCCGTATTGAGGCGAGCATTTCTTTTGGATGGGAAAACTCATGATAGACGTCTACCATGAGGACGAGATCAACGGTGTTGGGGGGAAGATGAGGGTTGTGAAATGAGCCAAGAATCGGGACGACATTCTCGATTCCTTCCGATTCCATTCGTTCGCGTAAAAAGCCAAGCATCTCAGGTTGAACGTCGACTCCTAAAACCAATCCGGATTTGCCTGTCATTTTCGCCATAGCGAGCGAGTGAAATCCATTTCCGCAGCCCATGTCACAGATCGTCATGCCTTTGCGGATGCCGAGGTTTGCGAGCATCAGTGAGCAACGTTCTTCACGCTCTCGTTCATTTCGGATGAGCCATTCAGCTCCGAGGTAGTGCATTGTTTGAGCAACGCGACGTCCCATGTAAACGTTGACTCCTTTGGGTATTTTTGATTTTTTGTCGTCCTGAACATTGCTTTCGGAATTGAATGTGTTCGCCGTGGTGGGATCGGGTGGCGACAGTCGGTTCGACGGTTCCTCGGCCTGAGCGGTATTGCTAATTAGTAGTAAGCAAAAGGCGAGAATGATTAGAAAACGATAGTTGGGATGAGCCGATTTAGGCTTGAGTTTTCTGGACATGTTTTTTCTCTGAATTGTGTATACCTGCGAATAATTTGACACTAGCTTGTTTGAGACGAAACTCGCCACCTCGAGTTAAACATTCGAAGCATACCGATGAATAGGAGAAGGTTGAGGCTAATCGTAAACGTACAATAGCCAGCAAAATGATATAGATCTTCAAGCCGGTACCCCAGGATACTGTCTTCCCCTGACCATCGGGATTCGTTGTTCCACGTACTAGATTCGTCTGAGGCGTCGCTCTCGACATAGAGAGGGACATTGAATGCTGCTGCGAACGGGCTGGTGACGGTCGCTTTATTGACTAAGTCTGTTCCGGCTGAATCAGGGAAATAGGTATTGCCAAAAAAGCTAAATGCCAAAGGCGAAAGGTAGAGCGTTAAAATAATGAAATAGGTTGCGATTAAGCTGGTCGATGTTTTACTAAAAATGGTTGAGCAAAACAAAGCGACGATGGCTGTCGTTAAACAACTCAAAATAAAAATGATGACATAACAGGCAATGCCGGGAATGTTCGACCAGTAATCTTGCACCATGATGGTTGCCAAAAAAACAGGCCAAAGTAAGAAGGATGACAAAACGCTGGAGACTCGCAAGCCTGAGATGAGCTTTCCCCAAAGCAGCTGCCACGGAGTGATGACGGTTGTCAGTAACAGGTCAAGTGTCTGCCGTTCACGTTCGCTGGTTACGCTTCCGGCGGAAAAAACCGGACCGATCAAAATATTAAATAAGACCACGTAGGCGATGTACCACGGGGCAAGCGGTCGGAAAATATAAAGGCAGACGGCCATCAGCGGAATAGCCAAGACCATGCTGATTTGAATTGCCAGACGAAGCATAAGTGTGCCTTGTCCGAAAATTTCGCTGCGCATTTCCTTGTCATAGACAGGGTTGGTTCCATCCTCCATCAATGTTTCGCGTTTGGGCGGGGCGAACAGTCGGTCTGGAAATTGATCCCGTTGGATCACAAGTCCCACGGCTTTTTCAGACTCCTCTTCGAGGTCAATGACCTCCTTGCCTTCACTCCCAAAATCAGGCGGGTATAGCATGCGTCCGCAGCAAACGAAAAATAGATAGATGGTAAGAACGGCTGAAAATCCCGGGACGACCGTAAGCGCGATTTCGATTCTTGTCTCACCAAACTGTCGCAAGGAGTACCAATAGAGAACGACGATAATCGCGATGGGTAATATGATGATGTACGAAACAACCAGCGCAGCACTGGTTCTGGAAAAGAAGCTCCCGCAGGCCACGCTGATCATTCCAAAGCAAATAACGCTTGCGATCAAAACTAAATAGGCTGCCAAAACTTCGTAAATCGAAACACCACCGAGGGGTAGGCAAAGCATCACGATTGGCAAAGTGGCAAAAATCAGAATCGCTAGATGAGTGAGAGCAGCAACCAGTTTTCCCATGACCACCGCTTCGGGCCGAATGGGACTTGCAAGAAGCATTTCATAGGTGGCTCGTTCCTTTTCACCGGCGATCGCACCGGCAGCAAAGCTAGGTGCCATCAAAGCGGCGAGGATGTACTGCCCGAGAAAAAAGAGATCGACTAAATTACTGGTGGAATCCGGGCGGCCGGTTAGGTCTAGCGCCAGGCCATCTTGCGGCCACGCGAAATAAACGACAGCCGCTAGAATGACTTGATAAACGAGTAGTAAAACAAAGGAACGAGAAGTACGTAAGTTGACGAGTAATTCCCGCTGGAGTACTGGGTTCTCTAAGAGATACATCTTTGTTCCATCGAGTTGCAGTTATTTATAGCTTTATTGTAGGGATTGGCGAAAGGTTTTGCATCCCACAGCACAGCCGATAAATGATGCCTTAGTACTTTCGAGGCAAAACGTTCGCCTGCACACGACCTGGAAGGCCCTGAATTCTCAAAAAACCCTCGGCATCATCCTGATTGTAAGAACCTCCGCCTTCCATGGTCGCAATTTGATCATCGTACAAACTATTGGGGCTCGAACGATCTGCGACTGAAATGTTGCCTTTGTATAAATCGAGAGTGACACTTCCAGTAACCGGTTTTTGGGCTTCCTTGTTAAAGGCAAGAAGTGAGTCGAATTTTGGGCAGTACCAGAATCCGTAATAAACCATTTCGGCTACTTCGGGTGCAAGTCGATCGCGAAGGTGCATTAGATCGCGATCCATTGCCAGTTGTTCGATATATCGATGTGCGTCATAAAGGACGGTCATTCCCGGGGATTCGTAGACCCCCCTGCTCTTCATTCCAACAAATCGATTTTCAACCATATCGATTCGACCGATTCCGTTTCGTCCGCCAATTTCATTCAATTTCTCGACAATTTCGAGAGCGGACAGTTTTTCCCCGTTCACTGTGACGGGCACACCCGATTCGAAGGTAATGGTAACTGTCTCTTTTTCATCGGGAGCTTCTGCTGGAGAGACTCCCATGCCAAATTCAACTAACTCAACGCCGTTAACATCGAGATCTTCGAGTTTACCGGCTTCGTAGCTGATGTGGAGGCAGTTTTCGTCACTACTGTAGGGCTTAGCAGTAGAGGCTTTAACCGGAATGTTTTTCTCTTCGCAGTAAGCAATTAATTCCGTTCTTCCCGGGAACGTATCTCGAAATTTCTGCATTCTCCATGGCGCAATCACCTCGATATTGGCATCAAGTGCTTCGGCAGCCAGTTGAAAGCGGCATTGATCATTTCCTTTGCCTGTTGCCCCGTGTGCGTAGGCGGTTGCTCCGACTTCGCGAGCGACTTGAAGGCAAACCTTTGAGATTAAAGGACGGGCAATCGACGTTCCAAGTAAATAAGGGCCTTCGTATTTAGCCTGCCACGCAAGGACTGGAAAAGCAAAATCTCGGCACAGTTCTTCACGAGCATCAACGATACGGGCTGACTTGGCACCAGCGTCTTCTGCTTTTTTCAGAATTTCGGCTCGATCTTCACAGGGTTGACCCAGATCGACATATACCGCATGGCACTCATATCCCTGATCCATGAGCCAGCCAAGTATCACCGATGTGTCCAATCCGCCTGAATAAGCAACAACGCAACTTTTCATCTTTTTTACCGTGGGCTTAGTCGCGGCACCTTCTTAAAACGGGCAACGACGAATGTTAAAGATTTAAAAACCACGATTGTAGTTCAAACAAACGATTTGTAACATCATGGTTAAGCCTATTTATTGAGGTTTCCTTCCCTCGGATTTTCGTTTTTTTGCTGGATATTTCCTATGATTAATTCGCACCAGTTTCAACAAGCCGCCAAGCAATTTAGAGCCGGGAGGATCAGCCTCAAAGAGTTTACTGATTTGGTGATTCATGACCGACCGGGAAGGAAGCCGAACGAGACAGCGGTTAGCTCGAAGAACCGTGATTCGAAAAGTTCCGGTCAAGGCATGCGAACAGAGGTAGTGCCCTCAAAGATTCTTGCTCGGGCAGCAGATGTTCACAAAGGAGACTTTGGCCGCGTCTTGGTGATTGGCGGTTCATCTGAGATGGCGGGCGCAATTGGTTTAACCAG
>JAPOIJ010000208.1 GCA_029979005.1 Planctomycetota bacterium | reverse complement strand
TCTAGCTGCGAATAGGCAATAGAGCAAAAATTCAACGTTGCCAAGTCTTTTCTCGGATTCTGTCGGTGTGTCGTGATATGGATTTCGGGGTTCTTCCATGCCGTAGAGCCTACAGCCTCACCTAGCGCAAAAAAAGCCCCTGCATATCTCAGCGAAGAGACACACAGGGGGCTAGGTTAGGGCTTAATGCTATTCGACCCACTTCGGAGCAGATGGCTGAGGCTTTGTTTTGAGCCATTCTATCTTTTCTTCTTCACTGCTATGACACCAAGCATACCAAACAGCTTGACGCTCCTTAAATCGTTCCTCAGCGGTCTTGAATAGTTCGAGATTATCAAACTTTAAGTTTCGTCGATTGCCTTAAAGAGTTGGGGCGATGCCTGAACACAAGCCTGAACAAACTCAGACAGGTCAGGAAACCCCGCTAATTACCGCGTAAAAATTGAGGCAACGTTTTTATTTTGGATAATCCACAGTTGTCCCCTAATTAGCCGCTTACTTCCCGCGATTTACGAGGCGTTGGCACTCAAATCGTGTTAATTGCAACGCTCAGGGCTGGGGAAAGAAAAGTTTGGTGAAGATATATCGCGGATAATTTCCGGCAATCGCGCCTCGACGTCAAATCGTAGTTTATTTTTGAAACGAATTAAAAGGCGCACTTTAGTGCCGAAATTAGATCATTTTGTTCTAAATGAAGACGTGTTATTGATTTGCGAGTGAATCGGCGAAACTCCGACGGATCTCTGTGAAACTCCATTTCAAGCAACGCCAATTTGGGCGCGTACAATGCAATTTCTCAAAGTGAATTGTTTTGATACGCGCCCAACTAGGCGTGTTTCTCATTTGATGTCCGTTCGACGTTGAGAGCCCCGTTCGTCTTACCGCGGTTGTTGTGCTCTGATGGATAGCACCCCTTTCTCTGGCGGGAACCTCAGAGTTAGGCCTGGTCAACGGTCTTTTTCGACACAATCAGTGGTTGGTTTGGAGCAGATTCCGCAGGTCGTTTCCCCATCCTCATTAGTTTGATTCGCCAGTCCCCCACACGATCCCGTGATTGGTTTCTTCGCGAAAATTGCCCCGACTGACATCGAAATAATCACCAAGCCAAAAACGACGGCCGCGCCGATAAATACAGGTAGTATCTGTTGGACCATGGTAGGTGATTGGCTCGATTTAGGATTCTTTAACAGCGGAAAAGTACTCGAGGTGTACTCCGTTAGTTGGTCACCAAAATCCGTTTCGCGCTCCACCAGCAGGCAATCGGCACCTAACTCATTACACAGTTGCTGACCTTTTGCTCGGCCCATTACCATGATTGCCGTGGCCAATGCGTCTGCGGTCATGCAGTCCTCGGAAATAACACAGGCAGACGCGAGCGTGTGATTGACCGGTCGGCACGTCTGCGGGTCGATGGTATGGGAGTAACGCCGCCCATCGATTTCATGGAAGTTTCGATAGTCTCCGGAAGTCGCCATCGCTTGGTTGGAAATTTCGGCAATATTTGACAAGCTAACGGAGGAGTCATTGGGTCGTTCGACACCGATTCGCCATTTGCCTCCAGAAAAACGCTGGCCACGGGTAAATACTTCGCCCCCAACTTCAACGAGGAAGTTTTTGCATCCTAACTCGTCCAAAGCCGCCGCAACCTGATCGACAGCATAGCCTTTTGCAATCGCTGAAAGATCGATGCTAACGGTACCAACATGTTTTCGGATAGCCGGCGGGTCGAGTTGAACGTCGAGATAGCGATAGCCAATCGTGTCTTTGATGGCGTCGGTTTGCGCGACGGTAGGTATTTCGAAAGTGGCGTTTTTGGGTCCGAAATCCCACAGATTTACTGCGGGTCCAACCGTGATATCAAAGGCGCCGTCGGTCAACTTGCTAATTTCGATTGCCCGCGCGACAACTGCAGCTGTTTTGGGATCGACTGGTTGAAATTCTGTAGAAGAGCTTCGATTGAAACGACTGACATCCGAGTCAGGTTGGTAGGTCGACATCAGTTGATTGACATTTTCGAGAACCGCTGAGACACGCTCCTGAAGTTCAGTTGGAGAAACTGAATCGGGGTGATGCGCGATGGATACTTTATACGCGATCGGCCCCATCGTTTTGCCAAAAATATCGAAGGGCACGGTCACATCACTTTCTTGAGAAAGTGTGACTGCCGAATAGAGTGACACGGCCAAAAGAAGAAGGAAACTTAGTCCGCGTTGCCACCGTAAGAAGAGATTCCGCGGTTTCATTGTCTATTTCTCGTCGGTAACCCAAATTCAGGATGCCAATGGATGGGTTTGCCGCTATTCGTTCAAGCGACAAACCACTCCATTTCTCTGATTACTTTTCAGCTTGCTTAGCGGCTTCGATTGCTTTCGTGTCGAGGCGGGCACCGTTAAACAGTCCTTGCTTAATAATTTGATCAATTGTCATGGTTTGCTGGGCCACTTTTACAAATGCCTTTTCGAAATCTTTCCCGGCCATTTTCTCAAACTCATAAACTGCACCTTTGTCTTTGCCAACTGATTCAGGATCCTTTGCTTTGGCAGCTTCATCGATCGCAGTGGCTTCGGCAAATTTTTTCGAGAGCCCCAGCCCTTTCATTTCCTGGTAAATTCGTTCAGCGAAGGGGGTGCGGATTTTTCGATCGTCGCTGTCGGGATGACAGGTTTTGCAAGAGAACGACTTAAGAGTGTATTGCTCCTTGAGCACATCCTGAAAGATGTCATGGGCTTTTACGGTCTGGCTACCGCCGACAAACAAAACAAACAAAAGTGTGGTGAAGGACAATCTAACGAACATGAATAATATCCCCAGGTAAGGCAGGTTTGGCCAATGAACAATGTGCGCCAAAATTGCGCACCCCTATTGTAACATCTCGGCACGAGAAGCAAATTCAGTTGAATCCTACCCCGGAATTGCGTTTAATACCGGCAAACCGGTTGTCGGGCAATGGAAACAACATCCTGAGAGCTGAAAACCGGAGTGATATGATTCCAAGGAGGCAGTTTAGCCGCCGAAATCATCGAAGGAGATGTTTTCGGGTTCAACACCGAAATCATCACACATCTTCATCACGCAGTTATTCATCATTGGTGGGCCGCAGAAGTAGTACTCAATATCTTCTGGAGCGGGATGATCTTTGAGGTAGTTGTCGATCACCACTTGGTGAATAAACCCGGTGTAGCCGGTCCAATTGTCCTCGGGAAGCGGTTCCGAAAGTGCAAGGTTAAACTGAAAGTTCGGAAATTCTTCTTCGAGCGCACGAAATTCGTCGATGTAAAATAATTCCCGTAAACTTCGACCACCGTACCAGTAAGAAACCTTTCGGCCGGTTTTGAGGTTTTTAAACAATTCAAAAATATGACTTCGAAGAGGCGCCATTCCAGCACCACCACCGACGTAAAGCATCTCTGCTTCCGTTTCTTTGATGAAGAATTCACCGTAAGGCCCTGAGATAGTAACTTTATCACCTGGCTTTAAATTGAAAATGAAGGAAGACATTTTACCCGGGGGTACGTTGTCCATGCGTGGCGGCGGAGAGGCGACACGAACGTTGAGCATGATGATGCCTTTTTCGCCCGGATAATTAGCCATTGAATACGCGCGAATCACTTCCTCTTCTACGACCGATTTGTAACGCCAAACATCGTACTTGTCCCAGTCAGGATGGTACTCCTCTTCAATGTCAAAATCTTTGTATTCTACGACGTGCGGTGGCGCTTCGATTTGAATGTAGCCCCCGGCTTTGAAGTCTACGTCTTCACCTTCTGGCAGTTCGAGAACTAACTCCTTAATAAATGTGGCGACGTTGTGATTAGAACGGACGGTGCATTCCCACTTCTTTGTGTCGAAAGCTTCGTCTGGGACCTCAACTACCATGTCTTGCTTCACTGCGACTTGGCAAGAAAGGCGACATCCCTCGCGGGCTTCACGTTTGCTAATGTGTCCAGTTTCAGTCGGTAGAATGTCCCCACCACCGGATAAAACCTTCACCTCACACTGCGCACAAGTTCCACCGCCACCACAGGCGGAGGAAACAAAGATACCTTCCTCTGCAAGCGCGTTCATTAATTTCCCGCCGGCAGGTACGCTAATTTCTTTCTGATCGTTTACGAGAATCTTTATGTTCCCGCTAGAAACCAAAAAGCTTTTTGCCAGAAGGATGACTCCTACCAAAGCAAGAACGACAAAGGTGAAGGTGGCAACGCCGAATATAATTTCCATAGCAACAGTTCAAATTCTTAAGATGAAAAGTAATCAGTTGTTCAGACGGGGGGATTCTAGGGCGACGCAGTTTTAAACTAAATTCCGAGGAATGCCTGAAAACCCAAAGCCATAAGACCGACGATAATAAACGTAATTCCTAACCCGCGAAGGCCGTGTGGAATGTCACTGTATTTCAATTTCTCTCGAATGCCGGCAAGGCCGATGATTGCTAATGCCCAACCAAATCCGCCACCAACACCAAAAACGACACTCTCAACGAAAGCATAATCACGTTGTTGCATGAACAACGTTCCCCCGAGGATCGCACAATTTACGGTGATCAGTGGAAGGAAAATACCAAGCGTGTTGTAAAGCGAAGGGAAAAATTTATCGAGAGTCATTTCGAGGATCTGAACCATCGCTGCGATCACACCGATGAAACAAATCAAACTCAAAAACTCCAAGTTGTATTTTGGAAGGAAGAGTGAACCCTCTTTCAGGAAGAGATTCAAAATTAACTGATTGACAGGAACGGTAATTGCTTGAACGACAATGACAGCGATTCCTAGACCAATCGCGGTTTTTACATTCTTTGAAACCGCAAGGAAGGTGCACATGCCGAGAAAATAGGCGAGTGCAAGGTTGTCGACAAAGGCCGAACGCAGAAATAATTCAATGAGATCTGTCATGGTTATGCTTCCTCCACCTGTTCTGGCTTCCAGGTTCTAAGCACCCAGATGAATATACCGATAATGAAAAATGCACTTGGTGAAAGTAGCATTAGGCCATTGGGTTCATACCAACCACCGGCAGACTGCGTCGCAAAGACTGTAAAACCAAAGAGAGTGCCGCTCCCAAAGAGTTCACGGAAGAAACCAACGACCATCAGAATAATGCTATAGCCAAGACCGTTTCCAAGTCCGTCAAAAAAACTATCGGAGACCGAATTCTTCATGGCGAAACCTTCGGCACGGCCCATCACGATGCAGTTCGTAATGATGAGTCCAACAAAGACCGAAAGTTCTTTGCTTAATTGGAAGGCAAACGCTTTGAGGACTTGGTCCACTAGAATCACGAACGAAGCAATGATCGTCATTTGAACAATAATTCGAATACTGCTCGGGATCCTGTCTTTAATCAAGGCAACCGCCGCACTCGAACAAGCGGTTACTGCGATGACCGCAAACGACATCGTCAGTGAAGTGGAAAGTTTGGTAGTAACCGCGAGCGCCGAACAAATTCCTAGGATTTGAAGCGCAATCGGGTTGTTGTTAAAGACTGGATCCCAGATCAGGTCTTTGGCGGATGTTTTACTTGACATTATTACCTCCGGCAGCAGATGTATTGGTATTGCCGCTGTCCTGATTTTTCATTTTTTCGATGAAGGGGCCAAAGCCTTTGCTGCCCATCCAGAAGTCGATCATGTTCGTCACCCCGTTTGAGGTGATTGTCGCACCGGAGAGGGCATCAACGCCGTAATCGTTGCCTGCCTTGTTCCCTTTAATAACCGCCAGTTTTACCTCGCCGTTGTCGTAGATTTTCTTGCCATTCCAAAGTGCTTTCCAATCCGGATTTTGAACCTCTCCACCAAGCCCGGGTGTCTCTGCTTGCTGGTAAAACGTCAGTCCGACGACCGTTTGGAAATCCGGTTTCACGGAAAGGTAACCCTGCATTAATGACCAAAGGCCGTTTCCCCGCACAGGGAAGACGTAAAGTTCCGGCTTGCCGTCAGTTGACTTCATGATGAAGACCTCTGAAAACTTTTCGCGGCTCTTAATACCACAGACGTCCGTTTTCTTGTCTAGCTTTTCACTGAGTCCCTTTTCGGGATTTACTTTGGAAGCCCATAGTTGGTCGTACTCTTCAGCGAGGTTGACTTCTTTGTCCTTCGCCTTGTTCATCGCGGCCTGGCACTCGTCTCTAGCGTCGTCGCCCGTGTCGAGATCGATGATTTCTACATCAAAACGGCTCTCGAAAACCTTTTTGATACCTCCGCCTTCTTTGATTTCTTCAGGAGTGAATCCACTCACCTGAAGAATGTTATTTCGGCGGTCAAGTTGAGCATTCTCTAGCTGCAACGGACGAAGCGAAACTGAAGCGGCGGACACTACTAATGCGCAGGTTAGGCAGAGAAGTGTCGCAACGAGAAAGGTGTTGGGTAATGAATCCTTGTTAAGCGGCATAACGAGCGGCCCTCCTCTTGATGTTTGCTTGTACGACGCACCAGTCGATAAACGGTGCAAAGACGTTCGCGAATAGAATTGCCAACATAATTCCTTCAGGGAATGCGGGATTAATTGATCGAACCAAAACAGTCATGAAGCCAATTAATGCGCCATAGACCCATTTGCCTTGCCGCGTCATCGATGCAGAAACGGGGTCCGTTGACATAAAGACCGTGCCGAACGCAAAGCCTCCAATCACCATGTGCCACCAAGGCAAGATGTTGGAAACCTCGCCCCACGATTCTGTGGTGGGAAGTAGGTAAAGTAAAAATGAGAATGCGCTCATTCCTAACACTACTCCCGACATGATTCGCCATGAGCCAATTTTCGTAAAGATTAAAAATGCAGCACCGATGAGACAGGCAAGTGCTGAAGTTTCGCCCATTGAGCCATGGATGTTGCCGATGAAAAAGTCAAACCAAGTGGAGTCCATGTTGGCGACCGTTGTTCCGATTGCAGCGGCACCAGGAAGTGCAACTTCACCAAGCACAGTTGCCCCAGAGTAACCGTCGACAGCTGTC
>JAPOIJ010000051.1 GCA_029979005.1 Planctomycetota bacterium | reverse complement strand
GTTATCCAGATTTGTAGGCATGCTTACCGACTCAAGAAGTTTCATGTCTTTCACGCGGCATGAATATTTTCGTCGCATTCTCTGCAACATGCTGGGAAATGATATGGAGGCAGGCATCCTCCCCAATGATTTTCAATTTATTGGCACATTGGTTGAGAACATTTGCTATTCGAATGCAAAAAATTACCTTCGATTAAAAGACTCATAGTCTGCGGCGACGCCGTCTCCCTCCTTTCATTTCTGAAACAAGCTCATGAACACAAACAATGAACCACCAAAATTCCCTGTCGGCGAATACGTCGAATCAGACGTCGAAGAAGCTCTAATTCCTCAACTCGAAGAACTGAAACGTTGCCCCGCGGAGATCCGCAATTCGATTGACTCTCTGAACTCTGAGCAATTAGCGGTTCGTTATCGCAACTGGTCCATTCGCCAAATAGTACACCACCTCGCTGACAGTCAATTAAACACCTACATTCGGTTTAAGTGGGCGTTAACGGAAGCCTCGCCGTTGATCAAAACCTTTAATGAAACGAAATGGTCAGAAACATTCGATGCGAGAGAATCCGAACTTGAACCGTCGTTACAATTGATGGATGGCCTTCATGCGCGGTGGTCCGTTTTAATTGAAAACCTGGACGCTGAAGATCTCGAACGGACTTTTTTTCACCCAGAAATTGGAGAAATCCTTACTCTCCGCCAAGCTCTCTCGCGAGCGATTTGGCACATCCGCCACCACATTGGTCAGATTGAATGGCTAAGAAACCGGCACGGCTGGTAACTGGCGACGCCTCCATCGGTTCGTCCAATGAGAGGATTCAAGCCGACACATTTTTGATTCTACATCGGCGCAGGAATATCCCGCCTTTGAAAAATCATCAAACCAGCCCAGTAAAAACCAATCCCGATCAAAATTAATAGCAAACAATTTGGAAGCAATGCCAAACCGGCCAAGGTTCCATCTGGCTCATATCGCAGGATTGCGTAATAGTTTGCTACGTCGGCGTCCGTCTGCTTGATTACAGCTGCCGGATGATAGAGCCCAAACAATCCGCAATGCTTTGCCCACCAGTATTTCTCAGATCCCATTCCGAGCATTCGAATTCCGGCATTGCAAAAATAGAATGCAGCAACAATCCCTAACGTTCGCCAGCGGTAGCGATCTAATGAGGAACAAAACGCTGCAAATCCACTCATGCAAATACCAAGACAGAACAAATTTAAGAGTCCTGGTAAAAAGAGAAGCGGATTCACTTCGGAACTCATGGCAACCACCGAAGTTTTCGGTGGCAAAAAGCTAAGTGGAATGGCGTAGTCGATTAATGGAATCTGAATGGATGGGTAGGTTGTTTCCTCGACACTCGTTGTCCAAATCCCTAACGCCATGCCCAACCAGCATACCAAAATTAATAGAAACATCATTGCGAGGGTCATCGCAGCATGTTGAAGATATATCTTTCGCCTACTAACCGGTTGAGCCAGTAACATTTCCATTGTTCCGCGACTCAACTCGCCACTGACAACATCCGACCCCCTTACCAAGCCCCATGCACAGATCAATGAAATCAACATTGGCTCATTGAGTGTTAACGAAGTTCTGCCTAGATACGAGACTAACCAATCAAAATCGACGGTCGCAAACTTTCTCCAATCCTTCGGAAGAAGATCTATGATCTGACGAAATTGAGCCGTATCCAACTCTCCGACAACCCAAACGCGAAACCAGCAAAATGCGAATACGCCCAGGGCTAACCCCACCAACAACAACAAACCTTCCGCAAGGTATTTTTTCATCAGAGGACGGTTCATACAATTGACTCCGTCTGCATCGAAACCGACGACTTGTGATGAAAACGATCGTAGACAGCCCGCAGCCCTACGGGCTGAATGTAGACATCGGAGATCGGGGCGTCCGAAAGCCATCGCAAAACCGCGGAAAGCTCCCCGGGCGTTTCGATTTGCACGGAACCCCCATCTTGCTTGATCACAATAGATTCGCGTAATCCTTCCGGTAGCTCCGGTAAATCTCCGTTAAGATTTGCAAGTATCCGGTGTTGTTTTTTTAAACAACTGATTGACTCCAAGTGGACCAGTTCGCCGGCGCGTAAGATACCGACCCGATCGCACGTATCTTCGATTTCCGGCAGAACATGCGACGAAAAAATTACGGTACGGCCAGCGGCTTTCGCCTCGTTTACCAATTCCATCACACGACCACGAACGGTCGGATCAAGATTTGCGGTGGGTTCATCTAAAATCACTAACGGTGTCTTGCTACAAAGCGTAATCGCCAGGGCGAGTTTCTGGCGCATCCCTGTCGACATTAATCCCACCCAACGAGACAAATCCAACTCCAGTCGATCGGAAATTTCCACCGCTTTCTCAAAACTCGCATCTTCACGAAACCCACAAAAGATTTCAAGCATCTTTCGTGCACGCATCATCCGGAACAGACGCGCATCGCCTGGCAAGTAAGACACCATTTTGTGAACTTCGACGCGCTGATGAAGACAATCCAACCCGCCAATTTCCGCCGTTCCTGCTGTCGGCTTGAGAAACCCAAGCAATAAACGAAGAAACGTAGATTTACCGGCCCCGTTTGGACCAAGCAAACCAAACACTTCACCTTTCTGAATCTCCAGGGAACATCGATCCAAGGCCGTAAAGTCGCCAAACTTTTTCGTGAGAGATTTTGCTTGAACCAATATTGTTGACATCTTCACGCCTGTGGCTATCGAATCGGGTCTTTTCCCATCAATCGGCGAAGCATCCCTATCTGTCCCGAATGGATCATTTCGTGATCACCCGCAAACAAAAGCGCACCGTAACGAGTGGCATAAGCAGCATGCGGTGGATCAAGCGGTTCGTCTAATTGAGGACCGTCAAATCCGACAATCTCGATCCGCATCCGTGCATGAACTCGATCGAGAACCTCGAGAATCTCACTCGGCTCCGGGTAGGCACTGCGATTCGCTACCGGTTGCGTACCACGCATAAACAGCTTGCGGAATTTACTCGACATTAATTGTGAATCTACGCCGAGATCACGCCCACGCTGCCTAAATAAAGTGAGCCCATATTCAGACATCGCCAAATGGCCAACCTGCCAAGCAATATGCGTCGTGAATTGATCCGGGCTCCAGAACCAATCTTCGTCTTCAAGACCATCCAATAGTGAGCGGCTGTAGTTTCTTGCGAATTCGATATGGCGAATGGCGATCGCTAACTTTTCAGAAACGCCGTCCGCAATTGTATACTGATGTTCAAACATAATTAAGAAATTTCAATGGATCGATCTTTGATCAACAATAATGACCACATCAACAATTAAGTATAAAGTTCGAAGATACCTTCGATTTCAACCGTAACACCAAGTGGGAGTGCATTAACTCCCACGGCACTTCGCGTTCCAACTCCAGCGTCCTCCCCGAATACAGCCGACATCAATTCACTACAGCCATTGATAACCGCAGGCTGCTGAGTAAATTCATCCGTACAGCAAACCATGCCAAACAACTTGACAACTCGCTTGATCCTGTCGAGTGACCCGAGCTCTGTTCTCAGCGTGGATAGCATTGTCAACCCAGATTGGCGTGCAGCCAAATAGGCGTCCTGCTGGTCAACATCGCGTCCCGCACAACCAACCATCAAAGAGCCATCCGTTTGCACCGGAAGGTGACCCGACGTGTAACACAGATTTCCAACGATCATCGCTGGCTTATAAACGCCAACTGCCGAGGGAGCAGGGGGCAATTCAAATCCTAATTCCTCGAGTCTTGTGTCTGCACTCATGCTGTTTCCAATTTTTTTATACGAAAGGCAAGTTGTCGATTAAGTAGCCCATGATTATTGAAAGGTTTACCGTGTTTGCCTAGGTCCTATGCAACTCAAAAGAACTTCTCCGACCGCTCCGAAGCCATGTTTTTCTTCTCGCGCTTCGCAACGATTACTACAAATTCACTCGCCCTGCCAAAGCAAAATGATCTGATAGAAAAAAGCGGGCGTCGTCTACATTCCACGCCTGATTGAAAACCCTGACATCTTTGACCTCACATCCGCCACGGTGGAAATAGCGAGTAAAATAAGCCGTAAATCTTTTTCCATCCTCCCGAAAACGATTACGACGGCTATCCCAAGTAGGCGCAGGGGGAAGCTCCCCACGAATTCCCAAAGCTTCAATTGCTGACGTTTCGCTAATCCGCGTGTTTGTGTCACCCACCACCAATAAGTTAGGCGTCGGACAGATAGAGACAATTCTTTCAATCGCAGCTAACCGCTCCACTTCCCCCTGACTTCCAGGTGGTAAATGAACATTAGCAATGCTAAACCCAACAGACTCCATCGCTGATAAAACCGCATTTCTACCAATGGCTCGGCTTTCCACTTGATCCAGCAAGCCGCGTCGCAACAAAGTCGCCAAATTTCCGCAATGGCTGACTGTATTCGCCGGAATCAGTTCATGCGTTTCCACATAGGGCACCAAACCTGGTAATTCTTGAAAACAGACAAAGTCCGGATCGATCGACAGCACCCGCTTGCGAATGAGCGATTCAGCTTGATCCATGCGCCACCCGAAAGGGGCTTGGTGGGAGTTCTCCATCAAGTTTAAATTCCAACTTAGAAAACTAATCGACTTCATCGTTTTCACGCCAAGTTACTTGATGGTCCAGCGTCTGCCCCGGTCACACCCGCGAAACAAATCTCACTGCGCTTTTTTACTCACCGGCCGCACTGCCAGTTGTACGCGGATCGAAAGCGCCGGTAAAAAGTCCGGTGTCGGCATCAAAGGAAATCCCCTGACAGATCCCCATCGATGAAGAGCGTTTTATCAGATGTTGCTTTGCCGTTAATTGCTCGGCAAGCTTATCGTCGAAACTCGTCTCCAGCAACAATTGTTTGGGGGCCCATTGATGATGTAAACGCGGGGCTGCGATTGCCTTCCCGATTGGCATTTCCAAATCAAGATGGTTAATGATGGCCCACAGAACTTCGGTGATGATTTTTGGCCCACCGGCAGCTCCGACTGTCAAAATTGGCTTGCCGTCTCTCAAAACAATCGTCGGACTCATACTCGAAAGCGGTCGCTTTCCAGACGCAACCGCATTATTTTCACCACCGATCAAACCAAAGGCATTCGGTTTTCCAGGAAACGCAACAAAGTCATCCATCTGGTTATTCATAATCACTCCGGTTCCCGGAATGACGTATTTTGCGCCAAAAGTTGTGTTAACCGTCGTGGTCAAGGCCACCCAATTACCTTCACTGTCTGCCGCAGCCACATGGGTTGTATGTCGTTCAAAAAAATCGGTTGCAGCATTCGGGGGCATACCATGATCTGTTGTTAACACCGAATTCATCTTTATCTTGCCAGCCAGCTCCTTGGCATAACTTTTCTCAATCAAACCACGTGGAACATCTACATAATCTGGATCCCCCAACCAAAATGCTCGATCTGCAAAAGCAAGCTTCATCGCTTCCGCCACCACATGGTAGAAACCCGCACGGTCCCTTTGATACATTTCAGCCAAATCAAACTGCTCAAGAATATTAAGCACTTGAGCAACATGTACTCCACCAGAACTCGGGGGCGGGAATCCGAAGATTTCAAAATCTCGATACTTCGATCGAACGGGCCTCCGGTTTACAGTTCGGTATTTGGCAAAATCATTAGCCGTCATGATTCCGTCATTGGCTTTCATCCATTTCTCAGTCAACTCGGAAAAGCGGCCACGATAAAACCAATCAGTCCCCTCCTGAGATATCTTGCGATACGTTTTTGCCAAATCAGTCTGCTTTAAAACTTCGCCCGCTCGATAGGGTTCTAGTTGACCTGTTTTTGGATCGGGTCGAAAGAAAACGTCAACCGCACTGGGAAACTGCGACATTGCTTTCTTTGCAATCCTCAGTTTTGCCGCGTAAGCTTCCGTCACCTGAAACCCGTTTTCTGCCGCTTCCATTCCTTTAATTAAGGAAGCCCGAAGATCTAATCGCCCGTGCTGAGCGACTGCTTGAGCGTAAGCCTTCAACGCACCCGGCACACCGCTTGCTAAAGCGCCCGCTTGACTTGGATTTACAAAACGAGATTTTGCATTACGAAAGAGGTCTTGCGTCGCCGCAGCAGGCGCCATCTCTCGCCCGTCAATCGCAAACACTTCCCCGTTTGCTGTCCGAATCAAGATGAAACATCCGCCTCCAATCCCAGAATTGAAGTTATCAACAACCCCAAGTGTCAAAGCCGTAGCAATTGCAGCATCAATTGCATTGCCGCCATTGGCAAACGCTTCTACCCCCGCCTGCGTCGCTAGAGGATGAACCGATGCAACCATATTTTTGCGGGATGTCGATTCGGATTTGTCAACTTGAACTCTTGCCGAACGGGGCAGGGGAGTCACGTTCACCAAGCTTGACTGAAGCCCCCAAACGGAAGTCGGCACCGAACAAAACAGCACAACAACCACCCACCTGATCCCACCAAATTTCAACACGATCAATCCCCAAAAGAAAGCGAACTGCCACAATGCCCGTGCCTCTAATTCTAAAAGCAATCGACCAGTAAAAATAGGTAACCACGCTAAGTAATTTGATTCATCCTTGAAAACTTTCGACCCAAATATTGCCGCTTTTGGCTAGTACCAGTAACTCCGACTTGCGAGACAGCCAACGTCTCCCTTAAGCTTACGCTATGACTGACACGCCTGAAGACGATTCCGATATTGAGTTCTCAGATCCAGAAGAATTGGAACCGTTGACGGATTCGGAAATGCATGATTCGGAAATGCATGATTCGGAAATGCATGATTCGGAAATGCATGACTCGGTCGAAGAAGACGATGCTTACGATTCAGAGGACGTAGGCGAAGAAGAGGAAGAGGAAGAGTTTTCTCTGGATCAACTAAGTCAAGCTTACGCAGATGCACTAAAAACGCGTGGAGACTCTCCTGAAGAATTCCAGGAGTCAACCCAATCGTCAATTACCGAATCGGACGAACCCGATGGCACGCCAATTGAGGAAGTGGAGGAATCCCCCGAGATTGATGATGATGCTTGCTGTTCCATTTCACCTGAGTCGATTATTGAATCCATCTTATTTGTTGGTGCTCCCAAAGGCGTAACGCTTAACAGTCGCAAAATTGCCGCAGTCCTCCGCGACGTGAGTCCAAAAGAAGTCACCCAAACTGTCCGCGCCCTCAATGCCAAATACGAAAAAGAAAATGCCGCCTTCCGGATCGATTCTGAAGGAGGGATATTCAAAATGAAGCTCGACCCTGAACTTGTTGAATTTCAACAAGACTTCTTCGGTCGCAATCGGCAAGTCCGCCTCAGTCAATCTGCGATCGATGTCATGGCGATTGTTGCCTACAACCAACCGGCCACGAAGGAATTGGTCGAAAAAATTCGGCTCAAACCAAGCGGTGGTGTCTTGGCCCAGTTAGTTAAACGACAGCTATTGACCGTAGAAGCGGGCGAATCCAACTCCAAAATAAAGTATTACTCAACGACGGACCGCTTTCTCGATCTGTTCCAACTCGAAGAACTTGCCGACTTGCCTCAAAGCCATGATGTTTCTGACATGGACGAATTGGCTGACTAAAGGTTTCGACTGCCGATTTTTTCTTTCACCGGATCAACGTTCCCCTTCCATTGTGAAGAGGCCTTCATCCTATCGGCATACTCAATGAATTCTGATGCAAAATAAAAACTGAAGTGACGAAACGTTCTCAGCCAAACAAAATATTGAATGAAAAGGCAAGCGGCTTTTCCATTGGGAAAAAGTCCATTGATTCTATCGATTCGAACAGCTTTTAAACCCGATATAACTCACCCCATTGGCAGTTCCGCCACCCGATCATCCGGATCCAATCAGTAAACACCTTACCTGGCATCAACTCATCCAATGATTGAAGCCACCCCAAATGGAATAGTCAGGGATTCGATACCTTGTGATTTTCCGGTCAAGTGGTTAACTTTTGGGTTGAGGTTACAAGACCTAAAAAAATACTGTTCAAAAAATACGCAGGATTAAGAAATGCGAAATGCGGTTGCTTTAGTACTCGGTGGCGGACGTGGTTCAAGATTAGCTCCGCTCACAACAATCCGCAGTAAACCTGCTGTTCCGCTGGCAGGCATGTACCGCTTGATCGACATTCCCATCTCGAATTGTCTCAACAGTGGTATCAATCGAGTCTTTGTTTTGACTCAGTTCATGTCAGTGAGTCTCCACGGACACATTCGTCGAGCTTATTCGTTCGATAATTTCAGTGGCGGTTTTGTCGAATTGCTTGCTGCTCAGGAAACATTGAGCGGTGAAAGTGATTGGTACCAAGGCACCGCCGACGCCGTTCGAAAGAACCTCGTCTACTTTAACCAACCGGGAATCGATTATGTTGTCATTCTATCCGGTGACCAGCTATACCGAATGGATTACGGTGAATTAATCGACACGCATATCAAGAGCGGCGCCGACGTCACCATCTCATGCATGCCTGTCTCCCGAGAAGATGCCAAGGGTTTTGGGGTCGTCAAAGTTGATGACGACGGAAGGGTCAACGATTTCGTTGAAAAACCGCAAACCGACGAAGAGATAGAGGCAGTCAGTACCGATACCGACTGGATCGACAGTTATGGTGTCGACTCGAAGGGACGCGATTGCATTGCCAGCATGGGAATTTACGTATTCGATCGCAAGCTGTTAACCCAAGTACTATCCGGCACCGAACACACTGACTTTGGTAAAGAAGTTTTCCCGGCAACCATTCACAGCCATCACGTTCAGATGCATTTGTTTGATGGATACTGGGAAGACATTGGTACCATTCGCTCGTTTTACGAATCCAACTTAAACCTCACTACCCAGGACCCCGAATTCGAGCTAATGGAAGCCGGCTCACCAATCTACACGCGTGCTCGATTTCTGCCTCCGACGCGAATGAGCGGAGCAACCGTTTCGGATAGCTTAATTTCAAATGGATGTAAGATTGGTGCTGGTTCCATTATCGAAAACAGCGTAATCGGACTAAGAACTGTGATTGCACCTAACGTTACTATCCGGAATTCAATTGTGATGGGGAATGATTACTACGATAACGAAGAAAGAGCCGCTGAACGCCAGGGTCCGCCTTTAGAAATCGGTGAAGGTACTGTAATCGATGGAGCCATTATCGATAAGAATGTGTGTATTGGTAAGAACGTAACGATAATCAATCAGTCCAAACGAGACCAAACGGACTTGGAACATGATACCTGTGTTATCCGAGACGGCATTCCAATTCTGGTCAAGAAAGCAGTCATTCCCGACAACTGGGATCTCGAGGACAATCTCAGCTAACGCGACAGACCGACCATTGGTTTATCCACCGTTGAAAACCCCACCTGACTCGCAACTCTTTAGTCCCAGAGCGTCCTTTGCTTAGCTCCCGCAGGTGGATCGTTGTCGTCTTCAGACCTGGACTTGGGTTGCTCCTTCTCGGGTGGAGTTGACGTGGGCATCTCCGATGGGGACACCCTTGCTTCACGTTTCTCAGGCGTCGTGGAGTAGCCGACTCTCGATTCAATCAATTCCAAATTGACTACTTGCTTAGAATCGCTGAATACCAATCTGGTGGCAATTCTGTCCATTGGAATTTTTGCAAATTGGCTAACCGCCCGACGATAGACTTCCATTTGAGGTTGATAATACTCAATGAGACTTTGCAAATTATCAGCGTCGACAGCATTCGATTTAAAGTCAATGATATCCGCAGCAATTAACTGGCTACCTTGATACACCCAAACAACCCGATCCATTGTGCCTTGTACAAGGTTTCCGTCGAGGGTAACTGCAAACGGTCGCTCGCACTCTACCTCGAGCCGGTTTGCTTCCAAAATTATTTCGCCCGCTCCCGCAAACTCCATCAAGTAAGACTCTTGATAGGTTCTACGAGACAGCAATTTAGAAATATTATCACTTTTCAATACTTCAAAAAACTGGTCAATCACCCCATCAATGTCTACCAACTCTGTATTCAAAGCCTTGAGATGGTTTTCCAGCTCTTCACGATTAGGAACTTTTTCATCGAGCCAACCAACCTGTTCAAAGCAAGCATGCAATAGCGACCCTCGCTGCATCGATTTTTCATTCAAAATTGAGTCAAAAAAAGAACTCGCATTTATCTTTGAACCACTCTCGACTTGAGAGGGCAATACACGCCGCTGCCCACGTCCGGATCGCTGCCCAGAACTGACGACTCCCTTTTGAGCAATCCAATTCTCCGAAGGATAGAAGTCCGCTAATTGATATGCATCGACTTCAACCACCTCACTTGAGGATGAATACCAATCCGCCTCACCGTGCTCAAACAGGACGCCTTCAGCCCGCTCAACCGCCGGACACAGCGTCGATAACAAAATCCCAGCGGAAGATTTGTGCTTCGGCTTGGCGCCGTGGGAGAGAATGATATGCGTTGCATGCACTCCGCGGGTCAACGCGACATAAAGCACGCACAGCGACTCACGAATCGTCTGACGGCGATCATTATCAAACAACTCTTGTATGGACTCGGGAAGCAGCTTCCGTAATTCTGACCCCATATAACGCGTCGCTACGCTGATCGGTGCAGTAGGTTCATCACGACCAGCCACTACCGTTGGTGTTTGCCCGGCCCATCCCCGCGAAGAACAACTAATTGGTAACACCACCGCATCAAACTCGAGCCCCTTGGCTTTATGAACCGTCATCACACGCACACGGGCTGAACTTTGATCACTCACCTTTACTTCGTCGCGTACAAAAGCAACAAATCTACTCGGCCGGAGCAGCCATTGAGGATCATCCGAAGGACAATCATAAGCCACACGAACCAATTGCTGCAGTCGGA
The DNA here is from genome assembly GCA_029979005.1 of Planctomycetota bacterium. Classification (GTDB taxonomy): domain Bacteria; phylum Planctomycetota; class Planctomycetia; order Pirellulales; family Pirellulaceae; genus Mariniblastus. Next base: position 19,403 of record JAPOIJ010000051.1, on the reverse strand, counting down.
ATATTTCACGACGTGTGCAATGTTCAGCCAGTCGTTTTGCAAGTATCTCGACGGTAGGCCCATAGCCTAAATTGACCAACTCTTCGCGTACCATTACCGCCGCCTCTCTTGCCGCAACGATATTCTCCCGTCGGTTTTCTTTCGTTTCTGGTGCCAAACCCAAGTATTCTGCAAGCGGCGAGTGCGATAGGTGAAAACGTGCGACACTATCATCGGGATGATCTGCTAATTTCATCACTGCTAACACAGCTTCGACCGCAGCCGAATCTGTCAAACGCCCTCCTCCCTCCTCGCTGGCGGGAACCCCTGCCTGCTGAAGCTCAAAAATCAAATCAGATACTTGATCATTGGTTCGTGCAATCACACCGATACTGTGATGTGCAGGCAGGTCATTATCCAACTGCTGTATTCTCTCAACGGTTCGATGGATCATATTCTGATTACGAATTTTGTCTTTGCTATCAACAAAACGTTTCGCGCTCTCAGAGCAATCCGCAGCCATTTCAACGGTAACGTATCCACGCAACTCGTCACGCGCAGTCGTATGCTCTTCAAACTTACTGGACCAACGGCAGATTTCCTTTTCAATTAACTCGTCGCCGCACGAATACTGTTTCACGTTCTTAAAAACCTGATTGACCATATCAATCAGCGGTTGGGAACTTCTCCAACTTTTAGAAAGGCTATCTGATTCTAGATTTGGCAGTTCCTGACCCACTAAATCAAAAATCTCGGCGATTCCTCCACGCCAACCAAAAATAGCCTGCTTCAGATCACCAACACAAAAGAATGATTTGAGGGAATCGGAATCTTCGGTAACTTTTTTGGCAAAGGGCTGAATGACACTCCACTGCCCAAGTGAAGTATCTTGAAACTCATCGAGCAGCAAATGATGCACCTGACTGTCGAGGCGAAATGACAATCGATCCGCATCCCAGGACGCGACGAACTCCTGCAACCTCTCGGTAACATCCTGAAATCTCAAGTTGCCAGTGCGATTTTTTTCAGCTTCAATCAATTGGCCATAGGCTGCAAGCAACTTACAAATTGCCTCATTTTGCATCCTCAAACGCTGACAAACAAAGGCTCGACAATGAGGAATCAGCAACTTATAAACCTCAACGATTTCACTTGGCAATTTCGTCCGGGAATATTTCGGGTCGCCTTTGAGCATATTCTGAAAAGAAGTATTCGCGATAAATTTGTCCCACTCTTCCGATTTCACGAATTCAGTAACCACCCCCCAGTGCTTAGTAAGTTGCTTTCCACCCGCATCGAGCGACTCCATCTTGAGAATCAATGCGTCCAATTCTTCGCGACTTAGCAACTTCCCTGAAGCTGGAATTTTTGACCAGGGCTCAGGGCCCGTCTCCCGATAAATCTCGTAAATCTGATCCACGGTTTCGCGAACCATGGATGCTACTCGACGAGTTGCTTCACCTTTGTTCAACATATGGAGTAAATCGACAACCGAATCATTTCGCAAAACTGCCTGAATCGCCCGATCCTTCATGCGATTTATTTCCTGCTCCTCAACAATTTCCCAGTTGGGAGGCAAACGCAATTCCAGAGAAAACGCTTTGGCCACGCGATTGAAAAAACTATCGAGCGTGCTGATCTCTAATCGATGGAGATTTTTAAGCAACTCGTGCAATATAGTTTTGGCTCTCGTCTGACTAATTTCCCAATCAAGTTCTGATGTCAATTTCGCAGCGGCGGACTCATCGAGCGCTGCATCAGAGAGACGTCCAATAATTCGATCGAGGATTTCCCCCGCGCCTTTCTTGGTGAACGTGGTCGCCAGAATTGACTGACAATCAACCCCCGACGCCAATAGTTTTAGATACCGATTGGAAAGCGCAAATGTTTTTCCTGTCCCCGCCGACGCGCGGATGACTTCGTTGGGAAATTGCCCCTCTAATTCACGTACGATGGTGTCACCTACCATGGCATTTCTCCCGTAGCAATCTGTTCTCCAGGCGAATCAGCTTTTTCAAATACAAAATCCTGGCAAATACCGGCAAAATCTTCGGAATACAATGGAGGCTTTTCACTCATTTCATATTCACCCAATCGAATCTTGCGGATAATTTCACGGGCCTTCTCATCGGCTGTCGCTAAAACCTCCGGCTCCCACTCTGCTGAATGAAATCCCACCTCGTCCAAATTCTTGGCCAGCAACACGTATCCCATCGCTACATTGGAAAAATCCGCTCCCGCCACTGCAGCCACTTCTTTGACGAGGTGCCGGTAAAGTGGCAATTGGAGATCTTTCCACTCCTGTTTACGTTTTGCGTAGTGAACTTTTTCAGGAGGATCCCCGCGATCCGACGTCTTGTAATCCCAAACAGCAATCTGCCCGGTGATTTCATGCTGATCCACGCGATCTATTTTCCCATTGATTACGAATGGTGTTCCATCGACATCAAAATCATGGAAAAGATGTTCTTCCGTGCTAACAATCCGCCATCCATCACGCCGCGTTTCCGCTTGCTTTTTAGCAAATCGCTCAAACCTAAGTCGTAATTGCTCGACTTGAATACGAACCGCCGGCAGCCGGGAACCAGCAAATTGAAACGTCACCATTTCATTTAGCTTATCAAAGAGAAATTCTCGAATCCGTGTTTCATCGGTTGTATCTCGAACATCACTCTTCCCAAATGCTTCGAGGACATTGTGAGCCAAATCCCCGAATGTACCGCCACTAAGCTCGCGCCACTCATCGTCCGTGGCTTGCAACCGCATGATATGTTTAAGGTAGAAACGATAGGGACATTGAATGAAGTCCTTAAACTTCGTCACTGATATATTTTTTGGCACTGCAGCGTCAGCCGCAGGAATGGCTATCTGTTGCCCGCTTGGAAAATCACTTTGCGAAGTAATCCAAAGCTTAGATTCTGGATTTCCACCATAATCAAAAAACGCTTTCGCACGCCGCGCAGACGTCAACGGATCAGTAAATAACAACCGACTCGGTCGCCTCGGCTCGCCGCTCCCGGACCGACGACCGGCGATCAATAAGAGGTTTTCTCGTACAGATGAAATAACCGTCAAGGCATAAGCGTCGCGTGCGAAGCGTCGGTCATTATCAAGGATTTTCAATTCTTTACACAGTTCATTCGGCAGGAACTGATGTCCAACTTCCGAGGTGGGCACGAATTCATCATTTACGCTAGTGATGACCATGACCGGCGCATCATCCAATGCCAGATCCAGCCACCCCGCAAGTTCAATCGATTCAGGATCAGGCGACTCGACCACACGATGTTCAGCAGCGGACTCCAAAGCCCAGGTAAGGGATTCATTCGCAGAAACCTCAATCCCAAATTGCACAGGTACTGCCTTTTGCCCCGCGAGTGCAACACACACAGCTTCACAGGCCCGCAATGTCTTCAACCCAACCACATCTTGTCGATCAGATTCGAATTCACCGTAAATCTGCTGAAGAAACCTAATCCAAGGCACCCCCCACTCAGCAATAGGACGCACTTCGGCATCTTCACCGCCGGCCAAAGAACCCAGCATTTCCGATAATGCTTGGTGAACTTTATTTAGAATTCGTGTTGAATCGGAAAGTCGAGCCGCTCGCTTTTCGGCTCCATCATCCGTTGGATCAAAGGTTGTGGCAATCAAGTCCGGACTGCCGAATGCATCGACTTCCTGTAAACCCAACATACTGGGAAGATTATTATTTTGATAGTCATTAAGCGATTGAAGCCATCCATCATCCTTTACTCGGCTACAAAGCCAGCGGTACAAATCTGGATGTCGAACCAAAGCAGCGAAATTTGTATAACTTTGATTTTCGAGATAATCTCGACATGCCAACAATAAACGAACAGGACTCGTATGGGTCAATTCAACGCCTGCAAGATTCCGATGCTTCAGTTCGACTGAATTTAAAGCTCTCTCTAACTGAGGAATAATTGTTGGATCCGGTACGCCAATCGAAATCTCGTCGGCAGACACCTCGAATGATAGATTCGTGATGAAACTTGCGGCTCCTTCTGCCTGATCAGCAGGCTGATCAGCAACAAGAATCTTTTCATCTGAAAAATCGACGACATGGTCAATCCAATAGCCAGTTTCCAGCGAACCGATTTCATCAAACGCATCAGCCATTGAACTCGGAGCAGCCACTAAGACTGAAACCTGTTTTGAATTCAATGCTTGAATCTGCTTAAGCATCTCAGCGACGGAACGATTAATATCTGCCGTTCCCACAAGAACGATGTCAAAATCCGTTTGGCAGCGGAGCTCATTCGCCTTCATTAAACCTGCGGCGGCAAAATTGCGAGCGGCCTGTTTATCCCACAAATCAACTTCACCGAGGATCTTGTAATAGCGTGTTTGCAAATCGCTAAGAACTTCCCAGCGTGCAGCCTCTTCCTTGAGAAAGCCTTTATGATTCTTAACCTCTCGTGAGACACTGCTAAAGCTCCAAATATCGTTGGCCAATCTCGCATGCAAGCTTGAGACAAGGGTAGCCATTGGCCGCCAGTCATAACCCGCCTCGATATCGTCTCGGCCCGTTAAACACTCAATCTGGGCTTCGGATGACTGTTCTAAAACTTTGGTCCAAGCGATTTGCTGGGTCAAATCAGATGCCAATGGCTTCGCCGCGGTGTACAAAAACTCCGGTAATTGTCCGAGAGTAGTGATTCGCGGGGGCGTAAACAACCCGTCCAATCTCTCGACCTGGGTTACCAACAATTGAAGCAACCGATTCTGTGCTCGCATTGTGGGAACAACCACAATTACATTCGATAAATCGAACCGATCTTCCCCCGGCAATTCCAACCGGAAACGATTCAGCAACCAACCCGCCGCAGTCACTAGCGGTGGCCTCTCAAACCCCAAAAACACCCGGGGGTCGCTGGAATTTACATCAATATCAGAGCTTGTTTCTCGGTTCGGCACGTCTGTCCAATCCCTCGGAGGCTTCCCATTTATTCAGTTACATCAATCTACTCGCGCCAAGTGACACGTTTGGTCACAACCCCACAATGCTTCCCCTTTTTTTCAAATCATCAACTGTCACAGAGCGAAGCAATGTGGAAATCAACGATTCCTCTTTCGACTTTTTGCTTTATTCTTTTCTTTAAACGCAACTTTCCTTTTCTTGGCGTTAGCGGCTTTTTCCTTCTCTTTCGCTGCAATACGTTCGATAGTTGCCGCTTTTTCCAACACCATCATTTCCGGCGTTTCGAGCGTCAACGCGCCCAACTTCCCCGCCCTCAACTCCGTCACAAAAATCTTAGAAGCGCGGTCGATATCAACAATTCCAGCTTTTCGCAAACAACCGCGTTTTCTACCCAATTCCTCGATGAACTCCATCGCGGTGTTCGGAACAGTCTCCATCCCATACCGTTCCACCAGTCGTGCATGGTAATGCTTGAGCATGAATTCCGCGGAAAAGAAGGCGGCATCCGCATAATCCATCGCCGTTTCTTTGATCGAGCCAATCGTCGCCAATCGATAACCGCTGTAAATATTCTCTACGTTTGGCCAAAGGACACCGGGAGTATCCAGCAGAGTCACGCCATCACCAATGTTAATACGTTGCTGCCCTTTGGTAACCGCCGGCTCATTCCCCGTCTTTGCGACTTTCTTATTTGCCAAAATGTTAATGATGGTAGATTTCCCAACATTGGGGATTCCAGCAATCATCGTAGTGATCGTCTTCCCTTCTCCTTTCTCAGGAAGCATCTGAGACATTAACGGAGTCAACTGCCGAATCGAACCCCGATCTTCGGTGCTTGTTGGCCGAGCTTTGATTCCCTTTTGTTGTTCAAAAAACTTTAACCAGACCTTTACTAACTCAGGATCCGCCAAATCAGCTTTGTTTAATATTTTTAAGCATGGTTTATCCCCTCTCAATTCAGCCAGCATTGGGTTTTCACTGCTGTACGGAATCCGGGCGTCCAGTACTTCGATGACAAGATCAACTTTGGGAAGGGTTTCCTTTATTTGAACCCGCGCCTTATGCATATGCCCTGGGAACCACTGAATTTGCATCCGATCAACTTTCCGTAAAGATTTTTTTTCATTATATCGCAAATCTGATTTCTCGCAGGTCTCCTACCGACGACAGCACAATTCGGTTTTCATACGCGAAACCCGCGGTTATATTGAAAGAGCGCTGAAATTCGAACCAACCCAGCCGAAACCTATTCAATCCTGGGGCACTTTTAATGAAGATCGTTTTCACTATGAACTTAATTCGAGCCTTTTGCCCGATCCTATCTGCCTTACTTCTTATCGCCTGCGGCAATATCCGCAGTACCGAAGCAAAGCCAATCCCTGCCCCTTTGCTGTTTCAAACACAGCAAGGCTCAACTCAAACACAGGTTACCCAAGAGAAAAAGCAAGAACCGGAACCCAAATGGACCTCCAAACCGACGTCTCTTTTTGATGGAAAGTCGCTCGACGATTGGGAAACTATTGAATTCGGCGGGCAGGGAGACTGCGAAATCAAAGAAGGCCTAATTGAACTTCAAGCGGGAGATCCTTTCACGGGAATTAGTTCGACACGAAATGACCTTCCGAAAACCAATTACGAAATTTCATTAGAAGCGAGGAAGACAGACGGAATAGATTTTTTCTGCGGTCTGACTTTCCCTGTCGATGACTCGCACTGTACTTTGATAGTAGGTGGATGGGGCGGTTCGACGGTCGGTTTATCTTGTATCGACGATCAAGATGCATCTCGTAACGACACCTGCTCGTTCTTAAAATTTGAAAAGAACCAGTGGTATAAAATCAAAGTTCGAGTGCAACCAGAGACAATCCAAGTCTGGATCGACGGCGAGAAAGTGGTCGACAAAAATATCAAAGGGAAAAAAATATCACTCCGCGGTGATACCACTCTTTGCAAACCGATGGGGCTTTGTAGTTTCATGACGGTCGCGGAATACAAAAACATCCAACTCCGTAAGTTTGCTTCGATTCCCAAAAAATAGCACTCCAACCAAACAGACCTTCGTTTAAGCCCAATCTGCATTCGTTCAATTATCGAAAAACATTTATGAACCTTGAGATATTTCCTCACGAGCATTTCATGAAGCTCGCGTTCGACCAGGCAATTGCGGCGAGTCAAATAGATGAAGTACCGGTTGGTGCTGTGATTGTAAAAGGTCAGCGAATTATTGGAGCCGCACATAATTTATGCGAACAATTGCGAGATCCGACTGCCCACGCTGAAATGCTGGCAATCACACAGGCAGCCGAGGCCGTCGGTGACTGGCGGCTGGAGGATTGCGTGCTCTATGCAACTCTTGAACCCTGCCCGATGTGCGCGGGCGCTATTATCCAAGCACGCATTCCTACCGTTGTCTTCGGAGCATCTGACCCAAAAGGCGGAGCCGTCCATTCACTTTACGAATTATTGACGGATCCACGCACGAATCATCAAGCCCAGATTATCCCAGGAATCCTTGGCCCCCAGTGCGGTATGATCCTTACGAATTTCTTTCAATCGAAACGTCAACTTGGAAAAAAATAAAGCGTGCTCACCGCTCCCACCACGCCTGAAAATCACAACCCCGTCTCGTGGCCATTAATCACAACTTTGTTGATTTGGAGCGCGATCGCCTTTGCCAGTGTCATGGCCTATCGGCCACCAACACCTTTGCCCAGCTCTATTTCCGAGGACAGTTTCTCCGCGGAGCGCGCCGATCACATCCTTCAAACGATTATGGACGACACTCTCCCCCATCCTCCAGGGAGTGTTGCTCACCAAGAAGTAAGGACGAAAATCAAATCCCAATTCGAAGCTCTGGGATATGATGTCGAACTCCAGAATGGCACTGTATCCGTCCCCCTTCTAAACCAGCGCATTTTGCCTAACCAGTTGGATATCGAACTGACCAACATCATTGCGAGACGCAATCGTTCTACACCACCATCTAAATCAAAAAAACCACTGCTTTTAGTAGCACACTATGACTCAGTCACCAGCGGCCCGGGGGTTAGCGATGACGGAGTAGCGGTCGCTTCGCTGCTGGAAATCGCGAGAATTCTTGCCAGTGAACCAGCCTCCGAACGCGAGGTAATTTTTTTAATTACCGATGGAGAAGAACGGAATCCCAACGCCCAATTTGGACTATTGGGCGCCAGAATGTTTGTTGACGAACATCCACTTGCCCAACAAATCGGAGTTGCGATTAACCTCGAGGCTCGCGGAACCAGCGGGCCGAGCTGTATGTTTGAAACCAGCCTCCAGAGCTACGACTTACTAACGGTTTTCAACAGGATCAGCGGCCCAAAATTTGCATCGTCACTTTTTTTCGAAGTCTACAAACGACTCCCTAGAGACACGGACTTTTCAATTCTCAAGCGTGCCGGCATGCATGGGTACAACTTTGCGTACATTGGTAACGTCAAGTACTACCACACCGCTGACGATAATTTTAAAAATCGTGACCTCGGAAGTATGCAGCACCATGGAAACAACGCTTTGGGACTAACGCGTGCACTCCTAAATTCTTCACAAATTGAGCAATTTGACTCTCCCGCTCCGGCGATCACTACCGAAGCGGTCTATTTCGATCTTTTCGGAAAATTGATTCTTCGCTGGCCGGCAAACTGGTCTATCTACATCTCAGGGTTGGCCTTGTTTTTATTCCTGTTTGCAATCGTGATGCGAATCAAAATGTCAATGCAAACACAAGACGATGTTTCACGTCTTGGATTTCGAGCAATTCTAGTTCCAACCGCGAATCTGGTGATCCCCGCCATAACCATCTTTTTGATTTACATCATCACTTTTGAGTTACAAAAACTGGTTCGCCTAGAGGATCATTTGCAACTTGATTGGCCTCAGAATCCAACAGCCATTCTGCTGGGATACTGGGCGGCAGGCTTTGCCATCACTGGAGCTACGTCAACCATCGCGGCGAAATTCATGAAACCGGAACTTCTACTGATCGGAATCCTTGCGCTTTGGATCAGCCTCTGCTTTCTTACTTCTATTTACGTCAATGGAGCCAGCTACCTATTCATTCTTCCAGCAGTCCTTACGGCATCCACCTATTCCAAGGCTAAAAATGGCGGTGAACTTGGCCTAATGATAACGCTTGTCGTTGGCGGCGCCGCACTAGGGCTAGTCTGGCTCCCATTGGAACGCCTATTTTACGACGCAGTAGGTTTCCGAATGCCGATGATTATGATGGGGCGAATCGCGTTTGTGTCGACGACTTTACTTCCTGCATTAGCTTTGACTTCATCCTGGATGCGATTTTCATTTGCAATCCTCGCCACCTGCGTTTCAGCGTTTTCATTCTCCCTCGCAATCCTGCTAATCTAATACCCAGCTAACTTTTTGAAGCTCTCTTCTATAGGCCAGGATCATTACGCGAATTTAGTTCGATCCACTCCTTGGCCGAGTCTGCATCATGATCGAATTGAAAACTCGCTTGCATCCGCTGGAGTACTTTTTTCAAGCGCCGAGTCAGCATCGTACTTGTAATTAGTTCATGCTCGTTCATTCCCAATTGCTGCAAAATCTTTACCGTTGATTCGTTCACTACCATTTGAACCACCGAATCGTTGAGCGCGAGATAGTGACCATACTCAACCCGAATCGGAAAGGACCTTGCAATTCTCTCAATTCGAAGATCATGCTCAAGCAACGGATGACGTTCAAGTACGATTATCGCCAATGATCTTTCTAAATCCACATTCGGGCGAGACATCTCATTTACCGATTGGAGCGTCTTGGCCAGCACTAGCCGGACCCCTTTTTGAGTAATTAGAGAATCATAGCTTAGTCGTTTGGCATCTACTTCCGACATCTCAATCTCGTAGGCGATGCCACTTTCTTCGAGCCGATCCTGTAGCCAGGTAAACGTGTCAAAAAAATGAACAACCAGCCAAACCGGCTTATCGGTATAGCGTTCCGACTTCAGCGTGCCCTGAAGCGAACTCCAGAGAGATTCGCGAGTAAAAGCATAGGCATCATCAAAGTAAGTAAACTGCCGCCTACCGAATAAGAACTTCCAGAAACCCATACTACGGACCTTCAAGGAACCACTGGTTTATTTAAGAAATGTCAATTTCTTACCAACCTCAACGTAAAATTGGCTTGGCACCTTGACTCATATTCTTTGGGTGTCGATAAATCGGAATCTCGAAAGCGCGAGCCTCGTTACTCACTTGTGATTTACGACTCTCCATCGGAGCGGTAGTCTTTTCAGAAATACTATTTTCAGCTCTACCCAAATTAAGTGCGGCAACCTTTTCGGATGGCTGAGAATTCATTACATAGGTGGAGTCCGAACCGTTTTCGAGAGCCATTTTTGAATACTGATTTCCAGCAGTCTTTAAAACGAATTCGTCACTCCCATCACCAACCCACTTAATCCACGATGTCTGCAGTTCCGATAAATCTTTATATCCGTAGAATTCCCGAGTTACCGCACTCCACCCAGCAGAACCACGATTCATTTCATCCTGCTTCAGGCCCTTCCCAATGTATTCAACAAATCTTTGCTTCCCCCCCTGATAGATCAGAAATTTGGCGACGCTGTATCCCTGGGCGTAAAGCGGAAGAATTTGACGAGGATAAGATCGCATTACGAACATGCGATTAAATGGAATTCCCATCGATGGCTTGGAGTGTAAGAATTCCATCAGCAATTGGTGATTTTTATTCTTTTCGAGCTCATGTTCGACCATCGTGCACGCGCCTTCATCAGCCCATCTCGGCAACGGCTGTCCAAAATGAGTCGCAAAGATCGTATGGGTAATTTCATGCGGAAGAACCGAATCCAACACGCGCTCATACGGTCCCCGAATCTTCATCTGCCATTCAATGGGATAACCCCGACCATTGGGTTGATCAACAAACGCGAAACTGGTTTCGCCACTCGAGGCGCCTCCTATTTCCACTTCAATTGGGCACTTCTGGCTCCAGGGAGGTAATTCTTGACCAGTCCATTCAATCGCCAAAGACTTCCGATATGCCTCTGCTCGCTGACTGACTTTCGTAGCCAAACGATAATCCGCAGCATAAACAACAAAATTTTCACTCTCGACTTTACCTCGCGGCAGCCCTCGCCCATCAAAACCGCTGGTTACTTCAGAATCGGCAAATCCAAGCAGCAAACTGCAAAGACAACAAACTTGAATCAGTCGCACGCTCATGCGTACTCCCTTCCATGGGGGTAAGGCTAAAATCTTCCAGCGTTCCGATCCTTCGGAAATCACTTCTCGTACCCGCTAGAACTCTCTCCTAACAAGTCGATCATCGTGTCGGTCGAATCTATAAAACAGATCGCCGAATTATCTATAAACTAAATCAAGTGCCTTCGATAACCTACCCTAATTTCTTTGTCGCAAGCACCGCATACTGAAAGTGAAGGTAAACACATTACCAGACTCTTCTTCTGACGCTAGCAACTACCTCATACCGTAAGGCCAACGTTGTATCGAGGCGCTTTCCACAAGGTAATTCTTGTGACGGAATGAAAGACAAAAACCCAAGCATGAAGAAAGCCGATGATTTCTGCGAAACCATCGGCTTTTCAAAATTGAATACATCAAGCCCTACAAAAATCAATGCATGGACTCTTTGTCAATCACTCATCAAATATATTAGACGGACTTCCGTCATCACGTTGAATCGCGTTTTTATAAACATCGAGATCAACATTCCGTTGAATAAAGTGTACCGAGCCATCAACAAAAACCATATTGACTCCACCGGAGTGAGCGGAACCAAACCGATAGTCAGCAGAATTTGCCTCTCGATCGGAACACGGCAACAAATCTCCCCAGCGGACAATGTCCCAGTCCCACCCGCTGGTGTACCCTTCATTATCGGCGGTACTGAAGCGATCGTAATCTCTTGGGTTCAATGCTTTTTCGCCAGCGAGAATCGTATTGGAAGAACCGTCTGTAATGGAACCAAAATTGACCTCGGGAGCAAAACCTCCTCTTACAATCACGCCGCCATTTTTCCCATCGCCCCAGTTACCAAGTCCTCCACCGTTGAGCCGTAAACCGGCATTCCCAGCGTAATCATTTACTGCCCGGGTTCCTCCAAGCACGGTTGGTGGACGGCGGGAAGCACAAAAATAAGCGGGAACCGGTGTCCGTCTTACGATCGCATCGTTGGGTTCGTCATAAAGATTATTTTGTTCAATAAAGGGTAGAATCTGGTAGAGCCAACCCCAATTTTGATCGGGTGCCATTCTGGGAACACTCCCCTGCTTCCTTCTACCGGCCCACCAGTTCTTACCTCCATCAGGAAACAACTGCAACGAGCTTTCGTAATCATGTATCGCAATTCCAATTTGCTTTAAATTGTTGGAGCACGCAGTCCGTCGCGCAGCCTCACGGACTTGCTGCACTGCCGGCAACAACATTCCAATCAAAATTCCAATAATGGCAATCACCACTAACAACTCGACTAGGGTGAAACCCTTATTTCGTGAACCGTTCATAAACTAACTCGCTGCTAAATAAAAAATTAATGAAGTCAGATCTCTTGAATCAACGATCACTCCGAATCAGTTAATCCAGCTGGAGCGGAATGGCCTTTGGGAAACTCGGCCTCTTGAAATTCTGCCGCCGACATCGCAACGACTCCCATCGATGTCATGACTACCCATTGGTCATCCACACCGGAAGCCTCATGACCAAGTACAATATTTCCGCCCGCCTGAAGATTGGGCTTTACTCCCCAGAATATGACAAAATCTGCGCCATCTCTTGAAGAACGGAAAACATCCGGCCCCGTTAAACCCGCCTGTTCAAGGAGTGGAGCCAAATCGTCGGCTGATGCCGGTGCCTTGTTGTACTGCATTAAATACTGCAAATAGCACGATTGAATCGAGTTCAATTGCCCGTAGACATCTCCCTGTTCCTGGTCAGAAACGGGGGGACTTTCGCAACCGATCGCCATCAAAAAGAAGCAGACTGCAAAAAGGCACAAGACTGCGCCTAAGCAACGAGGGAAACGTCGATTTTTCATTTGAGATTCAAGGCTAAACAGCATTTTTGGAAGTAAGACGAGTATCACCCAAAACGTTCAAAAACGCAAATTTTCATTTCCCGCCCAGCACTGAAATGAGACTCCGAATGGCTTCCACACTTCCCGTACCATTTAAATAGAAACACTAGCGGTCGAGAAACTACCGCAAATAAACAATCCAACATTTCAACATTTCAAATGAGAACCGCGCAAAATGGCTGTGAAACTACAGACAACGTGCCCAACGACTAATACTTTTTCCAAAGTTGGTCAAAATGAATGCCAAACCGTTTCACCAGCTTAGCGTCGTTCGTGACGATAAAATTTTCTTCGTTCCGAAAAGCCGCGCTGCGCGTCCAGTTGTAGCTTCCCGTTAAAAGTCGCTCACGATCAAATAAAGCGTATTTGTGATGCATATGATCTGGGTTTTTATCGGTACGCACTGGAACCCCCACGTCCCGCAGATGAAAAACATCGGAACCGAGATCTTCGGCCTTTTCATCGTCCGTGATGATTCGGATGGCAACCTTCCGTCGATGCGCATCAAGAATCGCCGAAGCAATTCGATCGTCCGTGATTGTAAATACGCAAATGTCAATTGACTTACGCGCGAGCATTAACAAAGAAACTAATTTTGCGACACAGTTATCTTCCGGGCTGAAGAATGCCTCCGACTGCAGATCGGACGAAACTGGCTCTAATACCAGCAGCTTTACGACCGACTCCAGCCATTTCGTTATTTCAACTGCCTGCGGGCTAGATAACTCTCCTCGCGCCAACTCAAACGCTTCATGACGCAAACTGTCTCTTTCTGATCGGGACCGCCCCTCCACTCGTCCCTTTAATGCTCGCTTCTCACCTCGAGTCATTCGATAGTCTTCCAGGGTGGCTCTCAAATTGGCTACGAGTTGCTGTTTGTCCATCACTGATTTCCCTGAAAGGACCGTATCGATCGGCTAATGCACTGATTATTTTTTTTGATACCATGCCGGCGTTCCAAACCAGTCATGCATTTCTTTTTCGAACGGAGCAACAACCTCGGGGGGCTCTGGAAAATTGCCACGATCATTCGTTTCAATAATCCACAAATCCAATGCCTGTCGCATGCGCAATAAGATCGCCTGATGTTCGGGTGAGTCAGATTCCGCCAAATTGTTGATCTCGTGAGGATCCTCCCATGTATCGAACAACTGCTCTGGAGCAACCGTGGGGGACATTAAATCAGCTGCTGCCCCTGACAATTTCCCTTCTGACATTAGTTTTCTCATCAACGGTTTGATCGGAAAACACTTTTCCTTGTAGCGGTTGAGGGATGTAAAATGTCGATCAGGATAGTAGTTTTTAATGTAGTGATATCGTTCGCCGCGGACGCTCCGAATACGATTTACGGTCTCATCGATTCGATCTCTCGCTGAGAATGCATATTGCCTTGGCGGTGGCAACTCTGCTCCCATGAATTTACGCCCCTGCATTCCCAAGGGCGGATCGATTCCTGCAAACCCGAGCGTCGTGGGTGTCAAATCGATCAAACTAATCACCTGTTCATTAACCGTCCCTGCTCGATAGCCATTGGGTTCAGGAAAATTTGCCGGCCAGTGAATAATCATTGGAACATGTAATCCGGTATCGTAGCACCAATGGATCCCTCGAGGCTCGATTCTGCCGTTGTCACCAAAAAACATGATGATTGTATTGTCCGCGAGCCCATCTTCTTTTAGCTGGTTAAGTATCTTGCCAACCGAACGATCCATTCCGGAAATTGAGTTGAGATAACGAGCCCATTCCTTTTTTACAACGGGATGATCTGGATAGTAGGGCGGGGGAGTGACGTTTTCTTCAGTTGCGATTTTCTCATGCGTCTTCTCTCCCTTCCATTCAACGCGTGGCTGTCGCCATGTTTGTCGATCGTAAATGTCGTACTCGGCTTCCAACGTATTCACTTGTGCGAAAAATGGCTGATTTGATTTCAAATCTTCCCAACGATTCGAGTCGTACAACTTCCCTTCTTCAACAAAATTTAAATCCAGCTTCCCCGAACCAACAACTTCATCTCCGATCGTTTTGATATTCGCTGTGTAATATCCAACATCCCTCAAACGGTGCGATAAGGGTCTTACCCCATCAGGTAGACGATAACCATCACTTCGATGGGATCGCATATTGTGCATATCCGTCGTCGTCTGATACATCCCTACAAAAAAGGCACTTCGACTAGGAGCGCATACCGGGGAAGTTGAAAAAACCCGGGTGTACATCACACCACCGCTTGCCAATTTATCAAGATTGGGAGTACGTACGTTTTTGGCTCCATAGCACCCTAAATCGAGTTTTAAATTCTCGCCTACGATCCAAAGAATATTTGGTTGATCCCCTACTTTTTCAGGTTCATCTGCAAGGAGATTCGATCTAACACCAGCCACGATCAAATAAGCGACTAAAACGCAAAGACAAAAACGACTCATAAAATTCAATCCTTCATCCTAAATCAGCAATCCGCCCCAGAGATTGCTGCCATCTCTACATACGCAAAATGACCGGGTATCAACACCAGCCCGGGTAACGCACAAGACAAATCACCAGCAAATCTGAAGTTACTATAACGGTTAGCGCAACAACAAACAGCAAACTTCTATTATTCTGATGCAACCAATTTCCGAAAGTTAATCAGAAAACACCGATTCAAAAGACCGAAACTTCTTTGCCACACAAAAGCACACCCAAAATTCAGCCGCTAATTTGATACATTTTATGTACGTCAGCAAACATCCGTGCGAATCTGCTGCTCTGCCCCATTAACATTGGCCGTCATCCTTCCAACCGAGACAACTCGCCCAACGATTTGACAGCCGTTAAAACTCCATCCAATATAGCTCTATCTCACCTTAAAAACCTGCCAAGACCCTGCAATGACTGACGAAGCTAAAGCAAATCAATTTGTTGACGAAGTATTTCCAGCAGAACTTGAGGAATTAAAGCGTCGACGTTCCACCGTTGGTGACCCGCGTAAATTTCCAACCAATGCTGCTGACGCCGGGCCTCACGTTGACAACGAATTAATTGGACTCGCTCTTTCCGGCGGCGGCATCAGGTCGGCTTCGTTTAGCCTTGGAGTGGTACAGGGGCTCATCAAAGCTGGATTATTTAACTCGATCGACTATTTATCTACCGTTTCAGGAGGCGGCTACACCGGTGCTTGCCTATCTTCGCTGACGCACCGGTGCCAAAACGGAGAGCGGCTGATCGTTGACCACGCCGGGGAAACGGAGCCCGCTGCCCTTAATCACTTAAGAAATGGCAGCAATTTTTTAGTCTCCGGGGGAGTACTAGATCAACTCCGAATGCCAGCGTTATTTATTATTGGCGTCTTTCAAACTTTGCTCCTGTTCGTACCGATCATCATTTTTTTAGTTTTCCTTACCGAAATATTTTTTGAATTATCAAGCTTGTCCAGTTTAGGTGTACCCAGATACCTCTTAGCAATCCTTGGAATTTTGCCATTAATCGGGACTGTTTTCTTACGCCCAATCACGCACTCACGACGCCTGACCTGGCAGCAACGGAATCGAGCTGAAAAACGCGCCGGAGTGTTTCTCGTTCTCGCGATCATTTCGCTGTTGACTATTCCGCTCCTCGCAGGATTGGAGTTCTTGGTTGATAGTGATGCCGAGAACGTCATTCGAAATATTAGCGAATCGATTCAGTACCATTTCCAACTCGGATTTCGCAGCACGGTTCTTTGGGGTTTCTTTGCTCTCGTCACCCTATTGATTATCGGGCTCATTCGATTTCGCACCACAATCATTTATTGGAGCGTAGGCGCCATTGCTCCTGTTCTCTTGATTGGCTTTTACCTAATCTGCTGCGTTTACGTGATTAATTCACCTGACGTTAACTCAGCAACGAGTCGCATTTACATCGCCGCCCTCAACGATTATGCAAGCGTGATTGACGACCCCGAGTCGACCATCGACAGCATCATTGAGAAAAAAACAAGTTTGCGAAACGTCGTCGATAGCATCCTCAAAGAAAAACAATTCGACCCATCGCATTACGACATCGACTTCAACTCGGTAAACCTTACCAACGTTGAAGATTCCGTTCTAAAAATTTCCCACAAACATGATGCAGAGATTCCGAGTCAACACCTCCTACCAGTTTATCGAGCATTTTCAACTCGCCATCAGAGCGACCTCACGCTTGACATCACGTCTTTTGTGGATGACGTAGTGTCCATTCCTCAATTATCAATACTAAGTCTTAGGACCGAATGGGATATCTATTTGATTGCAGCGCTACTCGCACTTTTCAACTACCTATTTGCCAACATCAATCACATTTCACTTCACCCGGTTTACAGAGATCGACTTAGCAAGACTTTTTTAATCCAACCCGATCCGAAAAACCAAACAACCGAGGAAAACGAAAATCTAATTTCTGCTGACGCTTTACGGCTAAGCGAACTTTCCCGGGATGGCAGCACTGCCCCTTACCATTTGATCAACACGGCATTGAACCTACAGGGGAGTTCTGACCCGCAATTGAGGCAGCGAAAAACCGTTCCGTTTATACTTTCCAAACGATTCTGTGGAAGTAATTACACAGGATTTTGCGATACAAAATCGATGGAAGAGTTTGATCGCAACCTTGACCTTGGAACCGCCATGGCAATTTCTGCTGCAGCAGCGGGACCAATGATGGGGGCGAAAACAGTACGTTCACTCTCGTTCATCATGGCGCTTTTGAACTTCCGTCTAAATTACTGGCTTCCTCACCCCGGCAGAACACACCGAAAAACGATCACTCAATGGCTATTCCGTCGAAACCCGGGCTTGCTGTCTCTGATGGCCGAAGCGTGTGGCGTCGTCAGCGATCGAGGTAAGTTTGTCAACTGCTCAGACGGTGGCCACATCGAAAATCTGGGGGTTTACGAATTACTTCAACGCCGCTGCAAAACAATCATATGCGTGGATGGCGGTGCCGATCCGAATTTTAATTTTTTCGATCTGACCACCATTCAAAGATACGCTCAAATCGACATGGATACCAAAATCAAAATCGACGTAACGAATCTACTGCCCAACCAAGACGGTGTTTCAAAACAACACTTTGCAGTCGGTGAAATCAAATACCATGACGGCACAACGGGAGTCTTTATCTACATCAAGTTGTCGTACTCAGGGGATGAATCCGAATATGTAAAGTTTTACAAACGGAAAGTGAACAGCTTCCCTCACGAATCGACGAGCGATCAGTTTTTCAATGAAACTAAGTTCGAAGTTTACCGCTCTCTTGGAGAACACATCACCGAAGATTTGTTTCAACAGCAAGAAATCCTCGGCCGATTTCCTGCGTAAACAAATATCAATTATCCAAATATCAATTATCCGATCGTTACACAATAAAAGTCCTTACCTCGTTCGCAATCGGCCACCTCCGTTACTTCTTTGCCGCGAATAGTTGGTTGATTTTTTGACCCTCCAGTTGGTCATTCGAATTAGATTTGGTATTCGGTGACTACCGAATAAAGTTAACCCCAAAAGAGCCATTCACTCCTTGCCTGATTGTGGTAAACTAGCCGTAGAGACGTGACCTCGGCATCAAACAAGCGGCCATAAGACCGAGCCTTACAGTTTAGGTCGTCACGTTTGTAGTTTTTGCAAATGTCAAAGCTTGGATTGCCTCTAGAACGATCCGGTAGCATTGGTGAAGACTGACAACTGGGAGGATAAGCGAATGGCTAGCAGGTTGATTCGAAATCAATTGCCCGAAAGGGTTGCGGGTTCGACCCCCGTGTCCTCCGCTATAGGCACCGCCGTAACCGGCGGTGCCTTTTTTTGTAGAACAGGATCAGTCAGGAATTACTTCGCAACGTGATCTGATTTACTTTTTAAACGAAATCGTCATTCGCTCAACAATTGGTTTCGATTTGTTCTCGGTGGAATCAGTCAGACGCATTTGGATTTTGAATCCATAGCCCGCAGGCAATTTCGAAAGATCTAACTCGGCGGGTGTTTTCGCAATTTGCTTCGAAAAACCTGGAATGTAGTCGTAGCTCTCTTTCATTTGAGTCCATTCAGCCCATTGGTCGATTTTCTGATTATTATCGAGATCAACTCCGACACGAGCCTCGACAGTTTCCACCCATGGGCCCGGGCTGACATAATCAGTCGCCTGTTGAGTTGCGAGGTAAAATTGCCCTTCGGCAAAAGCAATGTCTGGGTCTGGGTGGCCACTACCGATGTTATCACACCAAGTAAATTGCTGATCAATCGAGGGTGAAGTAAACCAACCCACGCTCATCTGGTGACCGCCGACTGGATCGTAGTCGCCAAAGAGATAGTACTGACCACCGATGCAAATCGCTGCCCAGTCACCGTAGGCTTCCTGTTCGGGCTGGTGAATATTGTATTGGGCAACATTGGTTTTG
>JAPOIJ010000121.1 GCA_029979005.1 Planctomycetota bacterium | reverse complement strand
CCTGCTGACCGCCGCTGC
The DNA here is from genome assembly GCA_029979005.1 of Planctomycetota bacterium. Taxonomy (GTDB): domain Bacteria; phylum Planctomycetota; class Planctomycetia; order Pirellulales; family Pirellulaceae; genus Mariniblastus. Next base: position 15,164 of record JAPOIJ010000121.1, on the reverse strand, counting down.
CCGCCAGACACAGGACTCGGCATGATTCAGCTGAAAAATCTGGAAACCAGTCTCCGGGAACAGATCGATGAGGCGTTAAAATAATACTCCAGACGCCCTCCCGAGCCCTCTGTATTTCCTCAGCGCTGACGGGTACTGTCCATTCGTTTTTTGTGCGCACCTGTGCATCCCACGCCGCGCGATTGTAAGCCAGCAGATTCGCCTCTGGATCGGGATTACTAGAGTTCGCCATTAACTGCCCTTCGCTAGAGAAAGAGGAAGCGTATTTTTTGCTTGTCAAATTCGGTAGATACTGAGTTTCAAAAAAACCAGTAGCCAGCTTCCAAAGTTTTTACCCCAACCCTTCCATAGATTCCAGCCAGGAGGGGCTTGCAATCCCAATCCAACTGAAAGACTTTCGGGCCGAACGCTTGGAAGTTATCAACTTCCAAGTAGAATACAGTCCGCGCTAGGAACCCACGGAATCCACCCGCCGCAAAACCTGGCATTACCGACACCCTTGTTATCGTACCAAGCAGATGGCCAAACTTTATTTTTATTACTCCGCAATGAACGCCGGCAAGAGCACGACGTTACTTCAAGCCGCTCATAACTATGAAGAACGCGGCATGCGTGTTCTGTTATTCACGCCTCAAATTGACGACCGCGCGGGCGTGGGCAACATCTCCTCCCGGCTTGGCCTGACTCGCGAAGCTTTCAGTTTTGACGCCGAATTCGATCTCTTCGTGCAAATTCGTGATGAACAAAAAAAGTCTCAGGTCGCCTGCGTATTTATTGATGAGGCTCAATTTCTTACATCAAAACAAGTTCTTCAACTAACCATGGTCTGTGACCGGATTGGCATTCCGGTGCTTTGCTACGGCCTTAGAACAGACTTCCGAGGTGAACCTTTTGAGGGAAGCAAATACTTGCTTGCCTGGGCCGACGTTCTCGGCGAGATTAAAACCATTTGTTATACGGGCAAAAAGGCAATCATGAACGCTCGCCTAGATGAGTCGGGAAAACGGGTCACCGAAGGTGCGCAGGTCGCCATCGGACTAAATTATGTGTCTCTATCACGAAAAGAATTCGGCCTGGAGCATGTTTCACCGATCCAGTACCGTCCGCCGGAAGAGTAAATCAAACGACTATTTTTGAACCGGTGCTCCGGGAACCGCTGGAGCGACCGTTGCCTCGCTCTCAGGAGCAGAAACACTTAATGGGACCGCCTGCTGGTCATAGGCACCCAGACTCAACGGACTGACAGCGCGGTTATTAAAGTTCAACGGCCCTTTCTCAAAACGCGGAGCCTTTTCGACCGCATTTGCCCGGGCGCTTTCAGACCACTCTCCCTCAGTCAAAAAGATGTTATACCGACTCAGCAATGTTCCTGTCGTGTAAACGTAATTCAGGAGGGCTTTGTTGTACTCGGCAACCGAGCGGTGAACGCGACTCTCCGTGTTCGCTTTTCTCTGCTGAGCGTCAAGCAAAAAGAAGATTTGATCCTGTCCTTCATCAAACCGTTTCTGCTTCGGTTTGATTTCTTCTTCTGCGGCGATTCTTGCATCGAAATTTGTTCGCAGGGAAGCGATCGAACGATCAACTTCGGTAAATGCCTGATTCAAATCAAGTAAGATCTGACGCTGTTGTTCATTAAGCAACGTACGCTCTCGCGCCAGTTTCAATTCCGCATTTCTGATGGAAAGATGCCCTAGTCGATTTCCAATCGCACCACCAAACTCAAATCCTAATTGCCAATCGTCAAGATTACCTGCGAACATGTCGTTGAATGCTCCACCATTGGGCGAAGACTGAGTACCAAACAAATTTCGACCGAAACCTTTCGCTCCGTATTGTCCAGTTAAATCAAATCGCCATTTATTGAGCGCTTTGGCCGCGAGCAACTCCAATTCACGTTGGCGAACAACCCATTTTTGACGCCGAATTTCAACTCTGCGATTCAACGCATCTGCCTGAGACTGCTCCCAGTCAAAAGCGACCGGTGCCAAGGCTGGGTCTGAGATCGGCAAGATGATCGTTCCATCGCTTGCTGGCAAATTCATGAGTCTTCGTAAATCACGATCCGATCCCAATACACCTTTAACCCCATTCAACTGTCCGGTCAGAATATCCTGAGCCTGGGTTTGGAAATTAAAATATTGCTGCCGAGCTAGCGCTTCGTCATCGGGACGACCAACGCCTTCGTCTAACCGCTTCTTACGATTGTCCCACGCCTCCTGAGCTGAATCACGAGCACTGATCTTTGTATCAAGGTCGCGATAGGAGAAATACAATTCCCAGTAAGTATCTTCTACATTGCGAACGAGATTCCGTACCGCCACTTCAAAATCTGCAAGAGAAACATCACTTCTAATGCGAGCGATTAAGACGCCGTTGTAATTTCCAGGCGTAGCATTAGGGCCGGCAATACGATTGACAGCCGAACCACGTCCACGGCCCAAAGGCTGTCGAAATTCAAGCTGAGTCACCATGTTGTAACTACTATTGAAGAGGGAGAACGGATTAGGATTTCGGTTGTAATCAGTCAAATTCCTAATTCCGAATGAAGCTCCCGACGCAGTCTGCTTACCAATACCAAAATTAAAGTTCGAAGAGTTGGTCACCGCTCCACCCAAGAATGCTTGGTTTACAAATCGCTCGCGGCGACTGTACAGCAGACTCGAATCCACCTGCGCATCAAAGGCTGAAAGCGCTGCTTCGACGCTCCCCAAGCCGGTTTCGTTAATCGCTTGATCGTAAAGCGTTGTTGCAGCCTGTGGAGAATTGACAACAAGACCTCCGAGCTTCTGCATGACTTTACTGTTGGCCAGCGCCATCTCGACGCACTGCTCCACCGTCATCTCAAGCGGCGTCAAATCCTGGAAATTTGAAATCGTAACCGGCGGCCCGGAAAGAAACTGGAGCCCGTCCGTCCCTTCTTCGTTTTCCAGCTCTGGGTACTCGATTTGCTGCAGAAGCGACTGACAGGGACTGCAGTCGCTCGAAAAGTCAACGACCTGTTTCGCGCGATGCTGGCACCCAACTAAAGACGTCGCGACAAACACAAATAGAAAAACACCCTGAATTTTGAAGAAAAGACGGGTACTTAACGTGTCCACAGGAAGACCAAGAATCATGGTTTGCTCGTAAAATTGGCAGAACAGTAAGGATAAATTTATCCAGCAATGCCAACTTCATCGGAATAATCGTGACGGGGAATCATGATGATCCAAATAACCAGACGACTCGGGCTAACCCGCAAAGTCCCCCTTAAGCCCGCAAACCCCCACGCAGCAGCTAAACCATGCCGGATCCAATGACCTGTCAAACCTGCTCGCAAGGTTGCTCCCTCTCTTTCCAGGTCAACTGAAACGTTCACCAATAGCTGAGCCAGCGTCGAAATTGAACCAGCCAGTGTGGAAGAGCCTACCGGGGGAACAATTGTCGCTGTTTCGTGCAGGGGATAACGTCGCCAGGGCGGCAAAATCCAAGGGGATAATCGCAGCTCCCAGGAGCATCGCGCCGCATGTGATACGGCAAAAGAACCGCCGAGGTAAAGAAGTTTGCGGTTGAACGGATTGACTCCCGCCGCATTCCCGAAGTTTGGCCATATCTCTCGAGTGCGACATTTTCGAAATACAAAGGCTGATAACGAATGTCAGGTGCGACCCAAGCGAAAACTTTCAATTCGGGTGAAAACTCAGTCCACACGTTTTTTTGCGTTTCCATCAACTCGCCAGCAATCCCTTTGGGTGCCCCTTTTTTCGCACGAACATCCAAGCTGATTGCGGCGATCGATTTTCGTGGCCATTGTCCGACCTTAAATAAGTCGGCAATGTCGTCTCCTCCTAGAGCACTCTTCAACTCTTCGTCGTCCGCTTTCTGGAGGTTTTTCAACAAATCATCATCTTGTTTGTGATTGTAATTTGAGCTTTGGTTCACATTGCCAACGCGAATGGGAGACAACATGGGACGCTCTGTCGCCACCTTAACGATCGACAAATCGTCTTGAGAATAAGTTGTTTCCCCAGAAAACAGCACAACTGACAAACAGGCTGTAATTAACAGAAATCTACGTGTATTTTTGTTCATATCTGGAACCATTACAGGATGAAAGAAGGCTTCTGATTAGGTCTATCGACTACCACGACCCGCCAAATCTAAAAAACTAGTATGTTGTGATTGACCCGTGCGATCGAAAATCACACCGCAATCGTCAATTTTTGACTAGAAAGACGGTCTTACTTAAACAGAAACATCACGTAGTTAGCCCCCTCAATCTAGCCCCCTTTTTGATAAGCTAACCTAGACCCAACGATGAGAAATTTTTTTTTATCACTGCGAAATCCAAAATCGGTTTCAATTGGTTTTTTTGTGCAAATTCTCACAAAAAAAGATAATTGAATTAGCTGTCGACTTGCCTGTTTAAACCATTGAACAGCATACACTTATGACGCCTTTTTAGCCTGCTATTGTGGATTTTACAAAATGTCTTCGTTAAAATTAAAATTGCACCATCTTGCTTAATTGATACCAATTCACACAAGTGAGGCGCAATTGGGTCAGTTACCAGTGAGTCGGTCGCTGGCAAACCGGTAAAAAGTAAACAAGTTTGTAATTGAACAATAAAATTTCTAGTCAGGGAGACAGGAATGAAGTGTCGTGATCATATGCTGAGCCGTCGCAACTTGCTAACCATCGGTGCAGTGGGAGGCATCGGGCTTACTTTAACCGATTTCTTCAGATTGAAGACTGCGCAGGCGGATCAAAAGACGTACGAGTCGAAGGAAGGTACCGCCAAATCTGTCATCTACATCTTTCTTCCCGGCGGAATGGCGCAGCAAGAATCGTTCGACCCCAAACCGTACGCTCCGCTTGAATACCGCGGGCCAATGCGAAGCATACCGACAAAGCTCACGGGCGTCCGACTCAACGAGATGTTTAAGCAGACAGCAAACATCGCTGACAAGATCACCATCATTCGCTCAATGACGCACGGTGAAGCGGCACATGAGCGAGGCGTGCATAACATGCACACCGGATACCGACCGAGTCCAGCACTTACATTCCCAAGTATGGGAAGCGTTGTTTCCCACGAGTTCGGTCCTCGGAATAACCTTCCGCCCTACGTTCTGATTCCCAATCAAACCAACCCCTATCAGGGAACGGGCTATCTAAGCTCATCGTTCGCTGGTTTCAGCCTTGGTGCGGATCCTGCTTCTGGTGGTTTTAAAGTTCGTGACCTCGAACTGCCTTCCGGAGTCGACACCACTAGATTTGACAAACGCCGCAAGCTTCTGGATGTCGTTAACGGACACTTTCGCGAGAAGGAAAAATCTGATTCACTTGATTCCCTCGATACTTTCTACAATCGGGCTTACAGTTTAATCAGTTCGAAACAGGCGCGGGAAGCATTCGATATTGAAAAAGAGGATCCGAAGTTGCGGGATCGTTATGGCCGCAACACTGCGGGAGCCCGGATGCTCTTGGCACGTCGACTCGTCGAGTCCGGTGTCCGATTCGTTACGATGACCTACGGAGGGTGGGATCACCACGATAGCATCGACCGGAACATGAAAAACCAGGTACCCGCCTTCGATCAAGCCTACGCGACGCTCATTAGCGATCTCGAATCTCGTGGCCTACTCGATTCTACGTTGGTTGTTGTCGCCTCTGAATTTGGGCGTACACCCAAGATCAATCAGACCTCCGGACGTGACCACTGGCCAAAAGTATTTAGCTCTCTCATGGCCGGTGGAGGCATTAAGAAGGGGCAAGTTTACGGAAGTTCCAATGCAACAGCGAGCGAGCCGGAAGAGGATGCGCTCGGTGTCCAGGATTGGGCAACCACCATTTATAAGTGCCTTGGAATTACCGCAGATAAAGAGTTGATGGCTCCGGGTGCAAGACCGATTGAAATCGTCGACGGTGGAACGGTACGCGACGGTCTCTTGGCTTAATCGTTGGTCGAATGATCGCGCCGTATCACGGATAACGCCCAAGGCTCTCGGGTTGGGGGCACATTACTTCGTTTCTCACTTCCGCAATGCAGGAACCAAAATGATTGAAAATTTTCGGAATACATTTCGGAATTCCTATCTTTTATTTGCTGTTTTAATAGCGACCGTTTTGTTCCCTTCGTTGGCCACGGCGTCGACGCCTCGACTGAACACAATCTTGCCTCGTGGTGTCAAAGCGGGCGGCGAATACGTGCTCAAATTCTCGGGCTCAAGACTCGCCGGTGCTGAACAAGTCTTTTTCTACGACACTGGAATCACCGTTGTTTCCATCGAACAGGTTGATGCCAACAATGTGAATGTCAAAGTAAACGTAGCCGCGGACTGCCGTATCGGCGAACACGTTGCACAATTGAGAACAAAAAATGGCATCTCCGACTATCGATCAGTTTTTGTAGGAAGACTACCGGAGGTTGCCGAAGCAGAACCCAACAATTCACTAGGAGAAGCACAAAAAGTCGAAACCAATGTCACGGTTACCGGAATCGTGACAAACGAGGACATTGACTACTTTCGGATCGAAGGAAAAAAAGGAGACCGGATTTCGGTCGAAGTGGAAGCACTCCGACTTGGCTTTCTCTTCGATCCTGCGATCGCTTTACTTGATAAAAATCGATTCGAAATTGGTGCATCTGACGATACGCCATTAACAAAACAAGACAGCTTCCTCTCGGTCCTATTACCGGAGGATGGCGAGTATTTTGTAACAGTGCGTGAGTCGTCATTCGTTGGCAATTCCAACAGTCGCTACCGTCTTCACATTGGCAATTTTCCCCGCCCGGCAGCCGTTTACCCCGCGGGTGGCAAGCCTGGCGAAAAAATCAGTTTGCAGTTCATTGACACTTACCAACCCGGACAACCAGTCCGGGCAGTCACTCACGAAGTTCAACTTCCAGCTAACGAAGGCTTTCGTGGCGGGATCTTTTGCAGTGATGACTCCGGTGCTTCGCCCAGTCCAATGCCCTTCCGCTTGACCGACTTAGAAAATCATCTGGAAGTCGAGCCCAACAATCAATTTGGCGAAATGCCGGCTCTTACTTTGCCGCATGCTATCAATGGAATCATCAGTGAACCCGGAGACTACGACTACTTCAAATTTAGTGCCAAAAAAGGGCAGGTCTGGGATGTCGAATGTTATGCAAGACGAGTGGGCTCAGGGTTAGATCCTGTCATTCATATTTTCGACGCAAACAAAAAAACACTTGCGGGCAATGACGATGCTAGACGCCCGGACAGCTACCTGCGATTCCAAGCTCCCGCTGACGGTGAATACTATGTTCGGGTTTACGATCACCTGCGTCGCGGACAACCTGATTTCGTATACCGGATTGAACTCACCCAGCCGCAACCGAAATTTTCACTGGGCATCAATCGAATTGATCGTTACTCGCAGCAACGACAGACAATCGCTGTCCCGCAGGGAGGACGATTTGCAGTACTGATGTCTGCACAAAGAGCTAACTTCGGTGGGGAGATCAATTTACTGCAGGACAACCTGCCTACCGGCATTAAAGTGATTTCAAAACCGATGCACCCAAGCCTGAATTTGATGCCTGTGGTTTTTGAAGCCGCACCCGACGCTGCAATCGGCGGTACACTGGTTGACTTCCGTGGACAACACCAGCTCAACGAGAACAAGGTCATCAATGGAAGCTTTAAAAACTTTGCAGACTTTGTCCTTGGCCAACCCAACAACTCAGTCTATTACGGCTGCACTGTTGACAAACTTGCCTTTGCGGTCGTCGAGAAACTTCCGTATTCGATTGAAATTGTTCAACCAAAAGTCCCGTTGGTTCGCAATGGACAAATGTCGGTCAAAATTATTGCCCACCGAGATGAAGGTTTTGAAGATGCAATCAATCTCCAATTTCCATTCCGCTCACCGGGCGTTGGTACAACCTATCAGATTGTAATGCCCAAGGGCGCGTCAGAGATCAATTACCCACTTAATGCGAATTCCAATGCTTCCATTGGAAAGTGGCCGATGTATGTCATCGGCAACTCTAACTTCAAGGGTCCCGCCTGGGCAGCGTCGCAATTAGCGGAGATTGAGATCGCTGAACCGTTTGTTACAGCCTCAATTGCGAGGATGAGCATCGTCCGAGGCGAGTCGACACAGTTAATTTGCAAACTGAATCAACTAAAACCATTCGAAGGTGAAGCAACTGCCCAGATCTTGGGAGTTCCAGCTAATGTCGTGATCGACACTCCTAAAACGTTTACTAAAGACACGAAAGAACTCGTCTTTAATGTTCAAACGAATGAGAAAACGCCCTTTGGAAAACACTCGGGCCTCTTTTGCCAGATCACCATTACCCAAAACGGAGAACCAATTGTTTCTCGGGCCGGGAACGCGATTTTGCAAATCAACAAACCGCGTCCCCCTAAACCTCCAGTTCCACCCGTCGTTGCTACCACCCAACCCGTTCCCGCTAAAAAGTAAACAACTCGCTGACTCCATCAACTCGGTGAATTTATTATGAATCATTATTACAAAATCTCCCTGCGTACCATTACGACGCTCTGCGTCGTGAGCACCATTTCGCTCTCCATCCAAGGAACAGGATTCGCAGACGATGACAAGACACCCACTGCCAATCCCCCCGCGGCAGTTGAGTCCGTCGCCCAACCTTTAATTCCCGTCGTCAAAAACGCGACACCGGTAAAACTTGAAGTTTTCCCGAACGACATCCTGTTATCAAACCTCCGCGATCGCCAATCCATTGTCGCTCAGATGGTGTATTCCAACGGAATCACGGTCGACGTCACTGATTTAGTAAAAAGCCAAATTGGAAGCGGAGACATAGTCAAGCAAGCGGGAGCAACGTTTCACCCCGTGGCAGACGGCGAAACCACCGTCAAGTTTTCAATCGAAAACTTTGCCATCGAACTTCCGATAAAAGTTGCCAATGCGACCAGCAACCCTCCGCTCAGCTTTACCAATGACGTCATGCCCGTCTTTTCAAAATCCGGTTGTAACGCAGGAAGTTGTCACGGTGCGGCACGGGGAAAAGATGGCTTCCGACTTTCACTCTATGGCTTTGACCCGAAAGGCGACTACCATCGACTGACCCGCGAGATGCTTGGCAGGCGAGTTGATCTCGCCGTTCCTGAGGATTGCCTGCTGATCAATAAAGCCGTTGGTGCAGTTCCTCACTCCGGTGGAGAGCTATTTAAACCTGGAACAGAGTACTACAACACCCTCTTGAATTGGCTCGAGGCGGGAGCCTCTTTTGACGAAGGCAAGGTTCAAAAAGTTGTCGGAATCGAACTGTACCCCAAAAATGCAGTTCTCAACGGACCGGATTCAAAACAACGCCTCACGGTGCGAGCGAAATACGAAGACGGATCTGATCGGGACGTGACTTCACTCGCTTATTTCTCAACTAACAACGACAATTCAGCCATCGTTACCCAAGATGGCTTGGTCACGGCTAAGAACCGAGGTGAAGCCTTTGTAATGTGTCGCTTTGATACTCACACGGTTGGAGCCGATGTCATTGTTCTGCCAAAAGACGTTGAATTTACATGGAATGAAACTCCCGAAAACAATTACATCGACCAGCGAATTCACGAAAAGCTCCGCAACTTGCGGATTCAACCTTCCGAATTATGCTCTGACGTGGAATTCATCCGCAGAGCTTCGCTCGACATTTGCGGCATCGTTCCGTCCCCCGAACGAGTCAATCAATTCGTCGCCGATGCATCACCCGACAAACGGGCTAAGTACATTGACGAAATGCTGGCACGAAAAGAGTTCGTAGAAATGTGGGTCATGAAATGGTCTGAACTCTTACAGATTCGATCGACCCGGCAAGTTAGTTACAAGGCAACGTTGCTCTACTACGACTGGCTTAAATCAAAAATTGCAAATAACGTACCCGTCAATCAAATGGTCCGGGAACTCCTTGGTTCTCAAGGCGGCACTTTTACAGTTCCAGCAACCAATTATTATCTAAACGAGCAAAACAATCTCAAAGTTGCTGAAAATGTAGCGCAGGTCTTTCTCGGAATGCGGATTCAATGCGCTCAATGTCACAATCATCCATTTGATCGCTGGACTATGGACGACTATTACGGTTTCGTCGCCTTCTTCTCTCAGGTCGCTCGGAAAGCCAGCGAAGATCCGCGAGAACAAATTGTCTTTAATCGCGGCAGTGGAGAAACCAAACATCCTGTCACCGGGCAAAACATGAAACCCAAGTTTCTCGGTGGCATCGAACCCGAAACCAAAAACAAAGACCGGCGAGCGGTCGTTGCCGACTGGATTGCTTCCGCCGACAACCCATACTTTGCGAAAAATCTTTCGAACATCGTTTGGGCTCACTTTTTTGGGAAGGGCATTGTCGACGAGGTTGATGATGTTCGCGTCAGTAACCCCGCAGTGAACCCGCAGCTTCTCGACGAACTTGGATCCAAGTTCAAAGAATACGACTACGACTTTAAAAAACTTGTCCGCGACATATGCAACTCAAGAACATACCAGTTAAGCACAAAGACCAATGCCACCAACGAGTCTGATCTGACCAATTTCTCACACGCTTCACTTCGCCGAATTCGGGCCGAAGTTTTGCTTGACGTGATTAGTCAAATCACAGAGACCAAAAACAAATTCCGCGGCCTCCCCCTTGGATCACGAGCGGTACAAATCGCCGATGGAAACACAACTGATTACTTCTTGACGACTTTCGGACGTGCCAAACGCGAATCCGTCTGCTCATGTGAGGTCATCATGGATCCGAGCCTTTCCCAGGCCCTTCACCTGCTCAACGGCTCAACGGTAAACAATAAAATCAAGCAGGGTAAACTCATCGAGCGTCTGATTGCAGAGAAGAAGAGTCACGATCAAATTCTTGATGAAATCTACCAACGGTGCTTCTCTCGATTGCCAACCGATAAAGAGCGAACTGCGATTCAGCAGGAAATTTCGACTCAGGAAAATAAAACTCAAGCCTTAGAAGATATTTTCTGGGCTCTCCTTAATTCTCGCGAATTTGTTTTCAATCACTAAACCTTAACTCTGATGCCACAATGAACTGCCACTTGAAACGTACAACATTTCAAACTGTCAAATTACAAGCCGCTGCACTTGCGTTTGTTGCCTGTTGGATCGTTGCCTCCGTTACCGTTGCTGACGAAAAGGCACCCGAGAAAGTGACCTATGACGATCATGTAAAGCCAGTGCTTGTGCAGCGCTGTTCAAGTTGCCACAACGGCCAAAAACGAGAAGGAGATCTCGATGTCACCAACTACATCAACCTCATGCAGGGTGGTGGAAGTGGCACCGTGATTGAACCACAAGATGCCTCAGGAAGTTACCTGTATCAGCTCATCACTCACGAAGAAACGCCCGAGATGCCGCCCAGCGGCACAAAAATCCCTGCTCCGGAAATCCAGTTGATCGCTAAGTGGATCGACCTAGGAGCGCTCGAAAATAGCGGTAGTGTCGCCGCCAAAGCAAAACCCAAATTTGACATGTCAATGAGCGCCAACCCTTCGGTCAAACCAGAAGTCATCCCCATGCCGCTTCGGATTCCTCTCGAACCGGTCATTAAGACGACTCGTCCCTCGGTTCATGCAATTGCAACATCTCCATGGGCGCCAATCACGGCAATTTCATCGCCTCAACAAATCCTCCTGTACAATACACAAAACCTTAAACTTGCTGGCGTACTGCCCTTTGAAGAAGGTGTTGCGCACTCGCTTCGTTTTAGTCGAAACGGCCAATTGTTACTCGCAGGCGGCGGACGGGATGGAGCATCCGGGAAAACTGTTTTGTTCAATGCACTGACGGGGGAAAAAATCACGACTGTCGGTGATGAACTCGAGTCAGTTCTTGCCTCGGATATTTCGCCCGACCATTCTCTGGTCGCAATTGGAGGTCCCAATAAACTGGTGAAGATTTTGTCGACCACTGATGGTTCACCCGTCGCTGAAATCAAAAAACACACCGACTGGGTCACCGCACTTGAATTTAGTCCAGACGGAAAACTTCTCGCCTCTGGAGATAGAAACGGAGGACTGCATGTCTGGGAAGCAGACACCGGCAACGAAGTCTTTACGCTAAAAGCCCACTCCAAGTCTATCTCCGGCGTGTCCTGGCGAGCCGATAGCCAAATTCTATGTTCCGCCAGTGAAGACGGCTCCATTCGCCTTTGGGAGCTTGAAGAAGGAAAACAAATAAAGTCATGGACCGCGCACGGAACCGGAGTTACCGGAGTCGAGTTTCATCGAGACGGAATAATCTCAAGCTGCGGTCGTGACAAAGTCGCAAAGACATGGGATCAAAATGGCAAAATGATTCGGCAGTTTGCAGGACTGGTCGATGTCGCTGTTGCGGTTTCGCACTGTGATGAATCCAATCGCGTCCTTGCAAGCGATTGGACCGGCAAGCTAACCGTTTGGAATGCCGTCGACGGAGCGGAGATTGGACAGCTCGCTTCGAATCCTCCCACACTTGGCGAACGCCTCGCTGCGTCGCAAAAGAATCTAACCGCTGCCACCCAAAAACACGCTCCGCTGGCTAAAGTCCTGGCGGAAACAAAAGCTTCTCTCAACGGGATGATCGGTTCGCTAGAGCAGGCAAAGCAAACTCAGGTTCAAACGCAGGCCAAATTAGCGAAAATGGAAACAGACTTCAACACTGCCAAAACACAATTCGAATCCGCTCAAGCCACCGCTTCATCTTATCAAGCTGAACTGACTCAAAAGGCGGGTGCAAAACCGTTGATTAAAGAATCTCTCGACAAAGCCAATGCAGCACTCGCTCTTCTTCCAGCCGACGCAGAATTAAAGGCCAGCGTTACGTCTCTAACCTCAAAGATCCAACAACTTGACACAAGGATCGTTGAATTAAACGGCATGGTTGTAAAAGCCAATGAAGCCACAAATGCAATGAAAGTTCAGATGGACACGGCTGCCAACAACGTCAACGGAGCCAAAACGGAAATGGAAAAGGTGATCGCAGAGGTCACCAAACTAACTGTCGACGTGGAAGCCACTCAAAAGAAGGTCGATGCTGGATCAAAAATTACCGCGGCAGCAATGGCGGAAGTTCAGCAAGCAACTCAACAAGTTAGTTACTGGAACAGCAACCTTTCATTCGTGGCGGAGATGAAAGCGATTCAAGCCGAAATCCTCTCGGTTGATGAAGATATTGCTATCAAACAAACAGCCGCTGACGCAGCGAATGCAAAACTCTCCGAGGCCCAAAAATTAGCAGACGATGCAATGCGGCAAAAAAGTGAAGCTGAAGCGAAAGCCCAGGCTTTAAAAGAAAAATTGTCCAATCTTCGAAAATCGCTTTAATTTCACAAGCGAATTTTTCCGGACTACGCGATAATTTTATCTGCCACGACACCGCCAATATCGGTTAGCCGATAGGGACGGCCTTGGTATTTGAATGTCAACTGTTCATGGTCAATCCCAAGCAAATGCATGATCGTGGCGTTAAAATCATGAACGTGCATTGGGTCTTCTACGATACCGTAACCTAGTTCATCGGATTTGCCATACACGAATCCCTTCTTGACTCCACCACCGGCCATCCATGTGGTAAAGGCTTCTTTGTGATGATCGCGACCCACGTTTTTGGCCTTTACATCCCCTTGCCCCATGGGGGTTCGCCCAAATTCAGATGACCAAATAACTAAGGTGTCATCCAGCAACCCGCGTTGTTTCAGATCTTTGATCAAAGCCGCAATTGGGCGATCTACCTGCTTACATTTAGTAGGCAGGCGATCGGTGACGCTGTTGTGCATGTCCCAACCCTGGTCAAACAACTGAACGAACCGCACCCCTCGTTCTACCAAACGTCTCGCCAGCAAACAGTTATTCGCAAACGAGCTCTTTCCAGGCGAAGTTCCATACATCGCATGTGTTTGTTGCGATTCTGATTCGATTTCCATGAGCTCTGGAACAGAGGATTGCATCCGGTATGCCAATTCGTATTGATCGATCCGCGTGGCAATCTCCGGATCCTGCAAATTCAAAAGCTGACGTTGATTCAACTTGTTAATAGCGTCGACCGTTCTTTTTCTCGATTCCGCTTCAATTCCCTTGGGATTCGATAAAAACAGAACAGGATCTCCCTTGCTGCGAAATTCAACTCCCTGATGTACCGTTGGCAAAAAACCGCTCCCCCAGGCGCTGTTACCCGCCCCTAGTACCTGCCCTGTAACCAAAACGACGAAACTAGGCAGGTTTTTATTCTCACTACCCAAACCGTAACTGGTCCAGGCTCCAATGCTGGGTCGACCAAATCGCTGAAAACCAGATAGCATCATCATCTGTGCAGGAGCATGATTAAACTGATCGGTATAGGTCCCTCGATTAAAGGTAATTTCATCTGCAACCTGTTGTAAATGCGGCAACAGGTTGGAAATCCTAATCCCGCTCTGACCACATCTGGAGAATTCGAATTCCTTCTTCGAAGGCGTACCGAGTAACGATGGCTGCTTACGAATAAATGCCAGTTGCTTACCTTTGAAGAATTCGTCCGGGCAGAGCTGACCGTTTCGTTTTTGCAACTCAGGTTTGTAATCAAATAAATCGAGGTGCGAGGGAGCACCTACCATATGAATATAAATTACATTTTTGGCGCGTGGTGGAATATGACACTGAGCAGTATCGATCCTTGCCTGGCTCAACAAAAGTGGATCTGCGGGTGATGCGGAAAGACCAAATCCCGTCTCTCGAAAAAGAGAGGCCAATGCCAGGCCCCCAACTCCACCGAGTTTTTGAAAAAGATGTCTACGCGTTAGCGTCAAATCTTGAAAGGTTCGATGATTTTTATGAAGCCACATATTCTATCTGTTAACAATTAATAAAAACGAAAGAGACCCAATCAATAATTAATCGTCTCATCTAAATTCAGCAATACATTGCAAACCACACTCAATGCGGCGAGATGGTTCCTTTCGCTGAGTGTCAACTCCGCGATGCTGTTTCCATTGACGGCCTTATTGTTACGAAGTAACCCATCCACTGCAGCGCGATCCTGCGTCAATCGACTCAACTCAACTTCATAAAGCTGCTGTAAAACATCGACCTCATCTGATTCAGGAACGCGAGCAACACAACGCTGCATCGCATAAGCCAGTTGTGTTCTTAATTCGCCGGCGCCCTCAAATCGACTGACAACCGTGGAAGCCAATGCCACAGCCATTT
>JAPOIJ010000057.1 GCA_029979005.1 Planctomycetota bacterium | reverse complement strand
GGAAATCCGTTTACTCATGATCAGGATGCCGGCACGCCATTCCCGGTGAATACGTCAGAACAACTTCGAGAGCTCTCGTCCAATGGAATCGAAATTGGTGCTCACACACGTCACCATCCAAGTATGGGCAGCCTAAATCGCTTGCCCGAGATTTACGATGAGATGGTCACAACGAAGCGAGAATTAGAGTTGCTTGTTCGTCAACCCGTTCGCTACTTTGCATTTCCATTTGGGATGAAGCCGGATCTCAGTCATCAGGCTGCAGCGATGGCGAGAGCGGATGGTATCGAGTGCGTGGTGAGCGCCTACGGTGGTTACAATTTCCCCGGAGAAGATCCTTTTCATGTTCAACGAATTCACGGGGATCCCGAGTTAATTCGTATTCGGAATGCACTGACTTTCGATCCCCGCCATCTTAATAAGGCAAAATTTCACTTGGAAACGGATGGCTTGCGGGTTCAGGAGGCGCTTGATTTTTATCAGGCTCAATCACAAATGACTCAGGAGCTATTTCCAAAGTCGCCTGAAACACCGGTTTCGAGTTCTCTAAATACAATCAATTAGATTCATTTTGTAGATATCAATGTTCGGAAGAAATTTTAAAAAACTCGTCCCTTTGGCGGATCGCGGCCCTCTGAGGGTGATGTTTATACATACGGAGGTGGTGGTTGGTGGCGCGGAGACGCTCTTGCTTGAGATCATTCGAAAAATGGATCGCACACGGTTCCAACCCGAGCTTTGCTGTTTGAAGCAGCTTGCAGAGCTTGGGGAAGTGATTTCTCAGGAAGTTCCAACGTTCGTAGGGCTATTGAAAAACAAGTACGACCTTGGAGTGATTGGCCGGCTGGCAAAGTTGCTCAAGGAGCGGCGGATTGATGCCATCGTGACTGTCGGAACGGGGGGCGACCGAATGTTTTGGGGACGCTTGGCTGCTTATCGCGCGGGTGTTCCCGTGGTTCTTTCTGCGCTGCATGCTACCGGATATCCCATGAAGGTCGAACGTTTGAATCAGATGTTGTCGCCGATTTCAGATGGATTCATTGGTTGTGCAAAGACTCATTCTCAGTTCTTAATTGAGGGCGAGCGGTGTCCGGCAAATAAAGTCTTTACCGTTTGGAATGGTGTCGATGTAGAACGGTTCCGGCCGCAAGATAAAGCGGCGATGAGAGAGCGGATTGGAATCTCGATGGACCAACCTGCGGTGGGAATCGTTGCGGCGTTGAGGCCAGAGAAACAGCACGTTATGTTAATTGAAGCCTGGTCAAAAGTAATCCAAAGACTACCTGATGCCATTCTGGTCATCGTTGGTGACGGAGTTGAGCGCGGGGCAATCGAAAGTAAAACACGTGAGCTTGGGCTTGAGAAGAATGTGCGAATGCTGGGGATGCGATCGGATGTTCCCGAGGTATTGGCAGGGCTCGACCTGAAAGTTCTTTCTTCGAAAATGGAGGCCAATCCAGCATCCACTCTTGAGGCGAATGCTTGCGGCCTTCCTGTCGTTGCACCCAAGGTAGGTTCATTGATCGATACCGTAGAGCATGGAATTACGGGTTTGTTATGCAAGCCGAATGACATCGAATCGTTGGCTCAGGCGATTCTTGAAATATTAACGAAAGACGATCGCGGTGCCGAAATGGGAGTCGCGGCTCGATCTAAGGTTTGTCGTGAGTTTTCGCTAGAGGTAATGGTTCAGGGATATGAGAATCTGATTGAGGGCGTTTATTCAGCGGCTCAATGTGGCGATTCTTTACTTCCGGCAACGTTTGATCAGATCATGGAAAACCGACTCTCAGGCGTCACAGCGATACCCCCGGTCGGTTCGTTGAACTAGTTGAAAGATCGGTGGTTTGAGAACTTTCGTAAGCTCGACATTAACTCGCGACGAGCGACTATGAATTTAGGCAAGCGGTTGACGCGTGTCTGATTGTACCGGAGTTCTTCCGAGCCCCAGAAGGTGGCCCAGCAGCGTCCAGCCGCTGAGCCAGATGAACTGGGTATTCGTGATAAAGTACCGTTTCGCCAGTCGTTTGGGTTCTTGTGACATACGGAAGAACCACTCTAAGCCGACGGTTTGCATCCACTGAGGCGCTCGCTTCGTTCTCCCGGCGATTACATCGAAACTTCCTCCGACCCCGATCGCCAATTGAACATTTAGATCTTCCCAGTGGTCTTGCAGGAACTGTTCCTGGCGCGGGACTCCCATTGCGACGATGAGTAATTTGGCCCCGCTTTCTCGAATTGCTTGAGCGCGCGCTGCTGACTCGTCTTGAGTAAAATACCCGTCCTGGATACCGACAATTTGAGCGTCCGGGCTTTGTTCCGTTAATTTTCTTGCAACGTCTTCCACGATATCCTGTTTGGCACCCATTAGGTAAATGCCTGACTTTTCTTCACTGGCGACATTAACCAGTTCATGGACAAGCTCGACTCCGGCGACTCGTTCTGGCAGTGGTTTTCCAATTAGCTTTGAGAGCCAGATTAAAGGTTGGCCGTCAGCAACAATTAATCCTGAGTCATCGATATACCGTTTCAGGCGCGCGTCGGATCGCATCATCATTAGGATCGCGACATTTACTGTCGAGATGGTTCCACGCCGGTCGGAGCGGAAAATCTCTCTCGCCCAATTTGCCGCACCAGCTTCGTCTACTGCATCGAATCGACAGTTTAAAATGTTGTGTGAAGTAATCATGCCGGGGCCTTTTGGATTTGTTCACGCAAGAGCATTGCGTCGATGAAAAATTTAGTAGCCCAGTTTGGATACGCGAGCGGAGTGTATTTTCCCCAAACGGGGTGCGAGCCTTTGATTGCCCCAAAGGTGTCAGGGTTCGAGGTTCGTATGTCTTGAACAGACATGACAAAATCCATGGCTCGCGAAGCCGCGGATTCAAATTCCAAGTTTTTGTTCTGTTGGAATAATTTGTACCAGATAATTGCTAACTGGCAGTTGCCGGTGAGGCAGCAAGACCGACTCCGTGGGTTGCCTTCGGTGTCAATGCGTCCCGGGATATGACCTTTCGAATCGACGTATTTGAGGATTCGGTTCGCTGACAGGGTTGCTGCATCGGTGAAGCGTTGTTCCGATAACAAACGCCCTCCTTCGAGAAGTCCTCGAATGGCGTAGGCAATCGTATGTGTAAATGGTGGTAGACCGGGGCGGAAGGCGCAGTTTTCAAACCAACCGTCAGTCTGTTGGGTAATCGCCCAATCGAGATTGCGGCGCGCTGCGGACTGAATCTCAGGTGCATCGTGGGCATCGCTAAGTTCGAGCATTGCCCAGGCGCTGCGCGTGTTGTAGGTGTGAATGTGTTTTAGGTGTGTGTTGCGTCGCCAGGCGCCGTCTTGATCCATCGAATCCGCAAGCCATTGTCCGCTTCGCATCGCGCTTGCTAGTAATTTTGGATCGCCTGTTTCACGGTAAGCTCGGACTAAACCGAATAGTACCTGTCCCGTGTCAAAGACAATCCCTTTCCCTACATCGAAATGATCATTGGAAAAAGAACCATCAGCGTTCTGGACGGTCGTAAGCCAGTCGGCGATTTTCTTAGCCCGATCGGCGAATCCGGAGTCCCTGCGGTATACGGCTAAATCGTAAAAGGTCTCCACGATGTAGCCCGATGTTTCGACATACGATGGTTTCCAGCCTCCACCCCTCAGACAATAACCGTAGGCAACTCCACCATCGAGGCTGATATCGTGAGCCCTCGTGAGCCACTGGATTGCAGCATCTAGGTGCTGTTGGTTTGTACCGTTCGTTGATCGAGAAACAAAAACGTCGGCCGTTATCCGCTGAGATGCGGCAAAAAAACTGGAGTTCATTTGAATAAAAACGAGAAAGTGAAGGGATATCCGCCCACATTCGGACGCTACGGAAAGTTAGGTTACCAGAGGCCAAAAGCAAATTTAATTCATCGAACTTAGAGCCCTTATAACCCGAATTCTCCGCCCTCCGTGAGTTTCAGCTGGAGCAGGGAAAGAGATGTTTGGAGGTCGTAGATTTGTGAGGAAGATAACCGAATTTGGGCTGACAGAATCTATCGTGGCACTGCATCGTATGCAGAATAGAACTGAACGTTTTTTTGGTAGTTTTTGATTCGGATTAGGCACTTTGAAAATGAAATTAGAAAGCCTATGATAGGCCGCCGCGGGAATTGCCATGCTGGTTTGACTGGTGTTAATCTGGCTTTGTGGAGTCGGTTATCGAAGCAACTGGGGTCTTCGCTTCTGCGTGGTT
This sequence comes from Planctomycetota bacterium, assembly GCA_029979005.1. Taxonomy (GTDB): domain Bacteria; phylum Planctomycetota; class Planctomycetia; order Pirellulales; family Pirellulaceae; genus Mariniblastus. The sequence goes on along the minus strand of JAPOIJ010000057.1, from coordinate 23,476 downwards.
TCAAAATAATTCTTACTTTGAAATTTGAGGGAATAAAATGAGAGCGACTGGAGTTTTGACAGCATTGCTGTTGGTTGGTTTGTTGAATTTTGCCCCTTGCCTGCTTGCGCAGGACTCTGGTGGTTCAAGCTATGATGCGGTACCTGCGCATGGAAAGAAAATGCCGCCTGGCAGTAAGTGCCCGGTGACCGGTTTGACCATTCCCGTCTCCGCTCCTAGTGCGCCCAATGAGAACCTGCCAGCACTCGAAACAGAAGGTAAGGCGCCGGTTGATGCGATGTCCAATCGTGACTGGTGGCCGGAGCAATTGAATCTGAGTGTTCTGCATCAGAACTCGCCAGCAAGTGATCCCATGGGAGTCGATTTCAATTACGCTGAGGAATTCAGAAAGGTCGATCTTGCGGAATTAAAAAAAGACATTGTCGAGGTCATGACGACATCCCAAGATTGGTGGCCAGCGGACTACGGTCATTACGGTCCTCTTTTCGTCCGCATGGCCTGGCATAGCGCTGGGACTTACCGAATTGCTGACGGTAGAGGTGGTGCGGCTTCGGGAACGCTCCGTTTTGCACCGCTCAACAGTTGGCCGGACAATACGAATCTAGATAAAGCTCGACGCCTTCTTTGGCCAATCAAGCAGAAATACGGAAAGCGAATTTCTTGGGCTGATTTAATGGTCTTCACCGGTAACTGTGCGCTTGAGTCGATGGGATTTGAGACGTTTGGATTTGCTGGTGGTCGCGTCGATGTTTGGGAGCCTGAAACTGATATTTACTGGGGACCCGAAAGTGAGTGGTTGGCAGATGAGCGCTATTCCGGTGATAGAGACCTTGAAAACCCTCTGGCAGCGGTGCAAATGGGTTTGATTTATGTCAATCCACAAGGGCCAAACGGTAAGCCGGATCCACTGGCTTCGGCTCGGGACATTCGTGAAACATTCCGTCGAATGGCGATGAATGACGAAGAGACGGTTGCACTCATTGCTGGTGGGCATACCTTTGGGAAAGCTCACGGTGCTGCGGATCCAAGCAAGCATGTTGGTCCCGAACCTGAAGCGGCGCCACTGGCACAACAGGGGCTCGGTTGGAAAAATAATTTCGGGACGGGCAACGGTGATGACACAATCACCAGTGGTCTAGAAGGCGCTTGGACGACGACACCGATTGAGTGGTCGAATGGTTATTTCGATAACTTGTTCGGTTATGATTGGGAATTGACGAAGAGTCCCGGTGGTGGTTGGCAGTGGACGCCGGAAGACGCAGCGGCCGAGGGAACCGTACCCGATGCGCACGATCCTAAGAAGTCTCACGCTCCGATTATGTTCACTACGGATCTTGCATTGAAGATGGACCCCAATTACGGGCCAATTTCTAAGCGGTTTCATGAGAATCCGGATCAGTTTGCAGCCGCGTTTGCAAAAGCCTGGTACAAACTGACCCATCGTGACATGGGGCCGTATTCTCGATGTCTCGGTCCTCTCGTGCCAGCCCCTCAGTTGTGGCAGGATCCAATTCCAGTTGCCACGTATTCGCAAGTTGGTGAGAAAGAGATTTCACTGCTCAAAAAACAGTTACTTGATTCCGGTCTGTCGGTCTCTCAGTTAATTTCGACGGCGTGGGCTTCTGCTTCGACGTTTCGAGGAACAGACAAACGCGGTGGTGCTAACGGGGGAAGGCTTCGTTTGTCACCTCAAAAGAACTGGGCAGTTAATCAGCCTGAGAAGCTCGATGAGGTTTTAAAGGTTTTGAAAAAGATTCAACAAGATTTTAATCAATCACGTAAGGACGGTGTCCAGGTCTCACTTGCCGACTTAATTGTGCTCGGCGGATGTGTGGGCGTTGAAGCGGCGGCGAAGAAAGCCGGACAGGAAATCGACGTGCCGTTTACTGCGGGTCGAACGGATGCTTCGCAGGCCATGACGGATGTCGTTTCGTTTGCGGCGCTAGAGCCAACAGCGGATGGGTTCACTAATTACTTTCGCACGGGATATTCCCGCATGCCAGAAGAGTTGTTGGTGGATCGGGCAAATTTGTTGACGCTGAGCGCTCCGGAAATGACTGTCCTTCTCGGTGGCATGCGGGTACTCAATGCGAACTTTGATAATTCGCCGTTGGGAGTCTTTACATCACGCCCCGAGACGCTCACCAACGACTTCTTTGTCAATCTTCTGGATATGGAAACGAACTGGAAAAAGTCTTCGGATCAGCCAGGTGTGTATGAGGGTTGGGATCGAAAAACAGGTAAACTCAAATGGACAGGAACTGGAGTTGACCTTGTGTTTGGATCGAATTCTCAGTTAAGAGCGATCTGTGAAGTGTATGCATGTGAGGACGGCAACGCTAAGTTTGTTAAGGATTTTGCCGCCGTTTGGAATAAGGTCATGAATCTGGATCGATTCGATTTGAATGCGACAGAACCGGCGAAAACTGCTGCTCTTGGAGCGAAGTAGACTTAAGTCGAGTATTTGGCAGGTAGCCTGATTTGTCTTAGACGACATCTCGAACGTTTGAAAAAATAATGCACTGAGTTTCGCTCAGTGCATTTTTTTTTTTTTGCACGTGGAAAGAAGTTATTTCTCGTACGCAAATTCCACGATGGCTTAGTAAAAGTAAATCTCGATTATTGATGTTGTCGGTTTTTCCGTCCCAAGAATTCTCTTTCCTCCTTTTAATCTTCAAACTGGGGAATGGTTCGTGAATGATTTAGTGTGCTGTGCCGGTAGGGAAAATTAATGCGATATCGCGCGCTTCCCAGGGGGCGCAACGGGTGATGTCGCACAGCACTCCTGGTTGCACGCATGAATTTATGGAGAAACCCATGTCACTTTATCATGGATTTTTTTGGCATTCGATTTGCTTCAGGAGTATGTCGTAAGCACACTCTTCAACTTCAGGGGAAAACAATGAATGCCATTCGGAAAATTCTTGTACCTATCGATGATTTTAAAAATTGCCAAGATGCGGTAGAGCTGGCATCCTCGTGGGCAAAAAAAAATGAAGCGACACTAATTTTTTGTTATGTCGCTATTCCTCCTTTACCCCCTACGGCTTACTACGTTCGCGCTGAAATTGATGAGTTAATTGTTCAGGAGCAGACGGAATTTCGTAAAGTCATCCCGACGGATTCGGAGATAGAGTATCGGCATGAATTCTTGAGGGGGAATCCGGGCCCTGAGATTGTAAAATTAGCGGATGAGCAAAATTGCGATCTAATTATTATGGCGACTCATAATCGTGCCGGTTTAGTGAGGTGGATTTTAGGAAGTGTGTCGGAATATGTTATTCGACACTCGAAATGCCCGGTCATCAGTGTGAAATTAAGTGAAAAATCGCGAGCGAGTAAGAGTTCGTCAGAGTCAACGACCGATGGCTGGCATGAGCCAGTCGAGGGTGCGTCTAGTGGATTGAGGCACCGGTTCGAAAAGTCACCGTTCGTCACTTCGGCCATGTCGCATATCGTGCCGGTGCACGATTATGATCAAATGTCTGACGCAATCGAGGCATTGACTGCTGCGCGTGCTACTGCTGCTCCAGTGATTAATCGTCTGGGAAGTTGCATCGGCATTTTGACCGAAGCAGATATTCGTCGATATCAGGCGTTGAACGAGCGGCTCGCCAATCACGACGAGTCGGTGTTAGACGAGATCTTTGAAATAGATGAATACGGATTGCGTCGCGGAAATCAGACTAAGTTTCACCAGGTAACAAAACATATGTCTTCTCCCGTTCTGACAGTGCCAAGTGATACCACTTGTTTTGCAACCGAGCAGTTGTTTGCGAAAGATCCTGACATTCAACATCTTGTAGTAGTCGATGGCAGTAACCGGCCAATTGGTGTGGTGACCCCCGCTCAATTGAATTTAATCCGAAGGTGGAACTTGTCTGGGAATTTATCAAGTCAGGCAAGTTTGAATTGATGATTGATAGATCCGCCCGACAGGCAATATTTGCGGTTGCTTCTTGAGAACGTTCTAATGCCTTCTAGTTTTCATTTAGCAATTTATTGTTTGGGGAAGGCGATGTTTCAATTTGCCGGTTTCGTAATGCGATTTTGTTTTCTTCGGAATGGTTTCGTCTTTCCGATGGTGATTTTGTTAATTGGTTTTAATTCAATAGAAAAAGTTGATGCTCAGGATGTTCATCGTGAAACAGAATTGAAATCAAAGAAAGGAAAGTCCTTTTTCAACCAGAAAGATCTTCAAGGGTGGCACGCCAGGGATATGGATTTATGGTCTGTAGAAGACGGGGCAATCATCGGTACCGGTGGAGATGCGAAAATTAAAGGGAATCAATTTTTGTATTCCAAGATTCCAGTGAAAAATTTTCGTCTTAAGCTGAAGGTGAAACAGGTTCCGTATTCCGCCAATGCCGGGATTCAGTTTCGATCCTCTGAGACTAAACCGTCGGGGCAAGCGGTCGGTTATCAAGCGGACGTTGGAAAAGGATGGTGGGGGTCGTTGTACCATGAGCATGGTCGAGGCATCCTGGCACGAAACGCGGATTCCGGTGAGGAGTACATCCATCGGGAAGGATGGAATGATTATGAAATCCTTGCAGTTGATCATCAGATTTGGCTGGCAGTTAACGGTCGGATCACTGTTGCGTTGGAAGATCCAGATGGCGAATTGACGGGCCTCATTGCCTTACAAATCCATGGTGGTCCCGCTCAACGCGTCGCTTATAAAGGGCTTGAACTGACGCATAATCCCAGCTTGGCCATCGCCGGTTTGGCTGGAGATGAATTAAAAAAGACGCTGAGCCGTTTTAAGGGCGAAAAGAAACCTAAGTGATCATCAGGCTTCAACATGCGCTTGCCAAACTTGTGTAGTTGGCGTATTTGCTTGTCGTTTCTGGTGGTTAGCGAGGGTTGGACGATTTGGGAGAACTGACGATTATTCCGCTCAATTCGTTCTCCGGAGAGCTCAATCGGCGTGATTTGGGGCGATCTGGGTGAGATTTCGAGAATTTAGGAATCTTTGTCTTGAACTTGGCGGGGTGCTTTGCGTAGTATGAAATGGTCTAAACCGCTTTCTGATTAAAACTTTCAAGAAGTTTGCCGTGAATTTACTTGCAACCAATCTGATTAAACTACTCGTCGTGACGTCGATCACGATGAGCGGTTTGTTGGTTTCTAGTCATTCACACCATTGCGATGACCACAATACTGCGGGGCGCATTGAGGCGGATAGCTGTTGTTCAGTTTCCCATGAACACCCTTCCATTCCGTTAGCGCCAAGCGACCCGTCTGTGGACGGATTTGCACTGGATCACGATTGCGTTTTATGCCGCTTGTTGGCTCAATTTCAAGTTGATGCCCCGACGGTCAACCAGCCCACACTTGAAAACCTAAGTGTGTTGGAGAGTATCTCTGTCGCCTCTGTCTTTCTTGAGGCCGTACATTTTAGACAATCGGGTCGCGCACCCCCGATGACACGTAGGATCTGTTCATAGTTTTTTGTTCTGCAGACGAAGATATTCGACGCAATCAAATTGCGTTGGCATAGTTGTAGTGCCAAAGACAATGATCAGAAATTTCCCTTGGCTGTCCTCTAAACTTCTTTTAGGGCAATCAGAATCAAATTTTGATTGGATTTTTTTCTCTTTGTTTTTTTGGTGCGTAATGAATTATAAAAATACGAAAAGCGGATTTACGCTTGTTGAGTTACTGGTTGTTATTGCCATTATTGGAATTTTAATTGGCATGCTGCTTCCGGCGGTACAGCAGGTACGCGAGGCTGCGAGGCGAATTTCCTGCGCGAACAATAGCCGTCAGCAAGGCCTCGCGATCATGAATTATGAGAGCGCGTTTCAAACGCTTCCCCCGGGATGGAAGACTGGTAATCCACTAATTGCAGATGACGAACCAGGTTGGGGCTGGTCAGCTTATATCCTGCCCTTTATGGAGCAAAACAATCTCTACAATCAAATTGACTTTAATGTTGCCATCGATGATGAATTTCACATTCATACCATAGAAACGGTCGTGCCGGCTTACCAATGCCCCTCGGAAATCGATTTGCCCGTTGTGAATCTTGACGAACATGTTGAGCATGATCATGACGACCATGATCATGACCTGCATGATCAGCCTCCAGCGTCGGATGACGATCATGATCACGAAGAATTAATGGTTGGTCGCAGTAACTATTCAGGTGTATTCGGGAGTACCGAAATCGAAGATAGCCCATTGAGAGGAAACGGACTTTTCTATGGGAACAGCGAAATCAAAATGGGAGATATCACTGACGGAACTAGTAATACACTGATGGTTGGTGAGCGAATCAATCTCCTCGGTAAAATTTCATGGGTCGGCATGGTACCGGAGGTTGACGAGCCATTTGCTAGAATTGTCGGAGCCGCGGATCATGCTCCCAACGATCCGGGCGGTCACTTTGAAGATTTCCGTAGTTATCATCCTCAGGGCATCAACGTAACGCTGGCCGATGGATCGACTCACTTTGTTACTCAGTCAATTAACGAAGTTGTTTTCCAGCAACTCGCAACGCGTGCGGGCGCCGAGGTCGTTTCGATCGAGGACTAGAGTTTGTGGCTGGCTGTTTTCAGCTCTTTACAAACAATTTCTGAGCTTAATTGCGTGGGAAGACGGGTTCTTAATCCGTCTTCTTTTTTTGTAGTTTAGATACAAGTTGTTATTTGCTCGTGTTTTTTTTATTGAATTGAAGCTCATCTAATGGCACCGCGTGGCGGATCACGGTTTCCCCGTTGACATCTTTGATTTGCATTATTGCTGTAGGTTTTTCCTTCTTCCAGTCGATTTCAATCATGCCAAAATGATTTTTTCGAAAGGCATTTTTCACGCGATATCGATTGGGCTCAAGGTTGTGCCAGTCTTCCGTGATTCCACTGGCGGTGACGTCGTAAATTGGATAGATGTCCTGGAATGTCCTCTTTGAGATTTCGGCCCAATGAACGTCGCCTGAGATAAAGACGACACCGTTGGCCTGTGTTTTTTTGATTAGCCTAATCATTTTCTTCTGTTCATTGGGTAGGTTCGTCCATGATTCCCAGCCATTGTATTCATGTCCGAATTGGATCGACGAACAGATGATTCGAAGATCGGCGTTTTGTTTTAATGCTTTCTCTAGCCACTGCCACTGGGTGGTTCCGAGGATAGTCTTTTGAGTGGTGTCGGGTTGATAATCATTCTTGAATTGGCCATCTAGATTATTTGTTTTGGAATTGCGTTTAAGTGGATCTCGAAAGGTACGTGTGTCGAGTAGAATCACCTGGAGCGTTTTCTTGCCGTCTGTAAACGTGTGTGAGCCATAGATGCCTGGGTGTTGTCTACGCGGGCTACTTAGAGGGATTTTCCAAAAATCCATGAAAATTTCCTTGGACGCCTCTTTAAAAGGGTATTCCTTTCCCGCGTCATTCCAGCCGTAATCATGATCATCCCAAGTGGAAAGCACGGCAGTGTTGGCACGCAAATTCTGGAATTCTTTTTTGTTACTAAGTTGCTTGTATTTTTGAGCAAGGACATTCATATCCTTGGTGTCGCCGTAGATGTTATCACCAAGGTAGATAAAGAGGTCTGGTTTTTGCGAGACGACCGTATTGAGAATAGGTTGCGGTTTATTTTGATTGCTACACGAACCAAATGCGATTTTTGAAGGTAGATGTTGGAGGTCCGCTACGGCTTTGATTGATGGGGATTCGCCGTCCTGGGCAACTGCAGGAGTGGTTGAGAGAGGGAGTGCCGCAAACAATAAACAGCCAGTTCCGATTAGAACGAGGCAATTGGAGGTAGTCTTGAACATGGCTGACTCGCAGTGAATTTCAAAGTTTTTAAAGTTAAGCTGACTTGATAAGTTACCAGAAATGAGTGCATTTGGTTTCGTTTATCTGATTTGCCAGTATCTACATGCCATTTAAATTGTTTTGCGAAAAACGCCACGGCAGGATTCACAGGGTTTCGGGGCATTTGTTTTTTAGCATATCATTCTTGGTTTGGTGGAACTCTGTTATCTTGTAAAGTGTCCATGAGTTAGTTTGTAGATTTAACCTTTGTGAGAATGTTATGGCGTTTCGAATGATTGTTTTGGGTTTTACGTTAGCCCTCTCAGCATTGACGGCAAGTGCCGATTTCCATGATTCGAGTGATCTCGATAAAGTTAAAGATAGTTTGGCCAAGTGGGAGAAAGCTAAGGCAGATGCCGGTAATACTTATTCATACAAGGTGCGTTGGTCAAGTTTTATTGAGTACGGACACGAGACGCGAATTTTTGTGAAGAAGGGAAAGGTAGTGCGCAGAACCTTTCGTCCGATTGCGATGGCAGAAAACCCGACGGGTGACTCGCCTTTTGAAAAATGGAAGGAAGAGGGAGATCAGATTGGGAAACATTCAGAGGGAGCAGCTGCCAAGACGCTGGATCAACTTTATGAATCTGCAATCAAAGTCGCTTCTAAAAAATTGGAGCCAGCTGAACGTCGCTATATAAAAACAGACAACCGCGGTCTTTTGATAGAGTGTTTTATTGTGGATACCCGAATCGCTGACGATGCACCAAAAAATGGATTGTCGATCACTAGTATTAAACTGCCTAGAACTGAAAATGGAGCCGCAGCGAAACCAAAGAAAGCGATCCAATTGACTATTAAAGACAATGGTAAAACGATTCCGGTTGCATTGGGCCAGAAAATTCATATCAAACTGGATAGTAATCCAACAACTGGTTTCTCGTGGGTGGACCAGAGTAAGTCAAAAGCGATCCGCCTGATCGGGAAGATTAAATATGCGGCATCGGGGAACGCAATTGGTAGCGGTGGAGTATCGACTGCCAGTTTTATAACCACGCAAATCGGTCAATCTGAGATTAAGCTTGGTTATTTGCGAACCTTCGAGGACAAACCCGCAGTTAAGCAATTTCAAGTAATGTTGCAAATAAATGAAGCCAATGAGAAGGGCTCAGAAGCAATGGACCAGCCAGTTTTCAAGTCACCCAACGGCAAACCCTATCCAAAGCATTGGGGAGCTCCGCCTAAATTGCAAACTAGGGACCTGCGTCCACTTCCAGGCGGTTACGGTCAAGGAAGTGGAACACTTGTAAAGTGGATCACGGAGAATCTCGCTCGGGACGAAAAGTCTGAGAATAATAAATAGCTCGACTTGGATGTTCGTCGATGTGAGCAGATTAGAAGGGTCATCCAAGGTGCCTCTGTGGTGCTTGGATACAGATTGATACAGGCGGCAAGTTGACCTCAATTGTGCGCGAGTGAACAATCTCATCGCAACCTTAAATCGAGTTTAGTTGGCTAATTATGAAGTCCTGTATTTTGTTTTTTCTAATACCGCTTGCCGGGCTTTTGCCCTCAGACGTCAGCGGTCAGTTGATTTCGGAGCCTAACGCTCTTTTCCGGTCCAATCGTGTATCCAAAATTACTTTGCGATTTACCAAAGAAGAGTGGAGTAAATTGCAGCCATCGAAGGACCTCGATTGGGATGTGGGTCGTGCATTTGGTGAAGTTATTTCAGATGCCAGCCAGGGAAAAGAGTTTCGTTCAGGAAAAGAAAGTCGGCCTGGATTGGGCGGCTATCTCGGTTTGAATCATCAGTACGGAAGGGCTGATGTAGAGATCGATGGTGAATCGTTCGCAAATGTCGGTGTGCGCTACAAGGGCAATGGAAGTTTTTTGGTGGGTCGCGAGTTTGGTAAGTACTCGTTTAAGATTGATTTCAATGAGTATCAGGATGATTTAAATTTTCAGGGTTTGACGAAAGTAAATTTGCAAAATTGTGCAACCGATCCATCGATGCTCCGAGAGGCTATTTCGTATCAGCTGTTTCGTGAGGTAGGCGTTGCTTGCCCGTTAACAGGTTGGGCGTCGATAGCAACCGAGATTGATGGCAGGCTAACGCAGCGAGGCCTGTATTCGGTGGTTGAGCAAGTCGATGAAAAATTTTTAAAGCGCTCTTTTGGAGAAGCGGAAGGATTGCTGGTTAAGCCTAGTTCCTTTACTGCGTTTCCATATTTGGGTGAATCGTGGGATGCTTACAAATCGTTTTATAATCCCAAAACAAAATCGAGTACCGAGCAACAGCAGCGAATTATTGAATTTGCCAGGTTAATTCACGCAGGAGATAACGAAGAATTTAATTCTCGAATCGAAGAGTATATAGACTTAGATAATTTCCTGTCATTCTTGGCTGTGAATGCCATGCTGTCTAATTTGGACAGTTTTCTCGGAGGTAGCCAGAACTACTATGCTTATCTCAGTCCGGAATCAAATAAGATCCTGTTTATCCCGTGGGACTTGGATCATTCGTTCGGCGCACTTGAAATAATCGGGACGCCTGAATCCAGATTGGAGCACAGCATCAATCAACCTCAGGTTGGTGTCGATAAAAATCGTCTGATCGAGCGAATTTTGGAGATTCCTGAGTTTAAACAGGCTTATTTGACCAGAGTGGAACAGCTTTTGGATTCGGTTTTTGAGCAACAGAAATTGCTGGATCAAGTGGATGAAATGGCTGCGTTTGTTGGTCCGAAGCTTGCGGAGGTCGAAAGAGCAAAAATGGAAGCCGCGGTTGCCGGAGGCGATCGTGATGAAAGAGGGTATCCGCTAAAAACATTCATCCGTAAGAGGCATGAGTCGATTCGCAATCAGCTGTCCGGAAAATCGCAAGGCAAGACCAACGATTTTCAAAAATCGCTTAATCCCAAACTTATATTTCGAATGGTTGGATGGGGGCTGGCGCTCGCGGTCGCAGGTTTTTTCAATTTCGTTGCCTGGGTTTGGGCCAGCATCGCTGGTTTTCGTTTGAATACCAAGTGGGGATTGTTGAATCTATTGCTATACCCGTTGATGCCGCTGGTTTTTGGGTTTCTGGTTTCCCGCAAGTTTGGTTTGAGATCGGCCGTGATGACGCTGGCGTCTGTTTGTCTAGCCGTAGGTTTTTCCATCCCGTTTGTTCTAACGATCAGAATGTTCTGATCGTTGGGCATTAGATACTTCCTTTCCGGTGGGGTCAGTACCCAACAGTTTTGTATCGATTGCAGGGGAACATCGAGACGGTTGCGCTCACATCGTCCATCGCAAAATTGTCTACGCTATTACCAATTTGAATTGGAGTCGCGTGGTCATTGTCCCTTGAGCTCGAGGCATTTGCAGCTTGTCGAGATGGGGTCATCGGCCTTTGCCCAGTTTCTTTCGTAATTAGCAAATGCTTCTTCGGCCGCTTTTGTTTTTCCAAGCCCTTTGAGAGCCTTGGAAAGTCCGAACAGAGACCAGCCATTGTTGGGCCATTTTTCCAAATCTTCACGGTAACATTGTTCTGCTTTCGCGTATTGATTGGTTGCAAGATATACCGCGCCCAGGGTGTGGCGAATTGGCTGTAGCCATTGAGGTGGTTCGCCATAGGCTAGGGTTGACTCAATTGCAGCCGCGTCTGTTAAAAGCTCGGTAGCGAGAGTCCATTTCTCTTTTTGGAGAGCGATTTCGCCGCGAATGAATAAGTCACTAACTTGTAAGAAACGGTCGTCCATTCCTCCCATTTCCAGAACAGCTAAAGGGATAGCAGCGCGGGCGTTCCGGAATTTGGTGTACTCGATTTCTGCGTTGGTAAAATCTTTTTTTGCGGCAAATGCAATAGCACGGTGGGCTCGCCAAATAGCTGTGGTCACGGGAAGTGTCTCTGGAGGGGCAGGTTCAGCGATGATTTCGTCCCACCGGCCAAAACGTTTTTGGACGTCGTAAACCGAGCACATCCAGCGATCGAAAAAGGGTCCCATGCTAGTCATGATCGCGTCTGGTGTTTGTTCCCACATGTGACGGGCGGCCGACATCGCCTCTTTTTCGCGACCGCTCATCATGGCGGCATAGGCGAGCATGTGCGAGTTGTGAATCATGTAAACAATTTGCATCCCCTGCTTGGGAGACAGTTTCAAATATTTTTGATCGGCTTCCAGAGCCTTGACGTTTTGTTCGATGGCTTCATTCCACAAACCAGTTCGCACATAGATATGAGATGGCATGTGGAGGAGATGTCCGCTGGCGGGGATCAGGTTGTCCAGAGCGTGAGCTGCTTTTAAGGCTCTCTCAGGCGTTTGGCTTGGTTCCATTGCGTGGACGTAAAGATGATTTGCACCGGGGTGGTCAGGTTGCAGTTGGAGTACTGATTCGAGTGTCGAAACAATTTTGTCGGTATCCTCCACCGGCTCCCCGTCAGTTGAGTAGAGTTCCCAAGGCCTCAACATCATTAAGGACTCGGCGTAGAGTGTGCCGACATCAGCGTCTTGAGGGTAGGCTTTCCAAACTTCACCCATCGCGGCGGCGTAGGCTTGGTCGAGAGATTTGCGATCTTCCGCGGCTGGAAACGTGTAGCGCTTGGACAGTGCTTCGATGAGTGCGCGTTCAACTTCAGAGGCGTTTTCTATTCGACTTTTTGCATTTTCAATGGCGTAAAACGCAGCTTTCGACCGTTCGGGCGTGATCGGGCTGTTGTAGTTAGGGCCTTCGCAGTAAGCGATCCCCCACCAGGTCATCGGGCATTCCGGATCTTGTTGGGCCGCCACCATGAGTGACCGAATCGCTTCATCGTGATTAAATGCGAATGCCCAGGTAAGTGCTTGATTAAAGTAAGCTTGTGCGGACTCCGAGTTGGTTGATATTTTTCGGGTGTGATTACCCATGCCTTCAAACATTGAATCCTGTTCAATGGCTTGCTTGGCGACGGAGCCTGGTTGTTGAGCCGAACCAAGGATTGACAAGCCACTGGTTAAAGCGACAACACCAATTAATGCGAAAACTCGGAAACTCATTACTGTTGTTCCATGACGATGGTTGTGAATAAAAATGAAGTATCAGATCATACCTATTTTTTTCACTTATTGTTGGGAATTTTCTTATCACTTGAGTCAGCGATAAATGTTGCCACGTTTGTTTCGTGATTTTGGTTGAGAGAGTCGATCAATGGAGTTGATAAATCGGTGTCGGTTCAATTCAGTTTGACAAAGGAGCAAGCGCGGGCGAGCGTTTGGTTTTACCATTTAATTGATTATGATGGTCGCTGCTTACGAAGGACGAAGATCGCCAAGATGGTCAAAAATTTGGGTCAGGAATTTAGATGCTCACTTTAAAAATGATTTGCGTTGTAATTGGCTTGTTTTCTGGAAGTCTGCTGCAAAGTGAGTCGGATTGGCCAACGTTTCGGGGGCCTCGTGGAGATGGAGTGTCGGCCAGTTCAGTTGCCGAGAGTTGGAACGCCGACGCTCAGTCTGGTGAATTGGAGGGGGTGCTGTGGCAGGTCGATGTACCGGGTTTGGGGCATTCGAGTCCAGTGATCAGTGGCGATCGAGTTTTTTTAGCAACGGCCGTTGCCAGTGACGGGAAAGCCCCTTTGAAAGTTGGGCCCGGTGGTCGTCCCGAGGCGGCCGAGGATAATGGCGAACAGTCGTGGCTATTGTTGTGTTACGACAAAAATACTGGAAAGGAAGTTTGGCGGCGTACCGCCCATCGGGGGATTCCGCGAGCTACTCGGCATGCCAAGGCGACGCATGCTAATACAAGCGTGGTTGTTAGTGGCAATCGCGTTATTGTTTTCTTCGGTTCTGAAGGGATTTACTGTTACGATCTCGAAGGAAAGCTGCAGTGGAGTCGAGATCTGGGGGTAATCAACGTCAGTAAGTACGGGATTGGCTGGGGGTTCGCCAGTTCTCCAGCGGTGCATTCCGATCGCATCGCGCTGGTTTGTGATGATCCTTCCAAGCCCTTCTTAGTTTTACTCGATCTCAAGGATGGCAAGGAAGTCTGGAGGGTTTCTCGAGAGAATATTTGCGAACGCAACTGGAGTACTCCCTACATACACACGAGTCCCGAACGAACTCAAATTGTCGTCAATGGCTGGCCCTATGTCGTCTCTTATGATTTAAAAACAGGGAAGGAGTTGTGGCGTATTCGCGGCGGAGGGGACAATCCGGTTCCCACTCCGTTTGAATCGAATGGTTGGATATATCTGACCAGTGCCCATGGTGGTTTATCGCCAATCTATGTGGTCCGTCCAGATGCAACTGGAGATGTTTCACCAACGGAGGGAAAGTCAAATAACGATGGTATTGTCTGGAGTATTCCACGTGGAGGTTGCTATATGTCCACGCCTGTCGTTTGTGGTGACTACCTGATCCTTGGGAATTCTAATGGTGTGGTGCGGTGCTATAACGCCGTCACGGGTGAGAGGTTGTATGAAAAAAGACTGGGAGCAAATGCTGGTATTATTTCCTCGTTGGTTGCTGCTGGTGACCGCGTTTATTGTGCATCCGAAAATGGAACAGTCTATGTTTTGAAAGCAGGTCCGGAATTTGAATTGCTGGCAGAAAATAAAATGGGACAACCTTGTTTCGCAACGCCGGCGATATCCGATGGCGTGATCTTTGTGCGTACGAGTGAAAAGTTAGTTGCAATTCAGTAAAGGTTTCGAATTTTTTTAATTTGATCCGGTGATTCTGCTGCACTGTTTTCAATTGGTGAATAATGAGAATTCAATTTAGTCTTCAAGCATTGCTGTTGCTCGCGTTGATGCTGGTCGATCAGAGTCCATGCGATTCGATTTGGGCTCAGGAGTTGGTAGGTCAACGCGGAGCGGATTCCTTTTCTGGCTACGCTGGCAATTCAGAGTTAGAAGCGTGCATTCCCCCAAAGTTTAAATTTGTATATCGGATTGGTGATTTTTACATTCTGGGAACAGATGAGCGTCCGCGCGAGAGCGATCGAGACGATCGTCAAGGTAAAGAGGTCGTTCTTCAGGCGGTGCGATTATTTGGTAGCTTCCTGGATTCAAACGAAGATGGAAAAGTAGATGATCCCAGACTACTCAAAAGTCTTGGTGATAACTTTGCTTTTGCCATTGGATCGGATCGAAAGTTACGTCCGGTCGAAGAGCTAATTGAGCGCAGAACTGGTCGTTATGTAATCTCAATGAAGACAGATAGATGGCCTTTTTTTCCAAATTGGTCCGGGCGAGGATTTCGGTTTAACGGGTTTGAGGATTCGATGTGGCGCCCGGAACCAATGAATGCGCTTTGGGAAGAGTGTTTCCACACAATCACGGAAGCCTATTGTAGATGTAATAAGGAGTGGGATTTTGGAAAGAAATCTCGTTTAGGATTACTGATGGCAGAAGACATAGCCGCGGGAAACTATGACATTGAAAGACAGAACAAAATGGAGGGTGGGGAATACGATTGGGAGACGGCCGTGAATGAGTATGTCCATCAAATTTGGCTGGCCAATCAAGCTGGGAAGAGTGCGGCGTTGACGAAATCGCAAAAACAGGTTCTCGAATTCATGCAGTCGACGCCAGGTTTTCCAATGAAAGTGAATCCGAAATATCCGCTGGATATTTCGATTCGTGTTCGCTAGTTTTTTGATTCGATACAGTTTCACTGTTTTGCGTTCTGTTCGAATCCAGATCAATCTGAATGGAACTCGCCCTTTAAAACTGGCTTCCCGTTCAAATGGACGCTGACCAGAGCACCGGCAATTCTTCTTTCCCAATCGGTGGAAGGTTCGAGGGGGATTCGATATTCAGGTTCTTGTGCGTTGATTTGTCGGCCACCAATACAACGGTTGCCGATATGTACTGTTAGTTCACCTGCGAGATCAAAGTTGGCATCGAAGAAAGATAATTCCAATTCGGGCGAGTCGTTTTCCGCCGGTGTGAATTCTAATTCTGCCACCGGTTGTGGGTTTGTTTGGTGTGGTATTTGATAGAGGTCTGCTTCCCATTTGCGATTGACGAATGTTTGGCTAACAGTTTGGTTGATTTGGCTGAAGATTGATCCGGAAGTTTTTGGATGTGCTGGCGAGCCTTGCTCTTTAAGGGAGGGATTGGCAGGGGAGGTTTTCGATCTCGGAGGCCTATGATTTTTGAGCTTTGCTATTTGACGGGTTGCTAATTCACTGGGTAGTTTAAGTTTTTTTGCGAGGTGTTCGATTGCTTTTTCTTCCCGTTCGTCCATTTCAAAGTCAGTTCCAGCTAACCTGAGTGAAAGGAAAAACAGGAGTTTTCGTGCGTCTGTTGATTGGGGACGTTTGATTTTCAGGCTGCCTCTCCGGACCTTGCGTCCGATCCAAACGGTCTTGGCGGGAGAAATGCCGAACTGTTCAGCGATAGCGTTAACCGTACTTGCCTCTGCAGCCTTAATGGTTCGATCGGCAAGTGAGAGGTAGCAACAGTACGCCACAATTGACAGACCGTCACGTTTCGAACAGCGTTGGCAATATTCAATTACTTCAGGCGGAAGAGTTGAGTTCTGCATTATTTTTTACACCTAGTCAAACTCGAGGCCGGTGAGGAATCCTCTGACATCTATTGAAGCTTTTGAATTAATCCTCGGAAATGAAGTGATCAACGAGATATGCGATGATCGGAGATACCGCAATTGTTAAGAAGCACGCAACCCCTTGCAATGAGTTGCCGTAGATTAGAGAGGGAATGCCCAAAAATTTTGAAATTGCCTAGTTTATTTTTGCAAGGTCATCCATTGAGCGTTGAGCCCAGTCGATTGCTTCAAAGTAGGTATCTCTGATTTCGTTCTTATCGAGCGTTCCGAGTTGCACTTCTTCCCAATCTGCTGTCTCGTAAGCGATCGAGCAATTGAGTACTCTGCCCATTTTGCCCCTGCCCGCCGAGATGGCGTCTACCACCTCTCCGCAGACCGGCAGCATCGACAAGGCTTCGTCAGTCGCAATGTCAAGAAGCGCGTCAAGCGATGAAAATAAACCTGTTAAGAAGTAAGATTCTGTTTTTTCATAGTTGAGTTTATTGGCCAGCAGTTCGCACATTTTCCCGCGGATTAAAAGCGTTTGAATGAGCTCCATCGGTTTTCGGCCGGCTGCAGTTGCCAGTGCAGTTAGACTGCAGAGAGTTTTGATTTGCCGAATTCCAATGAGCGTAACTGCATGTTGAATGGAATCAATTTCTTTCGATAGCCCGTAGTAGGCCGAATTGACAAAACGAAGCAGCTTGTAAGCCAAAATTGGTTCAGTCAAAATGATTTCGGAGATTTCGTGAAGCGTGACCGACGGATCTTGAATCAGAGCGACGATTTGTATCATCGAGATGTGATTTGCCGGAAGTTTTCGTCCTTGTACGATCGACGGCTTAGAGAAAAAGAAGCCTTGGAATAGGTCAAAGCCAATTTCTTTGCATTCGTTATATTCTTGAATGGATTCAATTTTCTCGGCGAGGAGGGTCACTCCGAAAGGCTTGATTGATTCGATCTGACTTTTGAGATCTTCGGGATCGTCAAAATCGGAGACGTCAATTTTGACAATGTCTGCGAGTTCGAGCATTGGCTTTAGATGTTCTGAAAAAACGAAATCATCCAGTGCAATTTTATATCCTTCGCGCTTAAGGTCACTGAGGGCAATCATGACTTCGCGTGTTGGCTTTACATTTTCCAACACCTCAATAATTACTTTGTCTTTGGGAAGGAAGTGGCAGTGCTGGTTTACAATGAATTCCTCTGAAACATTGATGAATGCCGGAAGTGAACCAACAATTCTTTCCAAACCGATTTCGGCAAATGTATTGATCAACAGTTCGGCTGTTGCTTTTTGCCCGTCTTCTATAATGGCTTCATTGGTAAAGCTGGAACGAAATAGCAATTCGTATCCGAATGAAGAATCATCCCTTGAATAAATGGGTTGCCGTCCAACAAATACACTTGATTTGCTACAGGGTTGAAACGGTATTTTTTCTTCAGCGATGAAATGCATTGGGTCGGCGGGTGGGTGGGAGTTGGGGGAGACTTTGCGGTCCTTAGAAGAGTAGGTCACAAATCCCCATTTAGAGGTGGAAAAATAGCCATGAAGCAATTTTTGGGAATCTTAATATCGGTTGGGCTAGGCGCATCGGTTTGATTGTGGGGCTTTTAAAAAAAACGTAACGAATTGGCGTGTTTCCCACTCGGAAGTTTTTGGGGAATAGGTTTCCCCAGTAGGGTTTTTTGGGGGTGATCGGTATCACTAGAGGGGGCTTAAACTGGAACATAGTTTGTGTGCGAGCAAACTGGGGCGGGTTGGAGTGGATTGAACGAATATTAGTTTTTGGAGCAGTTTGAGCAAACTTTAGTGTGTTGTCTGCCATCAAGCCTATTTTTAGTGAGTGCCTGATCGAAAATATTGACTGATGGATCTGCCACGCGATTGAAGTATCCAGGAATTCTGTTTGCATACTTTCGGGCCGGAGCGTTTACCGATTTCCCAACGCGCAACTTGGGGATCCGCAGACGAATGGACATGACTACCACTCAGGAGGTTTCTAGAGCTTCATGGCTGGAGGTCGGGCAAGAATGGGTTTCAAGATAGCAAGATCGGCTACGATGTCATTGAAGGACGATACACGACTTTCAAGTAATGTTGTTGCATTGGTTAGAGGAGGCGATTGAGAGGTAGGCTTACATTGCACTGAACATGATTTTAAATTTTCGATGTGCAAGTCGTCGTTGAAAATACGATCATGGCGTCGATGCATTCGCAGTTCGAAAAGATTCTGGTAGCATGATTTGATTTCTCGTTTTTAGTCCTTATTGGTTTCTCAAACAATGGCATCGCGTTTATGAATACGCAATTAAGTAAGCGTCATGTTGAATTTTTAAAGAGTGGTCAGTTAACGACCGAGGTGCCTCTGGTTACGGCAATTATTATTTTGATGCTGTCAGTTAGCGCTCACCTTTTTGATTTCCTTGGCGTCTTTGTTCTGGCTGACGTAAGTTCAATCTTATTTGTTCGCGAGGCAGTAGTGTTGGGTATTGTGTCGGGTATTCTAGCGCTTCAGGTTTGTCTGCTTGCGATCTGGTGTAGCCTTGGGGGACAGAGAGGGATTTGGCGTCTCCCGTTGGCAACTACCTCGCTAATTTTGTTGATTAACAATTGGGTTCTGGCAATTGGTGCGGGTCGTTCCAGTTTAAATTCTGACGACGTGGCTGTCGTTTTTGTGGGGGTATTTAGTGTTTTCGTCCTGGTTCAGTTGCCACTGTTGATAATTCGAGGTTTTTACAAAATGTCGATCGTTCCTAATGGCTTGATCTCTACTCGAAGCTTGCCTTCTCATTTTAGAATTCGCGATCTTTTTGTGTTGATGTTTTCTGCTGCTTTGTTGGTTGTATTTACACAGGTCGTGGTTGATATTGCCGTTGGTAACCGATCGAATTCGCTGAGAAACATAAATTTTTCAAGGGTAATCGAAGCAAGCGGAGTGTTTTTGAAGTTTGGCGTTAGTGTTTCGTTTATTAGTCTCCTTGCCCTTGGGGTTGTGTTTTCGAAAAAATACCGATGGCGATTTGTCTTGTTGATTTTGTTGTTAGTAATCACTGCCGGCGCATTAGGATCAAGCGTCTTTTTTTCGAATGCGGCTAATCAGCCCCGGAATCCACTTCCCGTTGAAATTTATCAGTGGATCGCTTTTTTAAATGTGGTGTTTTGGGGCGAGTTGGTCGTATTGTCGGCCTTCTATTTTCTGGGATATCGCGCAAGGCTAACGCAGCGGCCACAACTGACTACATCAAGGTAGCATTGTATGCCTGAGGCCAATTTCTGACGGACGAGATTGCCGATTAGAACCACAGTCGTGGTCTAACTTCGACTCTGAATTTCCATTGTAATTTCACCGGCAATGAACTTGGTAAGGTAATGCGGCGAATGGAGATAGATTGAGTCGTAAGATTGTGGAACACCGAGAGATTTCGATAGGAACTTGAGAAAAGAGTTTCGCGTAGCCGGGTCTCCCAAATCCCAGATACCATCAATACTGCAGGAAACCACTGTTTCACTGGTATCAATAAACACGATGGAAAGATTGATTTGATACGGTGTGACGGTTCTAAATTCGTTAATGCGAATTAAGGCGATTGAGTCGGCGGCGAATCGACGAGCCACAGAGGCAATTTCGCGTTCATCGAACTTCCCCTGCAGAATCGCATCAATCTGTGCTTCTAGTCGATAGTTCTCGGGGGTAGCGACATCACAAAGTTGGGCAGTTTTAATGGACGCCGCAACCTCGTTAATTAGTTTTTGGTGAGAAGGGTAATGAAATAACTCAGGCCCCGATGGAAGGATCAAAACTCGTTGGCGAAGAACTTGTGGAATGATTGGATTGAAGTAGGCATGGCAGTTCTTTTGCGGTGGCACGGAAGCTGTTGGTTGCTTGCGTCGCAAAGAAAATCGATTTGATGCGGTGAAATGGCTGCAACCACCGGAAAGCCCGAGACCTAGTAGCATTAAAAGTACGCTTCGTCGCGAAGGCTCGCGCGATGAAGGGAGATTGTCCGGAGTATTAAGGTTGTTCAACATGGTTTTGTTTTTTCAGTTCAAGTAAAAACTGAATCCCTCATTGTTTTGGCCTAGCGATCGACCTGTTTTTTGACAATTGTTGTTTGAGATTCTATCTGGCAATTGTGTGGCTGGTTGTAAAAAATTGGCTGATCGCGTCGCTGAAGGAATTTGGAATTTACTGTTTTTTGTTTGCATCATACATGGCGTCAAGCAGCGCTTGATCGAGCGTAGCCTCAATTTCGCGCAGTTTCGTGTCGTATTCTTTTTCGACTTCGAGTTTTTGACTTTTTAGATTTTCGTAGGCAAGCTGGAGTTGCGCGATTATTTTCCTTTGATCTTTGTTCTCAATTTGAATTTCGTCAAATTTGGTTTCAGCCAGTTTGCGTGCTGCTTGCTCGGCAGCGAGTTGCTTTTGGAGTGTTTCCGCTGTGTCCTTGAGGTAACTTTTTTCCAGCTTTAGTTTTGTATTTTGATCCTTAAGCATGATTGCGATTTCGGTCGCCGTTCGTCGGTCGTATCTGAATTCATCACCATTTAAGAAGGTTCCTCCTTGTAAGAGCGGAGTCATTCCGACTCCAGTGGAAGCGAAACCTTGGGGATCGCAATTGATGTTTGGAAGTTGTGACTGGGTTAGGGCAAGCGAATCCAGCGAGATCTCTGTATCTGTATCAGGGCCGGTATCACAGGGAGTTTCTGCACTCGATTTTGGATGTTTGGGCCGAGAGTATATTGAATCCGGTATTTTGATGAGGGGGGTCTGCTCAAAACTGTCTTGTTGGGGTCCACCGACACTTTCCGTAGGTTGGGTTGTTAACGGGGGATCCTGAGATGGGGGCGTTGCAGTCGTAGCGAGAGGGTCGATCGGCGTTTGAGGCGTAGCCACATTTTCATCTTGGCGGGCTGTGGCGGTTGGTTGATATTCTGAATTATAACTGGCCGTTGAAACAGAGGACTTTGGTTTTGCACCGGGTGAAAGTTCGGTTTGGTTTGCCTGGGTTGCTTTAATTTCAGAACTTTTGTGGCTGGTTGGAATGTCGAGAATCGATGTTGGCGGTGAATTACGTTCGAGAAATTGCATTGGGTTGGACGCGCAGCCGCTAACCCAAACAAGACTGCCGATCGTTAAAAAACAAGCGACGCAGGTCAGGCGTTGATTGGACTGACGGTGAAAATGCCTGAACTGTGACTCGTGGGAGAAGCGGTCCGAGCCGCATTTTTGTTTTGGCAATGTTTTATTCATAATCACACTTCACAATAATTCGTTCACCGCACGAGCAATTCACTTCGATGGAATCGACGGTGCCGTTGAGTTTGTTGACTTTGATTGAATGGCCTTTGGGATCATTAATGATATTGCTGGACGCCGGCCCAATGATTTGTCGTGCGGTCTTCCCGCTCGCCGTTTTTGATCTAAGAATATTGCCTTTGACAGGCTTTTCTTCAGTACTCACGATTCTCTTCCTTGATAGTTTGTTGAGGCGATCCGGGGTGGCCTTTGCAATCCGTTGCAATCATTCGATGTTGACTTTGACCAGTTCTTTGAGGCGAAATTTTGCAGCGGCTAATATGCGAGACGTTCTTGATTCGGAAACGCCGATAACTTGTCCTATTTCTGCAAGGCTTAGATCTTCGGTGAAGTATAGTGTCAGCACCAGGCGTTCCCGCTCCGGTAGTTTTTCAATGCAATCTGCAACGAGTCGTTTGAGTTCCTCGTTTTCCAAAGCCGAATCTGGGCTGTCTTCCCCGGTTCGCCATGTCGAATGAATATTGCAATAAAGATCGTTCCAGTTTTGTGGTTTTGAGAACCGCATGGCTTCGAGAACCTGAAGGATTTTTTCAATTCCCAATCCAGTGGTTTCTGCGAGCTTTTCGGGTGTGACCGGCGGTTCCAAAGCCAGGTAGGCATTTTTGACGGTCTTGATGTGTGCCAGCATTTGCTGAGGAACGGGCGAGTTTTTTCGCATCTCATCAACGATGGCACCGCGAATTCTTGGAAAGCAATAGGTGCGAAACTTAATGCCGCGTTCGGGCTCGAATGAATTTGCAGTTTCTACGAGGGCAACAATTCCAGCTTGTTCAAGATTTTCACGATCATAATTGTTTGGCAAAACCGAGGTCATGGTGCTCAGGATTTTGCGCACATAATCGACGTTGTCGAGTATCAGTTGATTGCGCAACTGCTCAACGGCGGCGTCTCGATATGCTTTTATCGCCTGATCCATGTTAATGAAAACTTACTTTGCTTTTGTTACTGATGAGTTCATAAAATTTCCCGGGAGTTGCGGATTAGCTCCTTTTGTTATTTGCAACCTGAATGACGCTCACCCCGAAGGCGACAACCGATCCGATCAAGAGGGATGCAATTACCGCTCGCCACAGGATTATTTGCGGTTCCAGTCCCATCGCCAGTCCAATTAATGCGACGAAACTAGCGGTCAGTAGACCAATGATTTTTCCAATTGGCCCAATTCGTTTAATTCTTCGATTTGTAATTTGGTTTTTGATGCTCAAGAGAATTGCTCCTGGGCGCTAGGGTCAAGGGAGTTCGTTGGAGCAACGGGAGTTGAATCCGTTCCAAAAATATCTTCGCTCCGAATAACGGCGACGGGTTCAATCAAGAGATCGCCAGGGATTTCGTGGTATGAAATGATTGAAATTTGGGGGAGTGAGCGATGGATGGTTTGCCGCATCGCCAGTCGCAAGGACGAATCCACCAGAATGGCGGTGGGTTTGTTTTGCATAGAAGCTAATTCCCAGGTTGATTTAAATTTGTCCACCAAGTTTGCCAAATGCTCAGGTTGCATCGCAATCATCTCCCCATTGGATGACTGGCGGAATTGATGCTCGACTTTGGGTTCCAGAAGAACAACGCAGACTCTTCCAGTTTCATCTCGGAAATGTTCCACGATTAAAGCGCCGATGTCACCACGTACATATTCGGTAAGTTCGGCCGTTGTTTTCGCATTTCGATAGTGGTGTGAACAGGATTCTATGATTCGTTCCAGGCAGGAAATGGAGACAGATTCTTTGAGCAGTCGGATCAATACCTGATGGAGAACGCTCGCACTCAGTCCTTCCGGCTTGATTTCCCCAACCACCGTAGGAGAGACCTCTTTTAGTTTGTCTAGCATCTTTTGCATGTCTTCACGGCTCAACAATTCATCTGCGTGCCGTTTCAGGCATTC
>JAPOIJ010000313.1 GCA_029979005.1 Planctomycetota bacterium | reverse complement strand
TCAAAAGACGTTTCCCAATCTCAGCTTTTGAGATTGAATGATCTGACGCTAGGTACGGGTTATGCTGGATGGAATACGCCGGTTAATTTGACGCCTCAAGTTAGGTGCTTGTCAAATTGTCCGTTGCTGCAATGCGATTTGCAGAAGAACCTTAACGAACATTTTTACCCATATAGAATTTAATAGAGAGTTTGTTGTGAAACTTAAAAGAAAAAGACGAGGATTTACCCTCGTAGAGTTACTGGTTGTCATCGCGATCATAGGCATTTTGATTGGCATGCTCCTTCCTGCCGTTCAACAAGTAAGAGAGGCCGCTCGGAGAACGACATGTGCTAATAACAGCCGTCAGCAAGGTTTGGCAATCATGAATTACGAAAGTGCCTTTCAGACCTTGCCACCCGGTTGGGTTACAGGCAACCCTTTAGTTGCCAGCTCAGAGCCCGGTTGGGGTTGGTCAGCCTATATTTTGCCCTTTATGGAACAAAATAATCTTTACAACCAAATTGATTTTCGACTGGCCATCGACGATGAATATCACGAGCACACCATTGAAACCGTAATTCCCTCCTATCAGTGCCCTTCCGAAATCGCTAATGAAGTTGTCAATCTCGCTGACCACATTGAGCACAGCCATGATCACGATCATGACGACCACGACGTTCGATTATTGGATGATGACCACGACCACGGTGAGGAACTATGGGTTGGCCGCAGTAATTATTCCGGTGTATTCGGTAGTTCTGAAATCGAAGACAGTCCATTGCTTGGTAACGGGTTATTCTTTGGCAACAGCCGGGTCAAAATGGGAGACATAACCGACGGAACGAGTAATACACTCATGATCGGAGAACGGATCAATCTTTTGGGATCTGTATCATGGGTTGGAATGTGCCCTGAAGTCGATGAGCCGTTTGCTCGAATCGTCGGAGCTGCCTGCCACGCTCCAAACGATCCGAATGGACATTTTGACGATTTTCGGAGCTATCACCCACAGGGAATCAATGTAACCTTGGGGGATGGATCAACACATTTTGTTGCTCAATCAATCGACGAAGTTGTCTTTCAACAACTTGCGACACGTGCCGGTGCTGAAGTTGTATCCCTTGACGATTAATAAATATAGACGATTCGTCGCTATAAATTCCCTCGCTCCCCTAAAAGGACCGAGGTTTTTTTTTGGCTTTAATCTACTCCTTGAACAATTACCCGATCACGGCCCTTCACTTGCCCCAAAAGCTCACTTGGCGTGTTGGGGCAGCAGCGAAAATTCAATATGATAAACCAGAAAAGTGTGGTACAATAAAGCGAAAACACACGTGATTATTTCTAGCGAAACATGAATCATCCAAAGTCAGCTCAATCCGAATTCGTCAAGCAAACTATTCGAGAAGCAGGCCTACGAGCAACGCCAGCACGCATTGCAACGCTCAAACTCCTACAGGAAGCCACCTCTCCACTATCGCATGCTGAGGTCTCGGACGAACTCGAAGGAATGGGCGTCGACAAAGCCACTGTTTTTCGAAATTTGAACGATATGGCGAGTGCCGGCCTGCTCAGAAAAACCGAACTCGGCGATCGCGTCTGGCGATTTGAATTGTTCACGGAGAATGAAGCACACGGCTCAGTGCATCCCCATTTCGTCTGCGTAGATTGCGGATCCGTTTCTTGCATGGTGGAGATTAAGCTAACTGCGGGTAGCATGCGTCTCAGCCAGGAGTTCGGCGAAGTGACCGAAATCCTTCTTCGGGGCCAATGCAACGATTGCAGTTGACCCACGTTCGGCCTGCGCTCCGGGACTAACGCCTACTTGATTCTTCAATCATGCGACCTCCGAACTGCCTTCGTCTCACCCGAATTATTGCCCTTGGAGGAATTCAATAACTACACTCGCGCCTCGCAGCGATTCCTTCTAATTTAGCGTCGCCGCGAATGAATTCGCGAGTTCAAAACATTTACGCAGACCGATAAAATTATCAGACTGCGTTGTTTTTCCTTGGCTGATTTGAGAACGACAAACCGGTACTGAAAAATTAACTCTTTAATTGGTTATACACTGAATTAAGCTTTCTTCGAGATAATCCAAGTTTAGTAGATCGCTCTCGAATATAATTTCCAAACGGCTGTCTCGCCGATAAGTCGATTTTAAAAAACCGGTTTCGTGCTTGGTGCGATTGATTGCCCACCAGCCCGTATCACAACGAAAGACACCTTTCAATCGAAC
>JAPOIJ010000031.1 GCA_029979005.1 Planctomycetota bacterium | reverse complement strand
GTTCTGATTCTGCCGCAGCAGTTTTAGGTGTTTCAGGCGGCGTGGGTTTTTCATTGCATCCAATGCTCAGGCCAAGTGCGGCGACGGCCGTGATGCACAATACGGTAGACGGAAAAAAGTTCATTGTATTTTGAGGGCTAGAGTTGAGAGATGTCCGAGTGTGTTTCCAATATCCGGTTTAACCATTTCGATTTCCAGGAACACGTCAATACTATAACACGAATTGTTTTTCATGTAGCAATTGCATCTCTTGAAAAGGTAGGCTAATCATTAAGAGTTTTTTGTTCAGTTCGAGATAAAAATTCCTGGGCTGTTGTAAACCATTTGGAATGAATTGAGTCAGCGATCGAGATGCGTAAGTCATCTCTATTTTTGTGGATTTCTTTGTTCATTCGCTGAACTAATTTAGGTTCTTTCTTTTCAATTTTTTCATCTAATTCAGAGCGGATTGCTTTCGTAATCTGTTGGCTGACTTCGCCGCCCACTTTCGCAATACGATCAATACGGAATTCGTCTAAGATGATGTCGGCTGTTTTCACGACGGGCGAAACAACGAAGTCAGGTGGGAATTTGAGCGAAACTGGCTTTATTTCGAGATCAACGGAGACGACGAGTCGCAGGCTTGCAAACCCCTCGGCACTAACGCTGAATAACTGGACACCTCTTAACCATTTGGAATGGCGAGCTTTCAGACTGAGTTCAGAAACGAAATGGACTTCCAGGGTAAATTTGTTTTTTACCGGTTCCCGCATATTCTTAATCTGAATTGAAAATTTTTCTTTTGGATCGCGGAGTTGGACAGAGTAACGAGTCCAAGTTCCATCGTTTACCAATTTCTTCCGTCGCTCAGTTTCTATTTTTAATCCTTCGCGCCGAAATTTCACGCCATCCCATCGCTCGACTTGCCTTCCCCAATCCTTTGTGTCTTCAAATTCGTGTGGAATGTTTTCAAGAACAAGTCGAGTCAGGAGTTGATCGATTTTTTCTCCTGCATCGATTTGGACTGGGGTCGCTGTCCTATCTGAAGTCTGCTTGACCGGGTTAGCAAGTTCAGGGGTGATTTGCCTAGCTTGCGATGGAACTGAAAGAAAAGTAGTTATCACGAGAACGCATGGGAAGGCCAGTGGATTTAGTCGAATCCCCGTCTGCGAGAATCGTCGAATTGATTTTGGACGTATGAGCAGCATGTGGTCTTGGAAAGCGAAAATCAGAACTGCGAATATACCTGAAAGCTCGACACTTGATTTCGGAAGGCGTATTGAGCTTATCTATCGCTTATTTCGCTCGCTGCGACTAGAGCGAAATCCAGTACTAGGCCACCCTTGGTGTCAAGCTCGGCCAATAACGGCCGAAATTTAGCGCCAGCGTGGATAGTTTAGCTCGCAGGCCTTAGAATCGGCTAGCAACCTCCAATCAAGGAGAGTGAACTGCCGCGAATCAAGAGGGGCGCGGTTTCGGATGAAAAACATCAATTGATGAGAGTCAACGGAGTCTTCATGGCAAAATAAAACAGGATCCACGAAAAGCAAAATGCCTTGCGTGGATCCTGTTTTCTTTTTGATTGATGCTCGATTAATCGACCACACGAACGCTCTCGGCTCGAGGACCTTTGGGTCCTTGTCCTTCCGAGTATTCTACTTTCTGACCTTCGCGAAGATTTTCGTAAGTTGTTTCTTCTAATGCAGAGTGGTGGAAAAAAATATCTCCTCGCTCACCTTCGATGAAACCAAAACCCTTGTCCGTTAACTTCTTTATCGTACCTTGCGGCATTTCCGCCACTCCCCAAACAAAACACAAACTTTATGATCGCTAACGCTTGTTTCGATGAGCTTTGAATTGAAATTCTAAAACCGCATTTTGAGTGGAATGAACTCGCTTCTACTCATCGAAATCGAACATTATTGACGAGCCGTAATCGTCAATTTCGACCAACGTAACGGCCTCGATTTTAAGCAAGCTTTGGGGGCAACACAAATAAATTCACCCTCTCCGCAACTCAAATTTCTCCCAAACTTTAGGGTGTTTGGCGAAGTCTGGTTCGCGGCGGTTGCAGGCTGATTGGTAAGTTAGGTTTTGAAAATCACTCGCTCGTTTTTCAGTGACATTGGGCTAATAGAGGATTTGACTCCTTTAGCTTGATTTTGAATTCTAGGCTTCTCACTGACAACGAGAAAAATCCATATCGCGATTTGGGCTTATTCCCCTTATTTGAGATTCCGCATGGCGGAAATCAAATGGAATACGGCTCCATTTTCAGGTTTTAGGTTCCGGTTTCAGAAAGGATTCTGAGGTGATTTTGAGCGGCGCAGTAAAAAAACTGGCTAAATTTCCTTTCGAATCGACTGTCACTTTTTGTTTTTGATGCTGTTTGCGCGTTCAGGTAGGGGGAGTTGGTTCAAATTTGGGGGCTAGTCTGTATTCATTAGGGGGCGGTCAGTTTCTAAATGAAGGGCGGTTGTGGATAAGTTTGAGGTTGGGTGTGCTGTTCCTCAAAATTGGCGACGAAGCAATGCAGAACCCCACTAGAAAAACTGACCGGTTAAAAGACAATGAGGGAGTTCGAAGTTTATCCTTACTAAGAAGAGCTATGTCAAAATCCAAAATCATCTACACTCTGACCGACGAAGCCCCTGCGCTGGCGACCAAATCTCTGCTTCCTATTGTTCAAGCATTCGCAAACATTTGTGATATCGAGGTAGAGACACGAGATATCTCACTCGCGGGTCGAGTCATTGCATCGTTCCCTGATCATTTGACGAGTGAGCAGGCGATTGCGGATGATCTTGCTGAGTTAGGTACGCTTGTAAAAGAGCCGGATGCCAACATCATTAAGCTGCCAAACATTAGCGCTTCTGTGCCTCAGCTTAAAGAGACAATTGCTGAACTTCAATCGCAAGGTTATGGGATCCCCGATTATCCTGATGAGTTAAAGACAGATGAGGATAAAGCGTTGCGAGCTAGGTATGCCAAAGTTCTGGGAAGTGCCGTCAATCCAGTTTTACGAGAGGGCAACTCAGATCGTCGAGCTCCCAACGCTGTAAAGCAGTACGCCAAGAAAAATCCACATTCGATGGGAGCCTGGACTTCGGACTCTCAGACTCACGTTGCCACGATGGGTGACGGCGATTTTCGCTCGAATGAAAAATCGGTAACCATTGAGTCTGCGGATAATTTACGGATTGAGCTGGTCACTGCCGATGGAGAGGTTAGTGTTTTAAAGGACTCGGTTCCCGTTTTGGCTGGTGAGATTGTTGACGCGACGGCAATGAATGTTGCGAAGCTCAAAGATTTTCTGGCGAATGAAATTGCCGAGGCAAAAGCGCAGGGAGTTCTTTTGTCACTGCACATGAAGGCGACCATGATGAAAGTGTCCGACCCCTTGATCTTCGGGCATGCCGTGAAAGTTTTCTTTCGGGATGTTTTTGAGAAGCACCAGGAAGCACTTAGTGAGTGTGGTGTGAATGTAAACAACGGGCTGGGTAATCTTCTGGCCGAAATCAAATCTCTCTCGGATGAAAAACGCGAAGAGATTGAATCAGACATCGCGTTGGCCTACCAAAATGGCCCCGATTTGGCGATGGTCAATTCAGATCTCGGCATCACTAATTTGCATGTTCCAAGTGATGTCATTATTGATGCTTCGATGCCTGCAATGATTCGTAGCTCTGGACAGATGTGGAATGCGGACGGTCAGTTGCAGGATACGAAAGCAATTATTCCGGATAGCAGTTACGCTGGACTTTACTCAGAAACGATCGAGTTCTGCAAGCAAAATGGCGCTTTTGATCCAACGACGATGGGCACCGTTCCCAACGTTGGATTGATGGCTCAAAAAGCCGAAGAATATGGCTCCCATGACAAGACGTTTGAAATTGCCGAAGCAGGGTCAGTTCGTGTTGTAACGGAGGCCGGAGAGGTTGTGTTGGAACACAGCGTCGAATCGGGTGATATTTGGCGTATGTGCCAAGTCAAGGATGCTCCCATTCAGGATTGGGTAAAACTGGCGGTTTCGCGGGCGCGGGCGACTGGTTGGCCGGCGGTATTTTGGCTGGATTCGAATCGAGCCCATGACTCGCAGTTGATCAATAAAGTGAATTCCTATCTTGGCGATCACGATACTGAGGGACTGGATATTCACATCATGTCTCCCGTAGAAGCGACCCGTTACACGTTAGAGCGCTGTAAGGCTGGCGAGAATACAATCTCAGTAACAGGAAATGTTTTGCGAGATTATTTGACGGATCTTTTCCCGATTCTTGAATTAGGCACCAGTGCTAAAATGTTGTCGATTGTTCCACTGATGAACGGTGGGGGATTGTTCGAAACCGGCGCCGGTGGATCAGCACCAAAGCACGTCCAGCAATTCAATGCTGAGAATCATTTGCGTTGGGATTCGCTAGGCGAGTTTCTTGCGTTGGCGGTTTCGCTGGAACATCTTGCTGCGACTCAGGGGAATCAGCGAGCTCGATGTCTTTCCAGTGCTTTAGACGCGGCTACCGAAAAACTGCTTCACGAAGGCAGGTCGCCGTCTCGAAAGGTCAACGAAATCGACAATCGGGGTAGCCATTTTTATCTGGCCCTCTATTGGGCCGAGGCACTGGCGAAGCAAACGGATGATATTGAGCTTCAAGAAAAGTTTATCCCTTTCGCGAAACTGCTCTCGGACAATGAGTCGGTGATTGTGGAAGAGTTAAATGCAGTTCAAGGTGATGCAGTGGATATCGGTGGATATTATTTCCCCAATCCGGCAGCAGCTTCGAAGGCAATGTGCCCGAGTTCAACACTGAATGAGGCACTTTTAAGCTTAAAATAATTAGCTTGAAATAGGTTTACGATTCGTAATCCAAAGGCATGAATCGGCATGATTAGTTTTGAGGTGTCGCTCCCGCAATGGGCAATCGAGGAGAATCTGCAGTTACCCAGATTCATTCCTGATGTTGAACAGCGAATGCGGGAGGTGATTCGTTTTGCCGAAATCAATTTGAATAAACAAACCGGCGGTCCTTTTGCGGCCGGTATTTTTGAAAAGAACTCGGGAGCCGTAATAGGAATCGGAGTTAATCGCGTGGTGCCCTCGAATAACTCTTCGGCTCATGCAGAGATTGTTGCCATTTCACTTGCTCAAAGGAAGCTCGCAACATTTGATTTGGGAGGCCCCGGAATGCCAGACCATCAAATTGTCGTGAATGGGCGGCCCTGTGCGATGTGTTGCGGGGCGCTGCCGTGGTCAGGGGTGCGAAGTCTAGTAATTGGAGCTTCGGGTGAGCGGATTGAATCATTGACCGGATTTGACGAAGGGGCTGTGCATCCCCATTGGCAGCAGGAGTTGGAAAAACGCGGAATTGAAGTTATAGAAAACGTGTTGGCTGAAGAGGCGGAAGTTGTGTTTCAGCGTTTTCGCGACAACGGTGAACCCGTTTACAATGGTCGTTCGGGGGACGATGTGAGATGAGGCGTCTCCCTGGTTGATGAGTGATTGCCGTTCGAAGTTTTGAGATTCCTCGAGGCGGAATTGAACCATGCACTCGGCTACGCCTTTGAAGTCCAAATTAAACAGTGGGAACCCGTCAGCTCGGTGGGTCGTTCCGATTCGTAGTTTGAGCTGAATAAGATATCGCCAACGTCCATGGTTTGCAGGGAGAGTGGCGAGGCGTCCAGGCCCGCTAGGCGTGAGCAAATATGCATTGAACCCTCGGCGGTTTTGTAGATCAGTTTAAAAACTGAGTTCTCCAGCTCTGAGTGTGTTCGTAAATTCTTGGCGGTTAATATTTCATCCTGAATCAATTGTCTTCGCAATGACAATAGAGCTTGATACCAGCGATGCGTTTCGGGATTGAGATCATTTGCCTGCGATCTGGTACTGGTAAATGCCGTTGGGTCAGAGGGCAGGGGGGACCCATCCCAGTCATGATGCGGGTACTCATTGCGGCGACCCTGATCGACAGCTCTACGAAGGCTTGGATCTTCAAAATCCGCGAAGAATGGAAACGGTGCGTTAGTGGACCACTCTTCTCCCATGAAAATCATGGGAATGGACGGATAAAGCAGGATCAGCCCGGCAGCGGATCGTTGGTATTGAGTTGAGGTTAGCTGGTGGAGCCTTTTACCATGAGGATGGTTTCCTACACTATCGTGTGTTTGCAATGCAATGATCAGCGAATCAACGTAATCACGCCCGCCGGTTGGATTTTGTTTTTTTCGAATTGAATCAGTGACACGAATTGCCCCGGGGGTGCTGAAGACATAGGCATGTTCAATCGCTTCGGAAAGATCATTTTCTTCGTAGTGGCGGTCGGTAAGACGGATTTCCGGGTTCCCGTGTTTATAGATCGAGTGCATCAGGCAATCAGACCAGATTGCGTCATAGTTGGGATCGCCGTTGGCTATCGGATTGATTAAATCTGCATCATAAATATTCGATTCGCCAATTAGATGTGTGCGGCGATTCTTAGCCGTTTCGATTTTTCGAAAAGAATCTCGAATTTCCCCCAGGATGTGATCTTCCCGATCGTCGAACATGTAGTGAACTGCATCGAGGCGAAGTCCGTCAAAATGGAATTCATCGATCCAGTAAGAGACGTTGTCGAGCACGAATTGCCTTACTTCGGCACGCTCAAAATTTAGTGCATCTCCCCACGGCGTATTAAATTTTGGCGAGCGGTAAGGTGCAAACTCGGCTAAATAGTTTCCTTCGGGGCCAACATGGTTGTAGACCACGTCATTAATCACGGCCAGGCCTCGATCGTGGCAAGCGTTGACGAGGCATTTCAGTTCATCCGGGGTTCCGAAGTTATTGCTTGGGGCAAAGTAATTCACGCCGTCATAGCCCCAATTCCAGTTCCCCGGACATTGTGCTAACGGAAGAAATTCGACAGCGGTGATTCCTAGTTTTACCAAGTCATCCAATTGTTCAATGGCAGCGAGGTATGTCCCGGTTGGTGTGAACGAGCCTAGGTGTAATTCGTAAATGACAAGATTTTTTTTCTCAATCCCGGTCCAATTCTGATCTGTCCATTGAAAACGATCAGAATCAACAACCGCAGACGGCCCGTGCACACCGTAGGGTTGAGATTTTGATCGAGGATCGGGACGTCCCATTCCATTGTCGAGTTGAAAACGATAGAGAGTCCCTGCGCCGCAGTCAGTGATTGTCGTGCTAAAGATTCCTTTGTTGTCCGATTCCATCGGATAGCGCTCGCGAACTTTTTCAAGATCGCCCAGGCGTTCAACGATTTCTAAATTGACAGATTGGCAATTGGCAGCCCAGACACGGAACCGGGTTTCGTTTTCGCTGATAAGAGTTGAGCCAAGAATCGTGTCTGAAAGCGGGGTACTATCGAGAGGTTCATTAACAGATGACAAGTCGGTGTCCTTCGATTAGTCAAATAGATTTAGGTGTAGAGATTGTTTCTAAGCAATCCATTTGAGCCACTCATGGTCGAGATTACCATGGACGCGGCTCGATCAATTAGGAGATGGATTGTGCGGCCCGCATTTGGTCTTTGAAGACGGTTGATTGTGCTTTGCGGGGTAGGTAGATGAAAATTAATTCTCGGTTTTTTCGGCTTCCACCACTACGAGTTCGAACTTTTCAGGGTCGTACTGATAGCGGCGGTTGCCTGGAAGCACGGGTAACTGGATGTTGTTTCGTTTGATGATCTGAGACATAAATTCATCGTAGTCTTTTGGCATCCGTCCGTGCTCTGCTTTAAAAAGCTGGAGCGCTTGGTTGACCGCAATTTTTGAAACTTCAGAAACTGCAAATCCATAGGCGCCGGCTGACGCATATGGGTTGGCAGAGGGTTTCACCTGAAGGTCAGCGATTTTCTCTCCGTTTTCAGGTTTGAATTCACCAATGTCCTGACTTTTTTTACCAATGATTCCTGTTTTGGAACTGGTTTCTGAAGCGGGAGGTTCGGCACATCCACTAAGGAGGGTGCAGTACACCGCAAAGAGTAGAACCGGATATTGTACTAATTTCATTTGTTTTTTTGGCAAGTACATGTGATTTTTCCTGGATGGGAATAGTGAGCAGTGCCCTGAGGATTTAATTATTTTTATTGTACCACAACTGTTTTTCCATTCTGTTCGGTGGAGATGCCAAACACAATGTACTCCACTGGTTCGCCGCATTGATTGTTCATGCGATGAATTTCGTGAGGATCAATTAAGATCGCGTCCCCATGACTCAGTTCGTGAGTTTCGTTGTCCACCGTCATTGTGACCGTGCCGTTCAAAATGACAAAGATCTCCTGCATGTCCTCATGGTAGTGAGGTTCAAAAGATTTACCATCGGGTAGCAATGACCAGTTAACCATCATTACCTGGCCACAAAACAAATCATTCTTGGTCGCAAGGACGCGTTTTAGAACTCCGGGATCATCAGGGTTTTCATGGGACGCCGGAATGAACTGGATTTCGCTTCCTCTTGCGATTTGCATGCCTGGATTCTCAGTACTGGATTTTGTGGTTGATTGTGAAAACGATATCCCCGTCGAATCGTGTTTTACCGCGTCTTGGATTTGCGCTTTTGGTTTGGAGCTTTGAAGGTTGCTCCTGCGTCCTGAGGCATCGATTGATGCCACTGAACGACTGCCGTTGTTAAGCGACGCGTGACGTTGGGGTGGTTGGAGGCGACATTGTTGGCCTCCCCGTGATCCAAACGGAGATTATATAACTCTGCCTGAGTTCCATCATATTCGCAAAGCAGTTTCCAGTCTCCTTCGCGAACGGCTAGGTCAGGGCAGTCAGAAATTCCATAAAACGAATCTCGATCGGGTGGCCGGCGGAAAAAGAGAGGTGCGTTCCGTGATTCATTTGAATTTCCAAGAATGATCGAGTCGAGTCGTTGGCCATCAAAGGATGTATCTGTTTTGATATTCGCAAGTGACAGAATCGATGGAACGAGATCCATCGCCGAAAACCATGAATCGTTATTAACGGTTCCCGTTTTTTCGGAGTTAATCAGTCCGGGGGCCCAGGCAATCAGTGAACTGCGAATGCCGCCTTCAAAGAGGTGGGTTTTAAATCCGCGGAATGGGCCGGCCGAGCCCGCACCTTGTTCTGGTCCGTTATCACTGCAGATCAAAATGAGGGTGTTGTTTTTTAGGTTGGGCCTGTTTCTTACGTAGTCAAAAAGAACGCCTAATTGTTCATCCATCGTGTCGAGAACGCCGTGGTAAAGAGCACGCTTGGAACCATCGCTCCGCCTTGCTTCCGGAGGGAAAAATGGAGAGTGAACATCATCCGGCCAGAGATTGATGTAGAACGGTTTTTTTTCGGATTCAGATTTTTTGATGAATTGAAGTGCAGACTCGGTGAACGATTGCGTGACCAGCGATCGATCGACATAGGTTATTTCGGAGGGATCGCCGAGTTTGTCAGAACCAAGTGTGTGGGCGGTTGCTTTCTTGCCGTCGTAGGCATCTTTTAATGCCAGAACTCTTGGCCCGAGGCCTTCGAA
This sequence comes from Planctomycetota bacterium, assembly GCA_029979005.1. Classification (GTDB taxonomy): domain Bacteria; phylum Planctomycetota; class Planctomycetia; order Pirellulales; family Pirellulaceae; genus Mariniblastus. The sequence continues at coordinate 26,637 of JAPOIJ010000031.1, read as the reverse complement.
ATTGGTAAGAGATTCATCGAATCCGTATTGGGAAATAAGTGGTGCTTCACCAACATCGCGTTGGCCGCCCATGTGCCACTTTCCAAAATGCCCAGTCGAATAACCGGCCGATTGCAAGAATCTCGCAAGCATAGGGGCGTCGGGATTTAACCATTGCTCCATCCCTCTTCGCTGGTTGAGTTGGCGGTGAGCAAGGTAGGAGGTGATTTTCCAGCGCGCAGGGTACTGGCCTGTCGAAATTGCGACTCTGGAAGGCGAGCAAATTGGAGAATTAACATAAAACTGCTCGAATCGAATTCCTTCTTTTGCGAGTCGATCAATGTTCTGGGTCTCGATCGCTTGATTTCCAAAACACGAAAAATCACCCCAACCCATGTCGTCAATAAAAACGAGAATGATATTGGGGGGCTGATCTGTGTCCTGAGCATTGAGTTGGATCGTCGTGAAACAAGAGGTGGTCAATGCAATGATGAAAGACGCAAGAGAGATTGACGTTCTAAAAAGTCGGGAGCATTTCATAAGCTAAATCCAATAAAACAAAAAGGTGAGCGTGAAAACTCAATTCACACTCACCTTTAGTTATACCCTGACCATTGTTTGAAATCGTCCTTTAAAGTTGATTTCAAAGGATCAATTTTATTTTACGTTTGATCGAGATAGCGGTTCACGATGTTTTCAAGCAATTCCTGGCGTCCACTCTTGTTGCCGCTGGCTTCGCCTTTTTCGAGCATCAGGGCTTCAAGATCGGCTAGGCCAACCTGACCATTTTCAATTTTTTGGCCGAGATCGGAATCCCAACTTTGGTAGCGTTCGGTCACAATGGAGTCGATGGCTTTGTCGGCACGGATCGCCGCTGCAATTTTTAGCCCGCGAGCAAATGCGTCCATCCCTCCAATATGAGCATAAAAAAGATCGACCGGCTCAAAGCTCTCGCGACGGACTTTAGCATCAAAGTTGACACCACCCGGAGCAAGTCCATACTTCAGCAAGACCAGCATGGTTTGGGTGGTTAAGTAATAATCAGTTGGGAATTGATCGGTGTCCCAGCCCAGCAGCAAGTCACCCGTGTTGGCGTCAATGGAACCCAGAGCTCCCTGCATTCCGGCGTACTCGAGTTCGTGCATCATCGAATGCCCCGCGAGCGTCGCGTGATTCGTTTCAATGTTTAGTTTAAAATGATCCATCAAATCATAGGCACGCAGAAAATTAAGACAGGCTGCCGCATCAGAATCATATTGGTGTTTGGTCGGCTCCTTTGGTTTGGGTTCGATTAAAAATTGGCCCGTGAATCCAATTTCTTTGGCGTAATCGACTGCCATGTGAAAGAACTGGCCGAGGTGATCGAGTTCTCGTTTCATGTCCGTGTTGTAAATGCTCTGATAGCCCTCGCGTCCACCCCAGAAAACATAGTTCTCTCCTCCGAGTCGATGGGTGATTTCCATCGCTTTTTTAACCTGGGCAGCAGCGTAAGTGTAAACATCTAAATTGCAGGTGGTTGCGGCACCGTGCATAAACCGTGGGTGAGAAAACATATTGGCGGTGCCCCACAATAATTTAACACCACTTCGGTTTTGTTCGGCTTCGAGGACATCTGCAACCGCGTCAAGATGAGCATTAGATTCACGTAGTGTGTCACCTTCGGGGGCAACATCGCGATCGTGGAACGCATAATAGGGTACATCGAGTTTTTCGAAAAACTCAAAAGCAACGCGAGCGCGGTTACAGGCATTTTCGACCGAGTTACTGCCGTCGTCCCACGGCCGAACCATCGTTCCACTGCCGAACGGATCGGCTCCCGTGCCGCGGAAGGTATGCCAATAGCAGACGGTGAACCGAAGGTGTTCCTTCATCGTCTTGCCTTCGACAATCTCGTCCGGGTTGTACCACCGGAAGGCAAGTGGATTGTCGGAGCCCGGGCCTTCGTATTGAATTTTATTAATTTCCGGGAATGCGTTTGTTGTACTCATGGTAGGCCTTGTTGTGGTAGGTTTTGCGTTCATTGTTTCTCAATAAAAACCAATTGCCAGTAGGTAATGCGTAAAATATCATAGATATTTCACTGATCCGTTTTTGGGTTGATTGAGATAGGGGATCGGGCGCTGGTTTTTACGGGGCAAAGTGCCAGTCGTGGTTCAAGTTGGAGTCGATTTAGGTATGAAGCATCGACGTTCGGTTGCTCTTTTAGTGGAAACCTCGAATGCCTACTCGCGTGGCCTGCTGGAAGGGATCATTGCATACAATAAGCAGCATTCGAATTGGTCGATGTTCATTGCTGAGCAGGAGCGTGGCGCGGACCCTCCTCGTTGGTTACGCGAATGGAGTGGTGATGGCATTATTGCACGAATCGAAACAGATAATATTGCGAAGGCAATTAAGAAAATTGGCCTTCCCGTCGTCGACTTAAGTGCCGCTCGCCATGTACCTGAGATTCCCTGGGCTGACACAGATGATCAGGCGATTGCAAGTTTAGCGGTCGAGCATTTTATCGAACGTGGGTTTAAGCATCTTGCGTTTTGTGGAGACCCGGCATTTCGTTGGTCTGACTCGCGGTGCGATCGATTTTCGGAGATCGTAAATCGCAAGGGCCTGAAGCTCTATACTTATCAGGCAATTTCCCGCTACGATCCAGAGTTCACTCTCGATCGGGAAAAGCGAAAAATTGAAGACTGGTTAAGGGATCTACCTCGACCGGTGGCAATCATGGGATGTTATGACTACAAAGCGCAGCAGGTACTCGATGTTTGCCGGGAATTAGATTTTGCAGTCCCGGAGGAAATTGCGGTGCTCGGGGTTGATAATGATCGATTGCAATGTGAATTCGCCAGTCCGCCGTTGTCCAGTATCATTCCCGATACCCGAAGAACTGGATTTGAGGCAGCGGAGTTACTGGATCGAATGATGTCGGGTGAAACCGTTTCGACACAGCCGTTAATTACTAAACCGCTGGGCATTGAAACTCGAGAGTCGACGGATGTGTTGGCGATCGAGGATCGCGATGTCGCAGTCGCGTTAAAATATATTCGTGAACATGCCAACCAAAATATACGAGTGGCGGATGTTCTTCGAGTCATTCCAATGTCGCGTCGTGTACTTGAGATTCGATTCAAGAAGGCAATTGAACGGACGCCACATCAGGAGATCCAACGCGTCCGCATTAATCGGATTGAACAACTGTTACGGGAAACCGACTTAACGATTCATGAAATCGCCGACCTGTGTGGGTTTGTGCATGCGGAATATCTTGCCGCGGTATATAAACGAGAGACTGGCCGAACCCCCAGTCAATTTCGACAACAGATCGGAGTTGTTCCTCGTTCTTAAATTCGCTTCAGCGATATTGCCAAAATTAACTTTGCCATTTCATTTTTCTTGGCATTACTGAATTCGGCCGGAATCGTGAATCTCTTGCATTTGCATTGCGAGAGCACTTACCAGCGGAATCAAATCCGGATCATTCAGGCGATTGGTTTTTTCTTTCAAGTCTGTGGAGAGTTCGTACAGTTCACGAGGGTTAATTTTTCCATCGATAAGTAGTTGGTGATCTGCGAGAAGTTTCCATTGGCCCGGGAACTTCTTTCCATCGACTATCGGATTGTCGACCCGGATTGCAATCCAGGCGGCCTCTGGGTCTTTTGGTTTTTTACCCGCCTGCCGGGCTCCTTCGTTATGATCATTGTGAATGATTGGAGTTCGATTGGGCGGTGGATTTCCTTTTAGAGCGGAAAGAATGCTGAAGCTATCTTCGCCATTCCCCGCAGCGATGGAGGTTCCCACTATTTCAGCGAGGGTGGCTAATAAATCTACATGACAGATCGGAAAAGAAGAGGTCTGGCCTTCATTTTTTGGGTCGCCGTTTCCAATTCCCCCCAAAGGCCACGAAGCGATGAAAGGGACACGATGCCCACCTTCATAGATTGAACCTTTATTGCTGCGGAGTGGGCCAGTCGCTGTTTTATTCTTTGACTCAGCTCCATTATCACTTGTGAAAATAAGGAGAGTGTTGTCGATCAAGGCATGACCGGGTCGCCGGGGGTCATCGTGTTGTTGAAGGTAGTCGATGAGCAAACCGAGAACGACATCATTTTCATAAATGAAGTCACTTCGTTTTCCACCCGGGTGACTTTTTCCTTTGACCTGACGACCTTCAATATTATTGCAGGGGTCGTGTGAAGTATGATTAGAGTGGCAGGCATAATAGAGAAAGAATGGTTTCTTTGAGGTGTCTTGTGCGTTCAGATGAGCATCGAGAAATTTCTTTGCCATTTTATAATTGGTAGGGCCAGTTTTGTTGAGGATGTATTTCGTTCGATCCACTTGAATTCCACTCTCAGCTGCCGGAACTCGGTTACCCTCCAGCCAACCCTGGTCTTTTGAAGTGGGATGGCTGCGAGACGTTCCATGAAAGAAATCGAACCCGTGATTCAGTGGTCCATCTGCAATTCCCTTGGTAAGGTCAACGTTCTGGTAGTTTGATTCTGGGTCTCCGTTTGCGTTTCGGTAGGTTAATCCGCAGTGCCATTTACCTGACATGCCAGTTTGATATCCGTGTTTTTGAAGCAAGGTGCCAAGCGTCATTCGGTCTGGTTCAATCAGTGGGTCGCCTTGAGGTCCCCAGAGGACACTAAATTTTAAACGCGTTCGCCAAGTGTATCTTCCTGTCAATAGTGCCTGACGGGTTGCAGTACACCGCGAAGAGGGGGAGTGGGCGTCGGTAAAGCGAATGCCACGTTTGGCTAATTGGGCCATTGAAGGAGTTTTGACCTGGAGCGAATCTGGATTGCCAGTCCAATCTTGATAGGCGCTTGTATCCCCAACTCCCATATCATCCGCCATCATGATTATTACATTGGGTAGTTTTCTGTCAGCTAATTCAACTTGGGTTTGCCCAAGAGCGCCTACACTGATTGAAAAAATTGCGAGAGAAAACACAAAACTGGTATAGCGAGCTGCGGTGTACATTTTGGAAACAGGGCGAGAATTCATTGATACTCCGGTAATTTTAAAAACTCCCAAAATTTTAACCGATGCTCGACGGATCGCCTACAATTGTTTTTCGGATGGTTAGGCAGTCGAGTGTAGGGATAGCAAGTAGTAAAAAAGGCTGAATTTTGAATCGAATTGATTACTTGGGAGTGAGCTTTGCAGCCGTCTGTCTCATATTTTGTTTTTTCGGTTTCTCGCGAATTCAATCCAATACTGAAGATGTCCTTCAGTGGCTACCGGACCAATCGGCAGCCAGGTCAGATTATGATTTTTTCGAATCTAAATTTGGCTCAGATGATTTCCTGATCGTGACTTGGAAGGATTGCCGACTCGGAGATGAACGTCTCGACAAGTTCACTGACTATTTGCGCAGTCATGATTCTGCTGAGTTGATCCAAAAAGTTACCAATGGCACCGAAATTTTTGAGCGTCTTGCGCGTGATTCCAATTTCTCTCGAAGGCAGATTCTTGCTCGACTAAGAGGTGTTTTTTTTGGTGCGGATAATCCAGATTTAACTTGCGCTTTAATCGAGCTGTCTGAACTGGGAACGGCGGATCGAACGGCGTCTATGAAGTTAGTGTGGGAGGCAATTGATGCAGATTCGTCGTTGAATCGGGAGCAAGTGGTAATGGGAGGTTATCCTTTTATTGCGACTTTTATCGATGGTCAATTGAAAAACTCGTTTCGCTATCTCTTATTGCCTTCCATTATTTTGTCGACCTTGATTTCGTTGTTTTGTTTGCGAAATGGAATGTTAACTCTGATCGTATTTATTGCGGCGGTCGGAGCAGCCGCAACGAGCATTGCGTTCATTCCAATCTGCAATACAAAATACGGTGGTTTGATGTCGATCATTCCGGCATTGGTTTTTGTGTTGGCAACCTCCGGCAGCATCCACCTGATTCGATATGGCCTAGAAGCGATCGGAGACGCTCGGAAATTGCTTGCGATTGGCTGGCGCCCCTGTTTGGTCTCTGCAGCGACGACTGCCGTGGGAATGCTTTCATTGATGCGCAGCGACTTTCCAGCGATCAGGAATTTTGGGCTGTTTTGTGCCACGGGAGTCGGTTTCGCAATGCTGTTTCAGCTGATTTTGGTTCCATGCCTGCTTGCGAGGTTTGGGAAAAAAGGATTGCACGCACTGGCAGCCCGGAGCGAGAAAACTTCTTTTTGGGTATTGCTTATGGCCTGGGTTCAACGCCGGCGGGTGGCGGTAGCCTTCGCTTTTTCAATCGTCGTATTGGGTGGGCTTGTCGGTTTGACTCAATTGAGAGCGGAAGTTGAAGTCGAAAAGTTATTTCGACCAGAGTCAGAAATTCTCGTTTCTATCGGAAATTTGGAAACTCAGTTGGGCCCCCTGGATCAAACGGAATTGTTAGTCGTATTCAATCGACCAACCGCGGACAGGTTTCCCGATAGAGTCGCACTGGTGAAAGAAATCCAGTCAAAGGTTGCGAGACTCGAAGATGTTCACGTGATCTATTCACTAATCAATTTCCTCCCAAATGAGCCGTCCAAAAAAACAGCGAGAAGTATGCTGAAGAGATCCGCTTATCGCAGCATTCTGAGGCGAGAGCGAGATAATCTTGCCAACAGCAATCTTCTGCATGTAGATGAAGAGGCGGAGACTTGGCGGATAAGTTTGCGCTTCCCATTCGCAGAAAAAGCAAATTTCGATCGTTTGATGAAAGAAGTAGAATTAGCCGCAGAAAAGGTAGTTGCTGCCTCTGATACAGCTTTGTTGCCGGATGGAAAAACGGTTGGGTCAGAGCTTGATGGATCGCTGTCCGTAAAAGCTGATGCTCGGCCTAAGTTGATCTACACCGGGAAAACGCATTTATTCCAACACGCCCAGCTAAGTTTGCTGGCTGATTTGTTTCAGAATTTCCTATTAGCGTTTATCATCATTACGCCTATTCTGATTTTAGTTTTACGATCGTTGCCGCTGGGCTTGATTGCAATGCTACCCAATGTTTTCCCAACGTTGTTAGTATTTGGTGGTCTTGGCTGGATAGGGATCCCGGTTGATTTGGCAATTGCAATGACAGCCTGTGTTGCCTTGGGTATTGCTGTCGATGATACAACTCACTTTTTAATTCGGTTTCGTGATTTTAAGGGTCGGCTCGGCAATGTGGACAAGCCGATCATGCAAACAATTGCACAATGTGGTCCTGCTATGTTGCACACGACATTGATTGGATCAGCGGGTTTATTAGTTTATTATTTTAGTGACATGTTGGTGGTGTCGCGATTCGCATGGGCAATCTCTACACTGTTGGTGATTGCTCTATTAGCCGATGTGTTGATGCTACCTGCTTTGCTGTTTCTGTTCTCGAGAACCAGTAATGAAGATTCCGATTCCGGGGCCGTTGGTGACGCATTGTCGATTGATTCTGACCAGAAGTAGTTGGTCATTTCAGACAGTGAAATGGTTTAGTTTTAGATTGGTCAAAGTTTGTTTTGCTCAAGAATATTAAGTGGGTATTTTAAGATGAAGTTAAGTTCTCGACTCTCCATTGCTTCCTTTGTGATTGTAGGTTTTGCAGTGAGCGGGGTTGGATTGCCCAAGTTCTGTTCGGAAAGAGTGGCCTCAGATGAGATTCGCGATCCTTTCAAAAAGCAGCATCCCAATGTTTTGATGATCCTTGTCGACGACTTGAAACCAGCGCTTGGGTGTTATGGTGATACCCATGCCAAGACACCGAATCTCGATTCACTGGCAAAGCGAGGCATGCGGTTTGAACTGGCTTATTGCAATCAAGCTGTTTGTGCTCCCTCTCGATTTTCTTTGATGCTTGGCTCGCACTCAACGACGACTGGTCTTTATGGGTTAGGGAGTCAATTGCGGCAGGTGGTGCCAGATGCAGTTACGATTCCACAATACTTTTCAAAGCATGGCTATCGAACAGAGTCATTGGGTAAAATTTTTCATATAGGTCATGGCAATCTTGGTGATCCGGACTCTTTTGATGTTGATCATTTTCATGAAAAGGTGATTGAATATTTGGATCCGGCAAGTACCGACGGCGGTCAATTGACCAGGGAAGAGGCTTATTTTACGAACCAGCAACTTGGAAATATTCGAGCGCTTCCGCGCGGCGCGGCCTTTGAATCACCCGAAACAAGCGATGAGGGGTATGCTGATGGTCGAGTCGCGGCGGAGACAATCCGGAGGCTGGAGCAGGCGAAAAAACGGCTCCTGACCGATAAACAGCCGTTTTTTATCGCTGCCGGATTTGCAAGACCGCATTTGCCTTTTAGCGCTCCCAAAAAATACTGGGATTTGCACGATCCAACAAAATTGCCGGTCCCCACCTATGAAGAATTTCCCGTGGGTTCTCCCGAAGCTGCTCATAAGCGAGGTGGAGAAATCAACAACTACAAACCAGTGCCTACGGATCGCGAGATGCCTGATCCACTCAAGCGAGAGTTGATTCACGGTTATTATGCCAGTGTAAGTTATGTTGATGCTCAAATTGGGAAGGTGTTATCAGCGCTGGATCAATTGGGTTTGGCCGACAACACAATCGTTGTTCTTTGGGGAGACCATGGATTTCACTTAGGAGATCTTGGGATCTGGACAAAGCATACGAATTACGAACAGGCGAATCGAATTCCAATTATGTTTTCCGGGCCAGGCGTGCGAGCAAATAGTCGAACACGTCAATTGGCGGAGTCTGTCGACATTTACCCCACGCTTTGTGCGCTCGCAGGGTTGCCTGCACCTGATGTCCCCCAACGACTCGATGGAGTATCACTAGCAAATGTGCTGAGCGATCCAGATCAGCGGGTTCGTGACCACGCCTATCATGCCTATCCAAAACGTAAACTGGGCCGCGCGATCCGGACGGATCGTTATCGGTTGGTTGAATGGGCGAAACACAATGGTACGGGTGGCGAGATTGATTACGAGTTGTACGATTATCAGGAGGATCCGCTTGAAAAACAAAACCTCGCAGACAAACGTCCCGAGGTGTTGAAAGAGTTGAAAGCTATTCTTGAGAATTACCCTTCGCCGGTAATCCGGTCTAAGAAAAAGAAAAAATGAAATTTGAATTCAGTCACACTTAGTTCTTTGTAGACTCTTTTCGTTTTTTGTTATTGGGTGATTGCTTGTTTTTCTTTTTTTGATTGAGGAACTGGTACATGTTGAAGCGCTCGGGATAAGCGACGCCGGTTTTGTCTGCCCAGGTTTTCCACATGGCAACCATTTCCTGTTGCTTGGGAGTATTGGATTTGGCGAGGTTATTCATCTCCGTACGATCTTTTGAAAGATCATAGAGTTCCCATGGTTTTTGATATTCGCGAACCAGTTTCCAGTCACCCCATCTCACAGCTGCGTTTCCCTCGTGCTCCCAGTAAACCGGTTCTTGATGAATTGGAGAATCGCTACCCTGAAGAACGGGAACGAGCGATTTGCCGACGCAGGGAGGAAGATTTGCAGGATAGGATGCGCCGCCAAGTTCGACGCAGGTGGCCATGAAATCCGGTAAATAGCCGAATTGTCGAACGAATTGGCCACGCTTTTCCGATGCGATTCCTTTAGGCCAGTAAGCAATCATCGGTGTCGATGCGCCGCCTTCGTGAAGGAAATGTTTGTAAAGTCGAAAGGGAGTGTTGGAAGCATTGGCCCAGGCGAGTCCTTGGCGAATGCCGTCGACGGTTTCCAAAGGCGAATCTTTTTCCCAGCCTTTTTGGTAACGACCGAGGACGCCACCTTCCTGACAGGCTCCGTTATCTGAAAGAAAAAAGATAAGTGTATTGTCTGAAGCGCCACAATCTTTAAGGTGGCTGGTTAGCTTTCCAATGTTCTGATCAATGGAATCAATGCACCCTGCATAGGCCGCCTGGATGGTGTCGAGCTCATCCTGTTTTTCTTTCGAGAGGGAATCCCATTTTGGTCCGACGTGAGGCGCAGGATTAACATTTTCGGGAAATAAACCCAAGTCCTTTTGCTTTTTCAAGCGGGTTTGCATGAGCGCCTCCCAGCCATCTCGATACTTCCCTTTGTATTTCTGAAAGTCCTCAAATTTCGGTTGCAATGGCCAGTGAGGCGCGTTGTAGGCAAGGTAAAGAAAAAAGGGACGATCGTCTTCCTCGGTTACCTGCGAGATATACCGGCAGGCTTCATCAGTAAAAGTATCAGTGCTGTAGAAGTTTTCATCGGTCTCTACAGATTGGTTGTCGCGAGACATCGTGCGTCCGTCGCCGGGTTTTATATAATTAAAAGCTCCCGATAACCCGCCGTAGAAATGGTCAAAACCTCTCTGGCTTGGCCACGTACTTTTGTCATTCGCTCCCAGGTGCCATTTTCCCGTCATCAAGGTGTGGTAGCCGGAAGCTTTTAAGACCTGAGCAATTGTGACGCAATTGTCATTTAAATATCCCTGGTATGGCCCGGTAAATCCCAGTGGTTGATTGGGGGGAGCGGTCATGTGCCCAATTCCAGTTTGGTGGGGATGCAGGCCAGTCATTAAGCTTGCCCGTGTCGGGCAACAGCGACCGGAATTATAGAACTGCGTAAATCGAAGCCCTTCGCTGGCGAGGCGATCAACATTGGGTGTTTCTATTTCACTTCCATAACATCCAATGTCAGAAAATCCCATATCGTCCACGAGGATAATTACGATGTTCGGTCGTTCATCGCTTGTCGTGGAATCCTCCCCCTTCAGGGTGCTTGAAGGGCGCCCTAAAGAGCTAAGTGCAAATACTAAGCTGAGAGCGAAGGCCGTTGGACGCATGCGAGATTCCTTTATTGGTTTGGCGGTTAGAGGCCATGTGTTAGAGTTTAGAGATGATGTGCGGCTGGAGCTATTCTAATCCATGAGTGTCGTTGGATTCCATGCCTTAAATTTTGATTGCCGAATTCTGGTTGTGAAATGCGAAGACGTTATTCCGTTGCCTTAATCGTGGAGACTTCAAGTAATTACGGGCGGAATTTGCTTGACGGAATCGTCCGTTTTAAAAAAACACAGAGCGATTGGTCTGTGTTCCTTGAAGAACAAGATCTGCGAGGCGGTCCACCTGAGTGGTTGATTGATTGGAATGGTGATGGAATCATCTGCCGTTCAACGAATCCAGAAATAGCTCAAATGGTGCGGTCGCGAAAAATTCCATTTGTCGATCTTAATGATCGCCGCAGTGGAAAAAGTGAGTTTATTACGTTGCGTTCCGACGATCATGCAATTGGTCGGCTAGGAGCGAAGCATTTGTTAGAGCGAGGCTTTCGGAGTTTTGGCTTTCTTGGATTTGATCAGGAAGCCTGGTCGCTTCGACGGGAAGAGTCGTTTGTCGAAGAGCTAAAACAGAAACGTTATGAGTGTTCCGTTTTAAAATCGAAATGGCATAGCTTGTCTAGTCTCGAGATGGAGCAACCACGAAGACTTTCACTGGCTTATGAGCGTGAGCGAATCACCTACTGGTTGAAAGGATTACCTAAACCTGCGGGAGTGATGGCCAGTAACGACATTGCAGGAAAGAATATTCTGGATTGTTGTTTGCTGGCAGAAATTGCTGTGCCGGAACAGGTTGCGGTTTTGGGGGTCGATAATAACGAATTAATTTGCAATCTATGTGAACCGCCGCTGTCAAGCGTCATGCCCAATTCCGAGCAAATTGGATTTTCTGCAGCCGAATGTTTAGCAAAATTGATGGCAGGTGAAAAAGTAACACCGCGGTTGCAGTGTTTTGATCCGTTGGATGTTAGGCTTCGGCAGTCTTCCAGTGTTTACGCCATTGAAGATCCGGATTTGGCAAATGCACTAAGTTTTCTGAGAACCAATGCGTGTTTTGGTATTTCGGTAAAACAGGTTCTCGAGCATACAAAATTATCAAGGAGTTCTCTTGAACGCCGGATGCGAAAGCTCCTCGGCCATTCTCCCCAACAGGAAATTCGAAACTGCCAACTGAAGCAGGTTCGAAGTCTGTTGGCCAAAACCGATATGTCGATCGAGCAAATTGCAATTAACTGCGGATTCGAACATCCGGAGTACTTACATGTCGTGTTTAAAAGAGAATTAAATATGACGCCCGGTGATTACCGAAAGGCGCTTAATAAATAGATGTCTTACTCAAAATGCGATTGAGTAAAGCATGGTATATCAACAATGTCCAACCAAACGGAGTGCCTATTTCGTCGGTAGAATCTGAATCGCATCGGCGCAAAGGTGGCCAATTGAATTACCGTGGGACATAATAATTGCTGTTGGTTGACCTTTTTTGAGATCGAATTCACCGAGTGATACGAAACCGTGTTCAAGTGTCGGTGCTTTGGTTAGGTCTAAGAAAATCACCTTCGATTCCAGCCCCTGTTCAATTGTGATTCGGGCCTTTTGGGTTCGATTTTCATGATGTCGATAGGCGAGTCTGATTTCGCACAGCGCGTTTTTCTCTGGTTCCCAAGCAAATCGAATCGATGCATCTGTATTCGCACCGGCATACACATAGTGTTTTCCGACAAAACCTTTTAGGCCTGTTCCGGAATTCCATATTCCAGTTCGCGCTGCTGAAACATCGTCAATCACGAGTCCTGGGATTTTATTCGGTTCGATGCCCCGGTTTACGACCACGGGTTTGGGTTGCTCAGCGATTGGAACTTCGGGAATGGTTAGTTTGCCTCCAAGTGTCAGGCGGCGTGAACCGCCGGGAAGATGGAGCAGGCTCTTCAATTCCGGTAAGTGTTTTTGATAGACCTCGCGCGGCGAGCATTGGTGAGTGGCGCAAAGGGAGGCAGCCTTCCCAACGACCTCACCCATCATTCCGCAGGTCTTCATGACGCGGACTGTTCCGAGTGCTTCGTGGGTAACACTAATGCATCGCCCCGCCATGAAAAGATTATCGATGTTGGCTGAGTAAAAACAGCGGTAGGGGACGGGGTAGCCGTAGCTCCTGTCGACTCCTTTTCCGTGCACCGCCTTGGAAATGAAAGGATTGTCAGGATATTTCTTAGCGTATTGTTCTTTGGGGTAATGGAGATCGATGGACCAGGTACTTGGTACAACACCATCCGGAAAGTCTCGCTTACCAACAATGTCGGCTTCCGTTAGCACGACGTCACCGAGCAGTCTTCTTGATTCACGTGGCCCTCCAATAAAGGCGACCCAAGTCAAGGATGCATTGGGGTGTTCCGCTGCTCCATCTTTATTTTTCATCGCATTGAACGCACCGTAAACTGCTCGAAGATTCCAGTCACGAATTCCTTCAGCGTCGGACAACGGGTCTTTATCAAATCCACTTTCCCAAAACCACTGACCGTGGAAGTCGCGAGGGTAAGGGAAATCTTTCATGGTGAGGTCCAGTGCCCACGGAGTTTGGGGGAATTGGCTCGGTTCGGAGCTCTTTTCCCAACGCCACATATTGCTCATGCCCATTCGGCCCGCAGGAGTCATGTCGTTTTTCGCTCCAGCGAGGTTTCCGATCGTGCCGTGCCCGGTGCAGTCTACGAACTGGGTGCCGGAGAATCGTTTGATTGCTCCAGATTGGGTATCAAATGCCAGAATGGATTTAATGGAATTCTCAGAGGAAAGCTCAACTTGATAGGCATGATGGTGAAGAAACAGGTCGATGTTTTTTTCCGCACGAACCAGGGATTCTTTTTTGTCATCTTCGAATTCTTCATAAGTGCCGGGCGATTTGGTTGCCTGGTCAGAAAATTCATTGACGATTTCCCCGATTCTCGGGTAACGTCCTCGACGAATATTCCCTTTTGCCCAAACACGAACTTCACTAGATCCATTTCCACCCAAGACTCCTCGGTTTTGGATCAGGGCAACGCGGCAACCCATTCTTGCGGCTGATAAAGAGGCTGCAACTCCGGCATAGCCGCCGCCGACTACCACTAAATCGTAGCCACTTTGATGGATTGGTTTTTCAGAGATGTTTGACAATTGCCGGCGCCACGCTGGGAAGACTTCGTTCGTTGCCGGCGGGGTCCAGTTGGGGTCAAGTGAGAACGCAACAGCATCGCAACGACCATCAAATCCGGTCATGTCGTGCAGCGTTAGTTCATTCCGCTTTTTATCAATTTGGATTGTTCCGCCATTTTGCCAAGACCATTTTTCCCCTTTCACTCCAAACTGCTGCTCCAGCGGCACCCCGTTGATTTGCAATTCAAATTTTCCAGGTTGGCCGGGTGCTTTCCAGCGAGCTACCCAGTCTTTGGTGCGGACCCATACGGTGTAACTTCCAGTTGCCGGGAAGTCGACGGTCGTTTTTGCATCAGCTACCGGTTTCCCGAGGCCGTGTGCAAGCAAGTAGGGAGAACCCATTTCATGAATGAATTGGGTGTCGAGTTTCCAGCCCCCGGGTTCTGAAAAGCTCTCTGCCTCGACGAGCAACGTTTGAGCAAAGCCGGTAGAAATAAAACCCAGCAAGATTGTTAAGCTTAAGATAAAACGCGTACCCATGCTTCCTCTTTTGTTGTTTGATGGCAAGTCAAGAAAAATTACTGCTCAAAATAAGTATATCCGCGGAGGCTTTCGCTAAACAGGTTTAGAATTTCGCCCCGCTGAGCGATGCTGATTTTCCCATCACTCAATGCGGTGTCTGTTCGTTTTTCAAATTGAGAAAATAGTTCATCGGTTTGGTACTCGACATAACTCAATACATCTCTAATGCTGTCGCCCTTGAGTTCGTGGACAAATTCCAATTTCCCTTCACAGGTAACTCTAACGCTTACGACATTCGTGTCACCAAATAAATTGTGCAGATCGCCGAGCGTTTCCTGGTACGCTCCGACCAAAAATACACCGAGGCAGTATTCCTCGCCTTCGACAACTGGATGCAATCGAAGCGTATTGGTGTTGGATTTTGTTCCGACGAATTGATTGAGTTGGCCGTCACAATCACATGTTAAGTCCCCAATGATGGCGTTTCGAGTTGGTTCTTCGTCGAGGCGTTGCAATGGCATGACGGGGAAGACCTGCTGGATGGCCCATGCGTCGGGTAGCGATTGAAAAACGCTGAAATTGCCGTAGTAAATATCAGACAGCGAGTCTTTGATAGATTGTAGACTTGCCGGGGGCCGGGTCATTTCGGGTACGCGGTCAGCGATCTGATGGAGGATGGTTAGGCAAATGTTTTCAGCAAGTGCCCGCTCGCGAAGGCTCAGTTCTCCAATCTGAAACGCTTTTCTTGCCTGATCGCGGTAATAAACTGCGTCATTAAAATTTTCTTGCAGGCGTCGCACTTCGATATGTCGCAGCGTGTCTATCAGAAAATCAATAGACGAATGAATATTTTCCGGGAGCGGATCGGGAAGTGGCTGCGGTTGAAAATCATTAACATCAAGTATGTTAAACAGCAGGACGGACATTGGTGCGACCGTCCAACGGCCGGACTCAGAAATAATTGTGGGGTGAGGAATGCCGTGGGGCCTGAACGCGGCCATGATGGCTTCAACAATATCGACGCAGTATTCGTCGAGGTCGTAGTTTCGACTGTGGCCATCGATACTTGCGGATCCGTCGTAGTCGACAGCGAGTCCTCCACCAATGTCAAAATACCCCATCGGCGCTCCCTCTTTAATGAGGTTGACATAAAAACGACAGGCTTCGGTAATGCCGTCTCGGACATTGCGAATATTCGGTACTTGGCTGCCAAGGTGGAAATGCAGCATCTGCAGGGAGTCCAGCATTTCAGCTTCTCGGAGGCTGTCAATAATTTCAATCAACTGCAGTGTCGTTAAACCAAAAAGGCTACGATCTCCGGCGTCCCGACTCCAATGTCCATCGACGGCGGTGGAGAGTTTCAATCGCACGCCAATACAAGGCGTGACTCCCCAGTGTTTTGCACGGTCAAGGATCATCGGGAGTTCTTTAGGCGTTTCGATGACGAAAAAGACTTGAAGCCCCATTGAAAGCGCCCGAAGTCCGAGGTCGATATATTCCACATCTTTGTAGCCGTTACAGATAATCAAGCTCTCAGGAGATGGAAGGGTCGCCAAGGCGATTAAGAGTTCCGCTTTGCTCCCTGCTTCGAGCCCGTAATTAAATCGCTCGCCAAATCTGGCGATTTCCGCAATGACGTGACTCTGTTGATTAACTTTGATTGGGAAAACGCCGCGATACTCGCCTTGATAATCGGTCTTGGCGATGGCGGATGCAAATCCTTGATGAAGTTGCGTGATGCGATCATCGACGAGATTTTCGAACCGGAGCATGACCGGCATATCGAGTCCGCGCTGTTTGAGGCCATCGAGAATTTCGGAAAATTCAATTGTTTTGACGCCTGCCGGTGTCGGTGCTTCGACGGTAGCGTTTCCCGATTCGGAGATTCCGAAATAGCTCAGACCCCATCGCTGAATACCGTATAGCTCTCTGGCATCGTTGAGTGTCCAGGTAGACTCCGGGGCAGTGTCATTTGGATTAGTTTCGGCGCGACTATGTGCGGGATCGCGGCGCGAGGTTGGGTTTGGAAAAACTGGTTCAGAAGTTGTCAATGAATGGCCCTCGAATGCCAGATTAGGTTTTTAGCCTGTCCATCGTATCAGAGAAACGCGTCTTAAGTATGGGATTTTTGGAAATCCAAAAGCTTTCATCCGCTGAATTAAATGTGCTTTGGCTCGCGGTTTTGTGTTCTCCGTCGCCACCGCAAGATTAAGCTAGGATTTCATGAACGACCCGACCATGGACATCGGTCAGTCGAAATTGTCTGCCTTGGAACCGGTAGGTTAATTCCTCGTGGTTAATTCCAAGGAGATGCAAGAGAGTTGCCTGCAAATCATGGATATGAACACCATCACTGGCAACGTTCATCGCCAATTCATCCGTTTCGCCGTAGCTCAAGCCGGGTTTGAGGCCACCCCCCGCCATCCAGGTAGTGTAGGCATAAGGGTGATGGTCACGTCCCCATTGTTTCCGGTTGTTGATGTCTCCTTGAATAAACGGAGTACGTCCGAATTCTCCACTCCAAACAACGAGTGTGTCTTCAAGCATTCCACGTTGTTTCAGGTCCATTACCAGGGCAGCACTTGCCTGGTCGGTATCTCGGCATTGAGTATAAAATTCCGTTGTCAAACTTCGGTGTTGATCCCAGCCGGCGTGCATGAGTTGAGTGAAACTGACCCCTCGTTCGGCGAGACGACGCGCCATAAGGCAGTTGTGGGCAAACGAACCAGGTTCTTCGACTCCGGGGCCGTACATGTCAAGAATACTTCGGGGCTCATCCGACAGGTCGGTCAACTCAGGCACACTTGCCTGCATTTGAAAAGCCATTTCGTATTGAGCGATTCGGGTTGCGATTTCCGGGTCGCCGAATTCTTGAAGTTGCATTTGATTTAACTGGGCGATGTTATCGAGCCACCCGCGACGCATTTTGCGGGTTATGCCTTCGGGATTGGAGAGGTAGAGAACCGGATCGCCGGAACCGCGGAATTTAACTCCTTGGTGTTTAGAAGGTAGAAAACCGCTACCCCAGTAAAAGTCATAGAAAATTTGTCCGCAGGTCGTGTTTTTTGAAACGGAAGTCATGACGATAAAATTTGGAAGATCATCTACCTCGCTTCCCAGTCCGTAATTCATCCAGCTTCCCAGAGTTGGCCGTCCCGGTATCTGTGCGCCACTCAATAAAAAGCTAATGGCCGGAGCGTGATTCACTGCGTCGGTGTGCATGCCATTGAGAAAGGTTAATTCATCTGCAATCGAGGCAGTGTAGGGGAGCATATCACTGACCCAGGCTCCAGAATTTCCTCGCTGGTGAAACGGTTCGATAGGGGCCAGCATTAATTTTCCATCGGGTTTTCCCGTCATCGTGCTGAAACGTTTACCGGCGACGAATTCCTCGGGTACAGGCTGCCCGTGCATTTGAGCTAGTTTGGGTTTCCAGTCAAAGAGATCAGCATGAGAAGGCCCGCCGTTTTGAATCAACGCAATGACACGTTTTGCTTTTGGAGCAAAGTGGGGGACGCCGGGCAGGCCGCCTTTGCGAGGCACGGTTCGCCCTTCCCCTGCAAGTACCGAACGATTTAACAGGCTCGCCAACGCAGCAGTTCCAACTCCATTTGCCGAGCGACCGAAGAATTCCCGTCGGGTCGAATGCAGTTTTTGTTGTTCATGAAGATTCATAGCCGGCACGCGTTCGTAATTGGATCGGGTTCTTAATTCATTGGTTTGCTTGCCTATTGCCGTGTAAGGCTTTCATCGAGATTTAAAACGGCGATACAGAGGTTGGTCCAGGAGGCTAATTCAACCGGGTCAAGGTTGGAGTCGGCAGGTGATTCGCCGATCCCTAAAAAGGAAACGACATTTTTTTTATTGGCCGCAAATTGTTGCCGGTCGCGATTCAGGCCGGCTAGGAGAATTGGAATTTCTTTCTCCCGAGGTAAACGTGTCACAACCCGTTGATAAATTTTAGCGAGCGTTTCCCGATCGGTTAGTTTTTCTTTCAACAGGCTACTGGCAAGCAGTCTAGCGGCTTCGACATAAGTTGTGTTGTTGAGAGTATTCAAGGCGTGAAGCGGCGTGTTAGTCCGGTAAGAAATGACAGAGCATGTCATCCGGTCAGCGTTATCGAAAATCATGGTGGGCGCGGCGATGCGCCGCCAAAAGGTGTAGATTGATCGTCGGTAAAGCGCGTCTCCTGAATCCTGGCGATAAGTTTTTTTTCCAAAACTGGCTTCTTCCCAGACCCCCTTCGGCTGATAACCGTTTACAGGTCGTCCTCCAATTGTTCGCACGAGTCTTCCACTGGACGCAAGCGCGTAGTCACGAATCATCCACGAGGGCATTCGGAACCTCGATGCCCGGGCGAGTAGCCGATTGTTTGGGTCGATCTCAAGTAAGTGGGGATTTGTTTGCGAAGATTGCTGATAAGTTCGACTGTTTAAAATTAAGCGGATCATGTGTTTGGTATCCCATCCGCAATCCCGGTATTCGGCGGCCAGCCAATCCAGTAATTTTGGATGACTAGGTGGTTCGCCCTGGACGCCAAAATCTTCTAGTGTTTTGACCAGGCCAGTGTTAAAAAATTTAGCCCAAATTCGATTGATCGAAACGCGTGGCGTCAGCGGGTTGTCGACTGAAAAAAGCCAGTTGGCAAGCGCGAGTCGGTTAGGAGTCGAATCCTTGGGAAGTGGTGTGAGCATTTCGGGCACACGCATCGAGACCTCGTTCAATGGCTCTTCGTAGGACCCTCGGTTAAGTCGATAGGTTTTTCGAAGCTTAGGCCCGTCCGCCATTACCATCACCTTGGGATAGGCCTTCTTTAGTGATTTGATTTTGCTGTCGATCGAGTTGATTTTTTGGACTTGGGTTTGGTAATCGGAATTGGATTCGAAGTGTTTCTGTTGAATGAGTTTAAGTTGCGCGGACGACCGAGCCTCGCGTGGTTGCTTCAAGGCGGCCATTAACTTTTCTTGGTCGCCGGCAAGCGTTGGATTTTTCTGTTGGGTAAGGGAGATTCTCAGTCTCCCGATATTGTGTTGTTTGTGTATCGACTCGTGTTTGAGTACAAGTTTGATTTTTGCATCCGGCGGCAATGTCACTGGTTTTTCGAACCAAAAAACGGCCTCGTGCTCCTGTTGCATGTTCTTATCGGGAGCCCAAACGGCCCATCCTGTTTGGGCGTTGGAATCGATGGCTAGTTGGGCCTTGTGCCCCGGCTGTTCGTAATCGGCTTGTGCGTGTTTGAATGGAAGACGGATCGGTGTCACACCCGGTTCGATGAGATAGGCCGAAAAATCAGTCAATACAAAATTGGAACTGACCGATCGCGTGAGACCGCCGGCAGTCATTGACGCGTGTTTGAGAACTTCGAGGCGGATTGCCCGGATGACAGGAAGATCTGACTTTCCCGTAAGTTGGTAGTTGTCGTTGACCGGATTGGCTCCCGAGACGAGGAGCGAGCCGTCAGCAGAATATTCAAGTTTAGATTTGTCTGCAGAGTAGGTTTCGGGGTGCCAAACAGACCATGTTTTTTTGTTCTGAAATAATTCAATTTGGGTTGATTCCCAGTCACTTTGTTGCTGGTTCAGCACTCCAATAAGACGTTCTTGTTCTGATTTTAAACTGGAGAATTGATTATTTAGTTTTGCCAGTTGCAATCGCTGAGGTTGGTCGGGTACCGAAAGCACCGGCGCGGTTTGGGCATTGCCGCCAGCGCCGGTAACCGGAGTTTGGTTGAAAAATGCAAACAGACTGTAATAGTCTTCCTGAGTCAGTTGATCGTATTTGTGGTCATGGCAGCGACAACAATTAAATGTAAGGCTCAACCAGACGGTGCCGGTCGTTTCCGTCATGTCCATCACATAATCGATTCGATTCTCTTCTGGAATGCGCCCGCCCTCACCGTTGATCGGGTGGTTTCGATTGAATCCGGTTGCCAGAATCTGCTCTTCCGTTGGATTGGTCAGCAGATCACCGGCAATTTGCCATTTTGAAAACTGATCGAATGGAAGATTGTCATTGAACGCACGAATTACCCAGTCACGCCACGGCCACATCGTCCGTTCGTTGTCGCCCTGGTAGCCGTTGGTATCGGCGTACCTGGCTGAATCGAGCCAGTCCCACGCCATGCGTTCACCAAAGGCAGGTGATTGGAGCATTCGCTCAACCATTTGCTGATAGGCATCCGGTGAAGTGTCTGCGAGGAAGGTCTCGATTTGTTCAATGGTCGGTGGTAAACCGGTCAGGTCAAGGCTAACGCGTCGAAGTAATGTACGGCGATCGGCAGCCGGTGAAAATTCAAGACCTTGCTGCTGCAGTTTCTGTTGGACAAAAAAATCAATGGCGTTCCTTGTCTCGATCTCCGGTTTCACGATGGGTTTGTAGGCCCAATGCTGTCCCCATTTTCCACCTTGGTCAATCCATTTTTGGATCAATAAGATTTGGCCTGGAGTTAACCTTCGGTGTGAATCCGGCGGTGGCATTTTTTCGTCAGGATCATCCGATCGAATGCGGGAATACAATTCACTTGCATTGGCATCAAACGCAATGATGGATTGCCTGGCTTCCTCTTCAATATCGAGCCGGAGGTCTGAGGCGCGCTGATTTGCGTCAGGGCCATGACAGAAATAGCAGTTTTCAGCGAGAATTGGTTGGATATCCCGCGCAAAATCTATCGGCTCTTCAGCGACCGATGTTATCGAGAAGACACAGCAGAGTAATAAAGTGATTGAGGAAATGGATTTCATAGCCGTTTATTTTAATCGATATGGATTGGCTGTGAATTCTATTCGATCGAATCAGGCGAGGATATCACGAATCACTTTGCCTTCGTCGGAAGGCCCGATAAGCCGCTGTTTGAGTCCTTGGTAGGGGAAATTGAACCGTTTGGGATCAATCCCGATTTGGTGGAGAATGGTTGATTGAAGGTCGCGAATACTGACTGGATTTTCTGTAATGTAATAGCCGATGTCGTCGGTTTGACCATAAACCCCCGGTTTGATGCCGCCTCCAGCCATCCACATGGTAAACGCGTGGGGATGGTGGTCTCGGCCAATAAAACCCTTAACTAGATTCTTGCGAACGTTATTTTGCATCATTGGCGTTCTGCCAAACTCGCCTCCCCAGATAACTAGCGTTTCATCGAAGAGACCGCGTTGTTTCAGATCGGTAATCAAGCCTGCGACTGCTCGATCAATTTGCCGACATTTGATAGGTAGCGTCTCGTCGATCGACTCCCCGGGAGAGGAGCCATGGTGATCCCACCCCCAGTCGTATAGCTGAACGAATCGAACACCACTTTCGACCAGTCGCCGGGCGAGTAAACAATTGTTGGCAAAAGTTGGATCATCGCCTTTGTAGAGTGTCCGTGGGTCGGCAGCCGATTCTGCGGCGGAGACGTACCCCGGTTTTGCTCCGTAGAGGTCGAGCATTGCTTGGGACTCTCGTCCAATATCCATTACCTCGGGAACTGAGATCTGCATTTTGAAAGCAAGTTCATACTGGGCGATTCGCGTGATTGTTTCAGGGTCACCGATATGCTCATGCTGATACCGATTCAGATCGGCAATTGCATCGAGTGTCTTGCGTCGTTCACCCCGGCTAAGCCCTTTCGGATCACTGAGGAAAAGAATGGGGTCGCCACCATCGGTTCGGCATTGAACACCTTGGTAGATTGTTGGCAAGAATCCGCTGCCCCAAAGAGATTTTCCAGCGCTCGGGGTTTTTCCACCCGACGAGAGAACCATGAATCCGGGGAGATCTTTGTTTTCGGATCCCAGACCGTACGTCGCCCAGGAGCCGATTGATGGGTAACCTAATAGCGGGTTGCCCGTTTGCATCAGCAATTGTGCGGGAGAGTGGTTGAATTGCTCCGTGTGGACTGAGCGAATCACACAGAGGTCGTCAATGACCTTGCTGAGATGCGGCAGCCGGTCACTGACCCACTGGCCACTCTCTCCGGTTCTTTGAAACTTGAATTGTGAGCCCAGCATCTTGGGCACGCCACGAATAAAAGCAAACCGTTTTCCTTCGAGATATTCCTGGGGGCATTCCGTATCGTGCAGCCGATCCAGTGCCGGCTTGTGTTCAAATAATTCCAACTGGGAGGGGGAACCTGCCATATGTAAATAGATGACAGATTTTGCTTTTGCTGGAATTCGAAAGCCAGTTGGTTCGTTTGAGCTCTCCTGATTGAGCAAAGAACTGAGCGCGATTGACCCGAGTCCTAAGCCCGTGTGACCAAAAAATTGACGTCGCGTCGTCGCTTGAATTTTTTTAAGCGGAAGTGGTAGTTTCATAGTAAATCTTATTTCATCAGTGTTTCGTCAAGATTGAGGAGGACATTCGCAATGGCGACTAGACGAGAATCGCCCTCAGATAATGCGGAAGCCTGGAGCAGCGATTGGGCTGACTCCTCATCGATTTCAAGAGATGCGTACAAGTCCATTAATCGCTTAGTTTCGCGAGGTGTGGGTTGCCGCACGAGTGTCATGGTAAAGCCATTCACAATTTGCTGTTTCAGATTGTCCGAGGATTGTCGCATGCGTTGCGCCAATCCGCCCGCTGCTTCCAGAAATGCCGTGTCGTTCAGCGTTACTAACGCTTGAAGAGGCGTGTTGGTTCGAATCCGACGCACTTGACAGACCTCGCCGCTGCCAGCATCAAAGGTCGTCATTGCTGGATAAGGACTGGTCCGCTTGAGATAGGTGTAAAGGCCCCGGCGAAAGCGATCGGGGCCGTCAGCGTTTTTCCAGTCTTCACCACTGTAAGTAGTTTTCCACACGCCGCCGGGTTGGGGTGGCATGACGGATTTACCTCCAACTTGTTTCGTCAGTAAACCACTAATTGCGAGCGCCTGATCGCGAACCGTTTCGGCAGAAAGACGGAATCGTGGGCCACGTGCGAGCAAGCGGTTGCGAGGGTCGCGCGCAAGATGGTCTGGAGTCGCGATTGCGCTCTGCTGGTAGGTGCTGGAGGTTACGATTGTTTTGAGGAGCGTCTTGATCGACCATCCCTGTTCTCGAAAATCGACTGCTAACGAATCTAGTAATTCGGGGTGGGACGGGGGCAGGCCCTGAGATCCAAAATCTTCTTCTGTTTCGACAATCCCAATTCCAAAGATTCGCGCCCAAATGCGATTGACCATTACCCGCGAAGTTAGAGGGTTTGCCGGTTGCATTAGCCAGTTTGCGACGCCAAGTCGGTTGGACGCGGCGTTTTCGGGGAAACTGCCAAATATTTCCAGAACACTGGGCGTGACCTCATCACCGAGATCAAGAAAGTTTCCTCGATTATTGATTTTTGTTTTACGTTGTTGAGCGACAGGTAATTCTGCCATCACCGGTGTGCGGGGTACAGCTTTTCTTAATGCTGCCAGTTTTGCTAATTCGGTCTGATAGTTTTTCTTTTTCGCAGGATATTGTGGATCGCTGAGCGACCAAAAGGTCTCTTCGAAATTAGGTTTGAGTTCGGCGATTAGCCATTCCGCAGGGTAGGGGCTTACTGAAAAACGCGAGCGGGCGAGTAATAGGCCTTCGCCGTATTGTTGTTCCAGAGTGATTCTGATAATCCCAGAGTCAATCGGTTCAGAAAAATCAAGAATACAGTTTTGCGATTCTTTGAATTTGGGTGAAATTGCCCAGCCAGCGGAGTTGTCTCCGCTGATTAGTTTGGCAACTTCCCAGCCGCGTTGGGAGAACGTTGCTCGCGGGTTGGTGAGTGCAATTTTTTTGGGAGATTCGGTGTCTTGAATTTGCTCAACGGTCAGGTCGCGAATTGCCACGTTTTTGTCTGCCCAGTCACCGCCAGCGATTGACTGGGGAAAATATTCAATTCGAAGTGATTGATATTTTTTACCATCGGGCAGTGCGGGTAATTTAAAAGTAAGCGTCCAGGTATCTCGTTCCGGGCGATTCCCGGTTGCTAAAATAATCTGGTCATCTTTCTGATCGAAACCAACCTGGGCCTCTGAGGTAGATTCCTCTAGTTTCAGGTTTTGCCAGAGTGGGATTTCTGTAAATTGCTGCATCCATTGAGAAAGCTTGCTGTCGAAATCGGCTGGCCGAACGTCGAGTTCCTTCTTTGCGAGTGTAACAACGTTCTGTTGAGCTGCGATTCCTTTTGCTTGTTCAACAGTAGGCGTAGGATGGAACGGAGATTCAGTATCTCTATCTTGTGTTTGATTGAAATAGGCTAAAAACGAATAGTAATCGCTGATGCTGATCGGATCGTATTTATGGGAATGGCATTTTGCACAACCCATGGTTAATCCCATCCAAACTTGCAGTGTCGTATCGACTCGGTCTTTCACTGCCGCAACTCTAAATTCTTCGTCGTCCGTTCCCCCTTCTTCGTTGGTCATCGTGTTGCGATGGAACGCTGTGGCAAGAATTTGATCGTCCGTTCTTTCGGGCAGCAGATCACCTGCCAATTGCTCTCTTGTAAATTGGTCAAAAGGCATGTCTTGATTGAGGGCATCGATTACCCAGTCTCGATAGCGCCAGATATCACGATGTCGATCCTTTTCATAACCTTTGGTGTCGGCATAACGGGCGAGGTCGAGCCACATTCGCGCCCAATGTTCACCGAAAGCGGGAGTTGCGAGTAAGAGATCGACCTCCCGTTCGTAATTTTCAGACGACGGATCTGCCAGAAAGCGTGCTGCTGCCTCAGGCGTCGGGGGAAGGCCCGTTAGATCGAGAGCTAAACGCCGCAAGAGTCGGGCTGGATCTGCTGGAGGGGCGGGAGCAAAATTCTGTGCCTCCATTTTTTTTAGAATGAAGTAATCCATTGGGCGTTTGGGCCAATGGGCATGTTTTACAGTCGGAATCGGTTTTTGTGTGGGGGCAACGAAAGACCAGTGAGTCGAAAAGGCACCGCCTTCGGTAATCCATTGCCGAAGAAGTTTTTTTTCGGCGTCCGTTAATCGCTGCCCGCTCTCAGGGGGAGGCATCAGTACATCGGTATCGTCTGAATAAATTCGCGTGACAAGTTCGCTTGCCTCGGGTTGGTGAGGCACGATGGCAAACCGTTCACCAAGATCGCGTGTCGCTCCTTCGAAATTGTCCAGCCGCAACTCAGCCTCGCGGGTCGATGGGTCGAAACCATGACAAGCGAAGCAGTGCTTGCTAAGAATGGGTCGAATTTCACGATTAAAGTCGACATCCGAAAAAAGCGGGCAAGTGGGTAGCCAGGCGAAGCAGAGGGTAATAAAGATTTTTTTCATGCTCCAATCATATCCCAGATTCCATTGCTCGGCTTGCACAGCCACCGCATGTTTGTGTAAAAAATAAATATGAATAATACAAGCCTCGTTCGCTCGTTTTTCTCACAAATCGATGTATCGGAGTTGTTGGATCTCTTTAACCTGCAGCCTGAGCTAAATTTTTTTGTGAAAGACCTCCGCGGACGTTTTCTAGCGATTAATCAAAGAGGTTGTGAATACTGCGGCGCGCTGGATCAAAATGAGGTGATCGGAAAAACTGATTTCGATTTTTTTCCATCGCAGCGAGCTGAGAGTTATCGTCAAGATGACGAGCAGGTCATGCGAACCGGTGAACCGATAATAAATCGTCTTGAGAGCGCACCGGAGATGGCAGGTTCTCCGCGACTGGTAATGACCAGTAAAATTCCGCTTCGCAACGGCGAAGGTGTGGTGGTCGGCATCGCTGGATTTTCCCGGCAGGTTGATACTAAGCGGGGGGATACTAAAGACGCCAAGCGATTTGCAAATGTGGTTGAATACTTACATTCAAATTACCATCGAAAGCTCAATACATCTGAATTAGCGACAAAGGCAAAGCTCTCAATTAGCCAGTTTGAACGTCAGTTTCGTCGGGTATTTGGGGTCTCGCCGCGACAGTATCTTTCGCGTGTTCGACTGGAGGTCGCTTGTGAGAAATTGGCTCAGACTGATGAGACGGTTGCGACGATTGCGGTTCGCTGCGGTTTTTTTGACCATGCTCATTTTTCGCGATGCTTTCGCAAGCAAATGAACGTCTCTCCATCCGAGTATCGCCGCAGCAAAAAATTCTGACGGCAGGGGCGGGTGTCGGCTTCAACCTACCACCAGAATTCGTTGTTTAAGGTTGTTTTGTTTCGGATGGTTCTTGATTGATCCGATAGACCGCTAAATTCTGGATATCGACCATTCGGGGAACGGAAAACGCGATATTTTCTTTGGTTGGGTGTCCAATTCCCGAAGACGAAAACTGACTGACAAATTCATTGTCGATTTGAACGGCAATTTTCTCGCCTTCTAGTAAGATTTTCAAT